>NZ_FYAV01000082.1:0-102250 GCF_900185745.1 Stappia sp. TSB10GB4 | reverse complement strand
GCCGTCTGCAGCCGTCGCCGCGCGCGAGGATGCGGCGCCGGCGGCACAGGCCCCGATCACCGTTGCCGCCATCGCGCCGCCCGCCAAGCCGGCGGAACTGCGCCAGGGTCCGATCGAGGCCGCGACCGGAACCGCGCTCGCCGCCGCGCTGCCGCGACCGGCCCCGACGGACGGGGTCGCGGCCATCGCCGCCGCCACCGGCGCGGCACCCGGCCGCAAGCCGCAGACGGACCTCACCGCCGCGACCCTCGCCTATGCACCGGCAACCGCGTCCGCGAGCGCATCGGGCGGCAATTCCACCGTGGCGCCGTCGCGCGCCGCCGCTCCCGCTCCGGCGACCCGCCAGGCCTCGGTGTCCGGACGCCTGCCGGAGCCGGTGATCCGCGATCCGCTGGCGCGCTTTGCCGCGCTTCCCGACCGGACCGCGCTTCCCGAAATCCTTTCGGGCCTCACCAACACCCGTACCCGGACCTTCGCCCAGCTCCAGCATCCCAACCAGCGGCGGCTGGAACTGCTGATGGCGCCGGGCGGCCGTGTCTATGCCAACCGCTTTGGCGCCTCGGCGCGCGAAGCCGCGATGCCGCGTCCCGACCGGTTCGAGGGACCCGCCATTGTCGTGCTGCCGGTGGTGTCGCTGCGCTGAGGGCAAGGCCCCACGGTTAAAGACCTGCAGAAACAGGAAAGGCCGGCAGCGGTGATCCGCTGCCGGCCTTTCGCGTCTTGTGGCCCGGGTAGAACCGGCGACCTGTCGTGTCGGGAGGAGACGGGCCGATGTGCCGCGGGCCTGCGGGACCGCCCTCAGGATTGCCGTCGAAGGGGGCGGGGCGACGAGGACGAAAGGGCTCCCCTGCGGCGGAAGCCACGGGGATGGGAAGCCACGCAGATGTCACGGACGGCGGCGGGAAGGGCGCCGGAGAGGGATGCCGAGAGAGACGCCGAAACGGCGCCGAAACGGCTCTGGGCCTGGCGTCAGCTCCGGGTGACCACGCCGGACCCGCCCCGGTCGAGCCGGCCGAGGCCCTCGCGGGCGATCTGGTTGGAGCCGTCGATGCCGAGGGCGCGGCTGTAGGACCGGCGCGCGTCGCTGGCCTGGCCGAGCGTCTCCAGCGCGAAGCCGCGATTGGCCCAGGCGACGGCGGAGCGCGTGTCGCGGTTGACCGCCTCGGACAGGTCCGACAGGGCGGCCTTGGGATCGTTCAGCGCGAGATAGGAGATGCCGCGCGCGATATAGGGCTCGGCCGCGTTGGGATCGAGGCCGATGGCGATGGCGAAATCCTCGACGGCCTGCTGATGGCTGCCGCGCGCCTGATGGATCAGGCCGCGATTGTGAAAGGCGCGGGCATTGCTCGAATCGCGGCGGATCGCCGCGTCGAAATCGGCAAGGGCGAGATCGTCGCGGCCCATCTCGCGGTAGGAATTGCCGCGCCCGACAAGGGCAAGGTCATAGTCCGGCTTGATCCGGAGGGCGGCGCTGTAATCGTTGACGGCGGCGTTGAGGTTGCCCAAGCGGCGGTGGACCAGCGCGCGGTTGGCATAGGCCTGAAACGAGTCCGGTGACAGTTGCAGGGCCGTGTCGAAATCCGCCATCGCCTCCTTGTGGCGCCCGGCCTGGCCATAGGCAATGCCGCGGGTGTTGTAGGCGGCCGCGTCGCGCGGGTTGGCCTTGATCACCGCGTTGAGGGAATCGATGTTCGCGGCGGAGCCGGCGGAACGGTCGACCTCGAAACCGGAGGACAGGCCGGATGCCTGGCAACCCGCCACCAGCAGGGCGGCGGAGAGGAGAACACCCCGCAGGGGGCCTGATCGAAACGTCGCCTTACGCAATGCCCACCACCTCGGTTGATCCTGTCCTGTCCCGCAACCAGCCGCCAAGACCTTTCGTCGCACCGGCCTTCATCGCGACGGTCTTCATCGCGACGGACACCATCGCGACGGACAATGGCACGATCGTCCAGCGCGTTCCACCCGCCGCCGGACGATGCCAGGCGACAGGATGCCGAGCGACAAGATGCCAAGCGATTCGGGCGGAAACCCGGCGAACCGCATCGGGACATCCGCCAATTGCCAGGGCGAACCCGCTCGCGGCGCCTCCCCGATGCCGGCATCGACCCATACTGGCACCGACCCGTACTGGCACCGACCCGCTTCGGCCGTGGCCGGCGCGGGCCTTTGCAAACGGCTTCGCCTCCATGCCGGGCGTGACGGCCCGGGAGGGAGGCGAAAGAACCTGGGGTGTCGGCTGGACGTGGCGCGAAACACTGGTCCGCGCCGGGCCGTACTTTTAGCGGCGGGGAGCCTTGCTCGGCAGCAGGCCTTCGCGCTGGGCCCGCTTGCGCGCCAGCTTGCGGGCGCGGCGAACGGCCTCGGCCTTTTCACGGGCCTTCTTCTCGGACGGCTTTTCGTAGTGGCCGCGAAGCTTCATCTCGCGAAAGATGCCTTCGCGCTGCATTTTCTTCTTAAGCGCCTTGAGCGCCTGATCGACATTGTTGTCGCGGACCAGAACCTGCACGCGTCTTTTCCCATCGTGTTTGCACGGGATGCGGACCTGCACCCTGTGCGGAGCAATTTCAATGTGATGCGGAAGCGAAGTCGGATCACCACCGAAACCGGTCGCCATCCGGGAAGGGGCTGCCACTTGCACAAAGACAAGGCCGCGCCGCCCTCGCGTCGCCAGTCAGGGCGTTGTGTTAGCAGAGGCAACCGGGCTTGTCCACCCGCATTCACCGGTTCCGAGCCATGTTTTGCGGCTGCGCGGCGACGGGTCCTCGCCCGGATCGCCACCGGGTTTCAGCGTCGCGGCGGCAAAAGCGGGCGGCCGGTTTTTCTGGACAGGATTGTAGCGAGGAACTAGGAAGAGGTCCGGCTGCCGGCGCGGATTTTCGCCCTGCGCGGCGTCCGGTGTCCATGTCCTTTGCCCGTGCGGGACCTGGTTGCGCTCTCTTCAGGCCCTCGCGGCCTGTGCGCACCGGTGTGAGCTCCGGGCACTCCCGGAGTTCAGGGGATGACCGATCCCTCCACGGCCCGGCCGGCCGGCCGGCTTTCCGCCCTTTGGCGCGGCGATATCCTGCCGACCCTGGCGCTCGGCACCCCGATCGCCGGGGCGCAACTGGCGCAGATGGCCGTCAATACCACGGATGTGCTGATGATCGGCTGGCTCGGCGCCACCGAGCTGGCGGCGGTGGTGCTGGCCTTCAACCTCTATATCGTGCTCTGGCTGTTCGGCATGGGCGTGCTGCAGGCGGTGATCCCGCTGGCGGCGCGGGCCCGCGGCGAGCGCAAGGTGCGCGAGCTGCGGCGGGCGGTGCGGATGGGCTTCTGGTTCGTCGCGCTCTATTCGATCCCGGCGCTGCTGGTGATGTGGCACACCGAGGACCTGCTGCTGGCGCTCGGCCAGGAGCCGCAGGTGGCGGCGCTGGCCGGCGGCTATGCCCAGGTGATGATGGTCACCCTGGTGCCGTCGCTGCTGACGATGGCGCTGAGAAACTTCATCACCGTGATGGAGCGGGCCCAGGCGGTCCTGTGGGCGACGGTGGCCGGCGCGGTGCTCAACGCCATGGTCAACTATGTGCTGATCTTCGGCCATTTCGGGTTTCCCCGGCTGGAACTGGTCGGCGCCGCGATCGGCTCGGTGATCACCTCGACGGTGACCTTCCTGCTGCTGGTGGCCTATGTGCTGCGCCAGCCGCATCTGCGGCGCTATGGCGTGTTCGGGCGGATCTGGCGGTCGGACTGGCCGAAGCTCCTGGAGATCGTCAAGCTCGGCTGGCCGATCGCGGTGACGCTCCTGGTCGAGGTGGCGCTGTTTTCCGGCACGTCGGTGATGATGGGCTGGATCGGCACCATCGACCTTGCGGCGCACGGGATCGCCACCCAGTTCGCCTCGATCGCCTTCATGGTGCCGATCGGCATCGGCCAGGCGGCGATGATCCGCATCGGCCTGGCGGCCGGGCGCGGCGACCGCAAGGCGGTCGGGCGGGCCGGCTGGACCGGCTTCAACCTCGGCATGGCCTTCATGAGCACGAGCGCCATCGTCTTCCTGCTGATCCCCGAGACGCTGGTCGGCCTGTTCCTCGACTTCGGCAATCCGGATGCGGCAAGCGTCCATGCCATCGGCATCAGTTTCCTGGCGGTGGCGGCGCTGTTCCAGGTCTTCGACGGGGCGCAGGTGATCGGCGGCAGCCTGTTGCGCGGCCTGTCGGACACCAAGGTGCCGATGATCATGGCGGTGGCCGGCTATTGGGGCGTCGGCATGGTCGGCGCCTATGTGCTCGGCTTCCCGCTCGGCTTCGGCGGCATCGGCATCTGGATCGGGCTGGCGGCGGGCCTTGCCTTCGTCGCCGTGCTCGTCATGTGGCGCTTCGCGCTGCGCGAGAGGATCGGCCTGATCTGAGGCGGTCCGGTCTGCGCCGCAGGGGATTACGGCTTGAGCGGGCGGATGCGGTTGACATGGCCCATCTTGCGGCCCGGCCGGCTCTCCGTCTTGCCGTAGAGATGCAGCGAGGCGCCGGCCTCGCTGAGGATGTCGGCCCAGCGGTCCGCCTCCTCGCCGATCAGGTTCTCCATGACCACGTCGGAATGGCGCTCGGCGCTGCCGAGCGGCCAGCCGGCGACGGCACGCACATGCTGCTCGAACTGCGAGACCTGGCAGGCGTCCTGGGTCCAGTGGCCGGAATTGTGCACGCGCGGGGCGATCTCGTTGACGACGAGGCGCGGGCCCTTTGCGCCCTCCGGCAGCACGAACATCTCGACGCCGATGACGCCGACATAGTCGAGCCGCTCGCAGATCGTCTCGGCCATGCGGCGGGCCTCGGCCGCCAGTTCGGGGGCAAGGGCCGCCGGCACGGTCGAGGTCTTGAGGATATGGTCGCGGTGGACGTTCTCGGCGACGTCATAGGCGCGCAAGGTGCCGTCGAGGCCGCGCGCGGCGATCACCGAGACCTCGCGCTCGAAGGGCACGAAGGCTTCCATGATGGCGGCCTGGCGGCCGAGCCGGGTGAAGGCGTCGCGCGCTTCCGCCACCGAGCGCAGCAGGATCTGGCCCTTGCCGTCATAGCCGAGGCGGCGGGTCTTGAGGATGCCTGTGCCGCCGGCCTCATGCAGCGCGGCGACCGCCTCCTCGTCGCTGTCGACGCGCCAGAAGCCGGCGACCGGAATGCCGGCGGTCTGCAGGAAGCTCTTTTCCTCCAGCCGGTCCTGCGAGACCGCAAGGGCGCGCGGTCCCGGGCGCACCGGCACGCGGGCGGCGAGATGGCTGGCGGTCGGGCCGGGCACATTCTCGAACTCGTAGGTAACGACATCGACCGAGGCGGCGAAGATGTCGAGCGCGGCAACATCGTCATAGCCGGCGATGGTGTGGGTCTGGGCGACCTCGAAGGCGGGGCTCGCCGGATCGGGACAGAAGATATGGGTCTTGAGGCCGAGCGGGGCGGCGGCAAGGGCGATCATGCGGCCGAGCTGGCCGCCGCCGAGAATGCCGATCGTGTCTCCCGGCAGCAACGGCCGGTCGCCGGTCTTGCTCATCTGCCCGTGCCCTTCCTGGTCAAGCGTCGTCGGACGGGTGCTCGGCGACCGCCTCGGATTGGCGCCGGCGCCAGTCGTCGAGCCGAGCGGCGAGGGCGGTGTCCGTGAGGGCCAGCACGGCGGCGGCGAGCAGCGCGGCGTTGACCGCGCCGGCCTTGCCGATGGCAAGGGTGCCGACCGGAATGCCGGCCGGCATCTGGACGATGGACAGCAGGCTGTCCTCGCCCTTCAGCGTGCGGGACTCGATCGGCACGCCGAAGACGGGAAGCGGCGTCATCGAGGCGGTCATGCCGGGCAGATGGGCGGCGCCGCCGGCACCGGCGATCACCACCTTGAAGCCGGCCTCGCGGGCGCCCTTGGCAAAGTCGTAGAGCCGCTGGGGGGTTCGGTGGGCCGAGACGATGCGCGCCTCATGCGAGACGCCGAGTGCCGCCAGCGTGTCGGCCGCATGTTTCATGGTCGGCCAGTCGGACTGACTGCCCATGATGATGGCCACTTGCGGATTTGCCTCGCCCATGCGCGCCCCTGCCTGAGGTTGCTGTTGCCGGCCGTGCCGGAAGGCCCCGCACTATAGGCAGAGCCGGGCGGTGCGCAAGGGCCTTGCGGACGGAGCCGGAGAGCCGTCAGGGCCGGTCAGGCGATGATGTCGGGAAGCAGGCGGTCTTCCAGCGTGGTGATGCGGTCCTTGAGTGCGAGCTTCTTTTTCTTCAGGCGCTGAAGCTGCAGCGCGTCGGCGCGGCCGGTCTCCACCATGGCGCCGATCGCCATGTCGAGGTCCCGGTGTTCCTGGCGCAGGCGCGCCAGCTCGATGCGCACCGTCTTGTCGTCGAAGTCGCCGTCCATGCCCGCATCCATGCCTCTACTCCAGACTTTCGGCGCAAACGCCCACCCGACCGGCGGAAGGTGCAAGGCGGACCGCCCGACCTTCGCAAAGCCGATCATCTTCAACGCCCCGGAACGCTCGGACAGGGTCCTCCCGAAGGCCAAAACGCTTCCGCCGACAGGATACCGCGATGGCGGCCCGGGCGGTAGACCCGTTGAACATCGCGGCGACGCGCGGCGGCCGTGGACAGGGTGTCGCAGGCGGCGGCCGGAGGGCCGCGGACGGGCGGATCCGCCGGAGAAAACGCTCCGTAAACCCTGCGCTAACGGCAATCGCGCAATCGGGGCAAGGACCTTCGGAAGCGTTCGACAGGGCTTGCAGGCTGTGTCACACTGATGTCGTCAAACGCGAATAGGCAAGGAGGTTATCCATGTCCCTTCAGTCGCATCTGGTCGAGTTGAAGAAACGTCACTCGGATCTTGAGCGAAAACTGGAAGAGGCGATGCGCCATCCAAGCACGGACTCGTTGGAGCTCGCCAGCCTGAAGCGCCAGAAACTTCAGCTCAAGGACCAGATTGAGCGGCTTCGCTCCGGCTCTACCCTGCACTGAAGATCCTGCATTGACACGGGAAGGGGCCGCAAGGCCCCTTCGACCACAGCAGAAGCCGCGGCCTTGCCGCGGCTTCTGTGTTTTCGGGGTCCAGACTGTCGGGGTGTCATGGCGCACGGACCTGTCGGCGCGCAGGTGGGCGGCCCCAAACACGCCTCAGAAGTGCAAGGCGCGCCACTCGGGCCGGGCCAGTTCGCCGTCGCCATTTTCATCGGCGAGGCCGAAACGGGCCTTGGCGCCGGACAGGAACTCGTCGAGGCTCAGCGTCCCGTCGCCATTCGTGTCCATGGGCGCAAAGCGCGCCTCCTTCTCCTCCTGCCGGCGCGCCTGCATCGCGGTGTTGCCGCCCTGCTGGGAACCCATCCGGAGCGCCATGTATTCGTCCATGGTGACCTTGCCGTCCCCGTCCGCATCCATGGCGTGGAAGACATCCTCGGCGTGGGTCAGCATCTCCTGCAGGGAGACGCTGCCGTTGCCGTCGGTGTCCATGGCTTCCATCCGGGTGGCCATGCCTCCGCCCCCCATGCCCTGACCCATCCCCTGCTGTGCCAGCGCGGCCCCGCTGACCAGGGTTGCGGCAAGCGTGAGGCCTGCCAACGTGCGGCGAAGATGTGTCATGTCCTGCTCCCCGGCACCCGTGGGTGCCGTTTGTTGCATGTCTTCGAACGTTGAGATCTTACTCCGAAACGCGCAAGGCGACGGGGCGGCGCGCTGTCGCAGGCGTGCCCGCCGCTTGCGGCCGGAGCGCAGTGCTCACACCTCCTTCGCCATCTCGCGCAGCACGAATTTCTGGATCTTGCCGGTCGAGGTCTTCGGCAGTTCGGTGAAGACCACATGGCGGGGCACCTTGTAGCGGGCGAGCCGCTGGCGGCAGAACTCGACGATCTCCTCCGCCGTCCCTTGCGCGCCGGGGCGCAGCTCGACAAAGGCGCAAGGGGTCTCGCCCCATTTCTCATCCGGCCGTGCGACCACGGCGGCGGCCATCACCTCGGGATGCTTGAACAGCACGTCCTCCACCTCGATGGAGGAGATGTTCTCGCCGCCCGAGATGATGATGTCCTTGGACCGGTCCTTGAGCTGGATATAGCCGTCCTCATGCATGACGCCGAGATCGCCGGAATGGAACCAGCCGCCGGCAAAGGCCTCCGCCGTCGCGGTCGGGTTCTTGAGATAGCCCTTCATCACCACATTGCCGCGGAACATCACCTCGCCGAGGGTCTCGCCGTCGGCGGGAACGGGGAGCATGGTCTGGGGATCGAGCACCGCAAGATCCTCCAGCGCCACATAGCGCACGCCCTGGCGCGCCTTCAACGCCGCCTGCTCGGCGGCCGGGCGCCCATCCCACTCGCGCTTCCAGTCGTTGACGACGGCGGGGCCGTAGACCTCGGTCAGGCCGTAGAGATGGGTGACGTTGAAGCCGGCCTCCTTCATCGCCGCAAGCACGGCCTCGGGCGGGGGAGCGGCGGCGGTGAAGAACTCGACGATGCGCCCGGCAAGGTCGCGCTTGTCCTCCTCGGGCGCGTTGAGCACCGTCGACATGACGATGGGCGCGCCGCACAGATGGGTGACGCCTTCGTCCGCGAGCGCATCCCACATCTGCTTGGCGCGGACCCAGCGCAGGCAGACATGGGTGCCGGCGACCAGCGACAGCGACCAGGGGAAGCACCAGCCGTTGCAGTGGAACATCGGCAGGGTCCACAGATAGACCGGATGCCGGGCCATGGAGGCGGTCAGGACATTGGCCTGCGCCAGCAGATAGGCGCCGCGATGGTGGTAGACGACGCCTTTCGGATTGCCGGTGGTGCCAGAGGTGTAGTTGAGCGAGATCGCGTCCCATTCGTCGGCCGGAAGCCGCCAGGCGAAGTCGGGATCGCCGGAGGCGACGAACGCCTCGTAGTCGATCTCGCCGAGCAATTCGCCGGCTTGCGGAAACTGCGGGTCGTCATAGTCGATGACCAGCGGGGCGACCTTTGCCAGCGCCAGCGCCTCCTTCATCACCGGGGCGAATTCCCGGTCGGTGATGACGACCTTGCTTTCCGCGTGGTCGAGCTGGAAGGCGAGGATGGCGGCGTCGAGCCGGGTGTTGAGCGAATGCAGCACGGCGCCGGTCATCGGCACGCCGTAATGGGCCTCGAGCATCGGCGGGGTGTTGGAGAGCATCACCGTCACCGTGTCGTTCTTGCCGATGCCCCTTGCGGCGAGCGCCGAGGCGAGCCTGCGGCTGCGGGCGTAGAACTCGGCATAGGAGACGCGCTGGCGCCCATGCACGATGGCGGTCTGGTCGGGGAAGACGGCGGCGGCCCTCGCCAGGAAGCTCAGCGGCGACAGCGGTGTGTAGTTGGCCTCGACCTTGTCGAGATCGCGCGTGAAGGGGGTGCCGTTGTCGGCCATTCGTTCCTCCGGATATGCCCTGTCAGCCGGCGCTTTCTCCCCGCCGTTCCCGGCATCAAAGCGGCAAAGCCCCGTTCGATCAACTGCGTTCGGCGGCCTGCGCGATCAGGCGAGGAGGGCGCTCGCCCCATCCCACAAGAGCTTGAGGCCGATGACGCCGACGGCGAGATAGGTGATGCGGTAGAACAGCGCCGGCTGCACCCGGCGCACCAGCCAGACGCCGGCAAGGGTCGCCAGCGGGGCGAGCGGCAGCAGCACGGCGGAGGTCGCAAGGTTCGCCGCGTCGAACTGGCCGAGCGCGGCATAGGGCACCAGCTTGATCGCGTTCATCGTGGTGAAGAACAGCACGGTGGTGCCGGCGAAGCGGATCGGGTCGAGCCGCAGCGGCAGCATGTAGATCTGGTAGGGCGGGCCGCCGGTGTGGCTGACGAAGCTGGTGAAGCCGGCGATCGAGCCCCAGAACCGCCCGGCCCAGGGGCGTTGCGGTTTCGCTTCGCCCATCCGCGCGCCGCCGCGCAGATAGTCGAGCGTGAAGAGCACCGCGACCAGGCCGACCAGCAGGCGGACATGGGCATCGCTGACATGGGCGGCGGTGAGATAGCCGATGCCGATGCCCAGGATCGCCGGCGGCAGCAGGATGCGCAGGCTCGCCCCGTCATATTTGCCGCGATAGGCGATCAGTCCGGCCATGTCCATGACGACGAGGATCGGCAGCATGATGCCGGCAGCCTGCACCGGCGGAATGACGAGGCTCATCATCGGCACGCCGAGCAGCGACAGCGGCCCGCCGAAGCCGCCCTTGGCCAGCCCGACCAGGATCACCGCCGGGATGGCGAAGGCATAGAACAGGGGATCGGAAACGGGATGCACGGGGGTCTTTACCGACAGGAGGCTGGCACCGAATCGACGCCCTGGCCAATCTATACGGGGGAGCAGGGCGCTGTCATGTTGCAGGACAGCCCGCCTAAGCAAACTTCCCATTCGCCGAATGTATAGGGTGGCAAGGCTTGCCTTTCCGTGCCCCGTCGCGGCAGATACGCTGAACCGCGTTGCGGAAGGCCGGGTTTCGACAGGCCGAATTTCCATAGGGAGGACAAGCCGATGACCAGCCGTTATCACGAGGTCTACGAGGCGTGGGCGCGCGATCCGGAAGGCTTCTGGGCGAAGGCCGCCGCCGAGATCGACTGGATGAAGCCCTGGGACACGGTCTTCGATCCCTCGCTCGGCGGCTATGGCCAGTGGTTTGCCGGCGCCGAATGCAACACCTGCTACAACTGCCTCGACCGGCATGTGGAGCGCGACCGCCCCGGCCAGCCGGCGATCATCTATGACAGCCCGATCACCGGGGCGAAGGCCGTCTTCACCTATGAGGAGACGCTGGAGCGGGTCAACGCCATGGCCGCCGTGCTGGCCGATCACGGCATCGGCAAGGGCGACCGCGTCATCATCTACATGCCGATGATCCCCGAGGCAGTGATGGCGATGCTGGCCTGCGCCAGGCTCGGCGCGGTGCATTCGGTCGTCTTCGGCGGCTTTGCCGCGCGCGAACTCGCCACCCGCATCGACGATGCGACTCCCAAGGCGATCATTGCCGCCTCCTGCGGCATCGAGCCGGGCCGGGTGGTGGCCTACAAGCCGCTGCTGGACGCGGCCATCGAGATGTCCCGGCACAAGCCGGAGGCCTGCTTCGTGCTGCAGCGGGTGCAGGCCGAGGCGGCGCTGGACGGCGCGCGCGACCATGATTTCGGCGCCCTCACCGCCGATGCGCTGGCGCAGGGGCGCAAGGTCGCCTGCGTGCCGGTCAAGGCGACGGATCCGCTCTATATCCTTTACACGTCCGGCACGACGGGCCAGCCCAAGGGCGTGGTGCGCGACACTGGCGGCCACATGGTGGCGCTGAAATGGACGATGGCGAACCATTACGGCGTCGAGCCGGGCGAAGTGTTCTGGGCGGCCTCCGATGTCGGCTGGGTCGTCGGCCATTCCTACATCGTCTATGCGCCGCTGCTGCAGGGCGCGACGACGGTCGTCTTCGAGGGCAAGCCGATCGGCACACCGGATGCCGGCGTGTTCTGGCGGGTGATTTCCGAGCATAATGTGGTGAGCCTGTTCACCGCGCCGACCGCCTTCCGCGCGATCAAGAAGGAGGATCCGGAGGGCAAGCTGATCGCCGACTACGATCTCGGCTCCTTCCGCACCCTGTTCCTGGCCGGCGAGCGGGCCGATCCGGACACCATCGCCTGGGCGGAGGACAAGCTCGGCGTGCCGGTCATCGACCACTGGTGGCAGACGGAAACGGGCTGGCCGATCGTCGGCAATCCGGTCGGGCTCGGCATGCTGCCGGTCAAGCACGGCTCGCCGACGGTTCCCATGCCCGGCTACGATGTGCAGGTGGTGGACGATGCCGGCCATCCGGTCGCCAAGGGCGCGCTGGGCAATGTGGTGGTCAAGCTGCCGCTGCCGCCGGGCTGCCTGCCGACGCTGTGGAACGCGCCGGAGCGCTTCCACGCGAGCTATCTGGAGGAGTTTCCTGGCTACTACAAGACGGCCGATGCCGGCCTGATGGACGAGGACGGCTATCTCTTCATCATGGCGCGCACCGACGACATCATCAATGTCGCTGGCCACCGGCTGTCGACGGGGGCGATGGAGGAGGTGCTGGCGAGCCACCGGGACGTCGCCGAATGCGCGGTGATCGGCATCGCCGACCAGCTCAAGGGCCAGTCGCCCTGCGGCTTCGTGGTGCTGAAGGCCGGCGTCGACCGGCCGCATGCGGAGATCGAGAGGGAACTGGTCGCCCTGGTGCGCGAGCGGATCGGCCCGGTCGCCGCCTTCAAGCTGGCGATCACGGTGGAGCGGCTGCCGAAGACCCGCTCGGGCAAGATCCTGCGCGCCACCATGCGCCAGGTTGCGGATGGGGCGGAATACCGGATGCCGGCGACGATCGATGATCCGGCGATCATCGACGAGATCGCCGCGGCGCTGAAGGAACGCGGCCTGCCGGTCGGCGGCTGAGACTGCCGCAACGGCAGGTGCCGCGGCCCGCTGCTTCCCCAGCGCTTTCAGGCTGTCGCATCGACAGCGGCGGCGCTGCGTCCTATGTTCGCGCGCGGGCAATGCAGCGCCCGCGCGGGCGGCTTGTCCCGAAAATCGCGTGAACAGACAGCAGCGAGGAACTCCGTGTCCCTGGAAAAGAAGGTTGCCATCGTCACCGGCGGAGCCGGCGGTATCGGCCTGGCGATCGCACGCCGGTTTCTCTCCGACGGTGCCAAGGTGGTCATCGCCGATGTGGACGATGCGCGCGGCGAGGCGGCCGAGGCGGAGCTGAAGACGCTCGGCGAATTGCGCTATGTCCATTGCAACGTCGCGGAGAAGCTCGACGTGCGCAACCTGGTGGCGGCAACGCTGGACGCCTTCGGCGACATCGACATCCTGATCAACAACGCGGGCATCGTCGCCGGCGGCGACTTCCTCGAGATCGAGGAGGCGGATTTCGACCGCGTGTTGTCGGTCAACCTGAAGGGCGCGTTCCTATGCAGCCAGGCGGTGGCCCGTCACATGGTCGACAAGGTGGCGGCGGGTGGCACGCCGGGGGTCATCATCAACATGTCGTCGGTGAACGCGGTTTTCGCCATCGCCGACCAGGTGCCCTATTCGATCTCCAAGGGCGGCCTGAACCAGCTCACCAAGGTTGCGGCCCTGGCGCTGGCGCCGCATGGCATCCGCGTCAACGGCATCGGCCCCGGCTCGATCATGACCGACATGCTGACGGCGGTGAATGCCGACAAGGCGGCGCAGACGCGGGTGCTGTCGCGCACGCCGCTCGGCCGGGTCGGCGAACCGTCGGAGATCGCGGGCGTCGCGGCGTTCCTCGCCTCCGACGATGCCAGCTACATGACCGGCCAGACCCTGTATCCGGACGGCGGACGGCTGCCGCTGAACTACACGGTGCCGGTGGTCGCGCAGGACTGAGCCCGGCCTATTCGGCGGCCGAACTACGCCTGTCGGCGGCGGTGTCGAAGGCGCGGGCGCCGGTCTCGAACTGCAGCTTGGCGAGCTTGGCATAAAGTCCGCCATGGGCGACGAGATCGGCATGGCGGCCGCTTTCGACGATGCGCCCGCCCTCCATGACGATGATCCGGTCGGATTTGAGCACGGTGGCGAGGCGGTGGGCGATCACCAGGGTGGTGCGGCCCTGCATCAGGCCCTCCAGCGCGGTCTGCACCAGGGTCTCGCTCTCCGCGTCCAGCGCGCTGGTGGCCTCGTCGAGCAGCAGGATCGGCGCGTCCTTGAGAATGGCGCGGGCGATGGCAAGGCGCTGGCGCTGGCCGCCGGAGAGGGTGACGCCGCGCTCGCCGACGGGGGTGTCGTAGCCCTTGGGAAGGGCGCGGATGAAGGTGTCGGCGAAGGCGGAACGGGCCGCCGCCTCAATCTCCTCGCGCGTTGCCTCCGGCCGGCCGAAGGCGATGTTGTCGGCGATGCTGGCGGCGAACACGGTGGTGTCCTGCGGCACCAAGGCGATCTGCCGGCGCAGCTCGAGCGGGTCGCAGTCGCGCAAGGGAACGCCCTCGACGCGGATCGTGCCCTGGCTCGGATCGTAGAAGCGCATCAACAGGTGGAACAGGGTCGACTTGCCGGCGCCGGAGGGGCCGACGACGGCGACCGTCTCGCCCGGTTCAACGGCGAGCGAGACGTCGGTGATCACCGGCAGGCCGCTGCCCGCCCCATAGGCGAAGGAGACGTTGTCGAAGGCGAGGGCGCCCGACACGCGCTGCGGCAGCTTCACTGGCTTGGCCGGGGCGGCGATCTCCGGCTTGATCTTCAGCAGTTCCGACAGGCGCTCGGCCGCGCCGGCGGCCAGCGAGATCTCGCCCCAGACCTGGCTGAGTTCGCCAAGGGCACCGGCCGCGAAGATCGAATAGAGCAGGAACTGGCCGAGCTCGCCGGCGGTGATGCGGCCGTTGAAGACGTCGCTGGCGCCGACCCAGAGCACGGTGACGACGCTGCCGGCGATGACGAACATGGCGAAGGCGGTGAGCAGGGCGCGGGCGAGGATGGCGGAGCGGGCGGCGCGGAAGGCCTCCTCGACATTGGAGCCGAACCGCAGGCTGGCCAGCGCCTCGTTGGTGAAGGCCTGCAGGGTGCGCACGGCGCCCAGCGTCTCGGACGCATAGGACGAGGCCTCGGCCAGCGTGTCCTGCGCGTGGCGCGAGCGGCGGCGCACGCTGCGGCCGAAGGCGATCAGCGGCAGCACGATGATCGGGATGGCGCCGAGCACGAACATCGACAGCCGCGGGCTGGTCACCACCATCATGGTCGAGGCGCCGAGGAACATCATCAGGTTGCGCATGGCGATGGAGGCGCTGGTGCCGACCGCCGACTTGACCTGGGTGGCATCGGCGGTGAGACGCGACACGATCTCGCCGGAACGGGCGCTGTCGTAATAGCCGGGGGACAGGCGGATGATGTGGCTGTAGACGTCGGCCCGCAGGTCCGCGACGATCCGCTCGCCGAGCGAGGTGACCAGATAGTAGCGCAGGGCCGAGAAGGTGGCGAGCGCGGCGGCGACGAGAATGAGCACCGAGAAGTAATTGTCGACCAGCGACGGATCGTCCGCGCCGAAGCCGAAATCGATCATCCGCCGAATGGCGATCGGCAGCAGCAAGGTGGTGCCGGCAGCGCCCATCAATGCGACCAGGGCCAGCACCGCCCGGCCCCGGTATTTCACCAGATAGGGGAGCAGCGCGGCCAGCGGCCGCAGGTCACGCTTTCCGCCGCGGTCGGGCGCTGTGGGGGAGCCGTATCGGGACACGCTTGTTCTTGCTCTCTGTTCCTGCCGGATGCCAGCGGACCATAACGGTTTGAAGCCGTAAGTCCAACCTGTGGACGCGATCGCGATTGTCGCGGCGCCGGCAGCCGCGCGAGGGCGCCGGGCGCGGCTTTGCGGCCTTGTTTTCCGCCGATGAATGGGCTATAGGCTCGCGCTCAAGGTTTCAGGTGCCGTGCGCTCTTCCGCGTGGCCCGCCGATGAATCCGTGACTTCGTCGTGCAGCGAGGACTTGCCGCCACCGGCGGGCTTGCCACGTGCGCAGGATGGGGGCACGACCACAGCTCCAACATGAATGCGCCGCGCCTCCCCAGGGCCGGTGTAAGCCGCAGGCACGGGGACGAGAAGATGAAGAAGGACATTCATCCCGACTACCACTCCATCAAGGTGGTGATGACGGACGGTACGGAGTTCCACACCCGCTCCACCTATGGCGCGGACGGCGACTCGCTGCAGCTCGACATCGATCCGCGCACCCATCCGGCATGGACCGGCGGCGACCGCCAGCTCATGGATCGTGGCGGCCGCGTTTCGCGCTTCAAGAACAAGTATGCGGGCTTCCTCGGCAACTGAGTGCCGGAACCCCGCTCCGCCCTTGCGGGTGGACGCAGACACGAAAAACCCCGGAGCCTCAGGCGCCGGGGTTTTTTGTTGGGCCTTGTCGGCTCCGCGCCGGAAGCTGGCTCAGCGGCGGGAGCCGAAAGCGGCGTTGAGCACGTCGAGCTGAACGGCAACCGGATTGTCGATTGCGGGGGCTTCTGCGTGGCGGCTCTCGTAGATCATCCGGTCGAGGTGCTGGATGCGCTCCTGAAGACGCACGGACCGCTCGATCAGGTCGCGCAGCTCCTGCGGCAGATCCTGCCAGCCGGAGCCGCCGCGCGTCGAGGACAGGGTGTCGAGGCGCACCTTGTTCTTCTCGTTGCCGGCCTGCTCGGCCGACATCTCGCCTTCGTTGACGGCGCGCTGCAGCAGCAGCCAGGACGCCATCTGCATCAGCCGCGTCGTCAGGCGCATGGATTCCGTCGCATAGGCGAGCGAGCCGGCGCGCGGCAGCGACTTCGACTGCACCCGTCCCTCGCCGTCCAGATAGGCGGCGGTTTCCTCCACCAGCGCCATGCCGTCGCGGAACAGCGCGGAGAACATCTCCGAATTGGCCAGTCGGTCGGCGAAGTCGATCGGTGCATTTCGCCGCGTGGATGAGAACCAGTCCGTCATGCGCCAGTGCCTCCTGTCCAGCCTTGTCTCGATCCCTGGCGACCGCGGTGTCCTGCCGGCGCTTCTGCGAGGCCTGGCGTGAAACGGGACACCTGTCCCAAAACGGGTCCCAGCGGTCGGGTCCCTGCTTGCTGTGCAAGCGCCGTGCCATGCCGTCTGGCGCAGGCGGCCAGCTTCTTGAGGGGATACACCGAAGACGCCGGCAAAAAAAGAGCCGCGGCGACCGCGGCTCGAAGTCATTAACAGGGAGGCGTCAAACAGAGTGGACAGGAGCCACTCGAAATCCAGAGGACTGGATACACACAGTTATGAATTGGAAAGCTTAATAATTGGTAAATGACTAAATTTTTAATGAATCCCGGCGCCTCACGCAGCGGAGCGCAAAGTCAAATTTGAAGTAAATATCGAAGGTTAACTGTGTCGGAGCCCGCTCAGGACGAGCTGCGGAACAGC
The DNA here is from genome assembly GCF_900185745.1 of Stappia sp. TSB10GB4. Taxonomy (NCBI): domain Bacteria; kingdom Pseudomonadati; phylum Pseudomonadota; class Alphaproteobacteria; order Hyphomicrobiales; family Stappiaceae; genus Stappia; species Stappia sp. TSB10GB4. The sequence continues at coordinate 85,411 of NZ_FYAV01000082.1, read as the reverse complement.
GCATCGGCCGCCGCGCGCACGCCGCTGCGGGCATCGCGCTCGCGTTCGACGCGGGCAATCTCCCCTGTCAAGTCTTCGATGCGCCGCGTCAGTTCATCCACAGAAAGTTGCGACAGGTCCTCGCCCAGAACAATCGGAAGGGCGATGCCGCCTGTCTTCGAATCGAACTCGTCCTGCATGTCCGGGTCTCCCTTTGCCGACCGCGCCCCTCGCCGTCCGGCAGGATGTCCGCCCGAATGGGCGCTCGTCAATTGTCAGGCCGTGCGGGACGTCTTAAACCGGGACACCACAGGCAAGCGCAAGAGGACGGGTCCGATGAGCGACATTCCCCGCATGATGACGGCAATCGGCTTCGAGACGCCGGGCGGTCCCAATGTGCTGGCGCCGATGCAGCGGCCGGTGCCGTCTGCCGCCGCTGGCGAGGTGCTGATCCGCATCGAGGCAGCCGGCGTCAACCGGCCGGACGTGATCCAGCGGATGGGGCACTATCCGCCGCCGCCCGGCGTCACCGACATTCCCGGCCTGGAAGTCGCCGGCACCGTCGTCGCGCTCGGGCCGCAGGTCGCCGGCCTCTCGCCGGGCGACCGGGTCTGCGCCCTGGTGCCGGGAGGCGGCTATGCGGAATATGTGACAGCGCCTGCGGGTAGCGTGCTGCCGGTGCCTTCCGGATTGTCCATGACGGAGGCTGCGGCGATCCCGGAAACCTTCTTCACGGTCTGGTCGAATGTCTTCGACCGGGTCGGGCTGACGGCGGGCGAGCGGTTCCTGGTGCATGGGGGGACGTCGGGCATCGGTACCACGGCGATCCAGCTTGCCAAGGCCTTCGGCGCCGAGGTCTTCACCACCGTCGGCTCCGACGACAAGGCGGCGGCGGCGCGTCGGCTCGGCGCCGACCATGCGATCAACTACAACAGCGCGGATTTCGTCGAGGTGGTGCTGGAGGCGACCGGCGGTCACGGGGTCGAGGTGATCCTCGACATGGTCGGCGGCGACTATGTCGAGCGCAATTGGAAGGTGGCGGCGGTGGAGGGCCGCATCTGCCAGATCGCGACGCTGAACGGGATCGCCGAGAGTGTCAATTTCTCGCGGCTGATGGTCAAGCGGCTGACCCATACCGGCTCGACACTGCGCCCGCGCGAGGCGGCGTTCAAGGCGGCGATCGCCGCGCAGTTGCGCGAGAAGGTGTGGCCCTTGATCGAGGCCGGCACGGTCCGCCCGGTGATGGATTCGACCTTCCCCTTGGCCGAAGCCGCTGCGGCACATGCGCGGATGGAGAGCTCCGGACACATCGGCAAGATCGTGCTTTTGACCGGGGCCGCGACGTGATCCATGTTTGATTTCATGGCGGGGAACGCGTATAAGCCTTGCAGTTCCCCTTCCATGCGACAGATGATTTAGGCTTTGCCGGCTCCTGCGCTCACAAGTGCGGTTCCCGGCGGAGCGAACAGGAGGCATTACACATGGCGACCACTCCCTTGATGCCCAAGGCGACGGCCGTGTGGCTTGTGGACAACACGTCCCTCAGCTTCGAGCAGATTGCCGACTTCTGCAAACTCCACCCGCTCGAGGTGAAGGCGATCGCCGACGGCGAGGCCGCCCAGGGCATCAAGGGCCTGGATCCGGTGATGACCGGCCAGCTTACCCGCGAGGAGATCGAGAAGGCGCAGGCGAACACCGGCTACCGGCTGAAGCTGCAGGAGCCGAAGACCCGCGTGCCGGAGAGCAAGCGCAAAGGACCGCGCTACACGCCGGTGTCGCGCCGCCAGGACCGCCCGAACGCCATTCTGTGGCTGGTGCGCAACCATCCGGAGCTGAAGGATTCCCAGATCATGCGCATGGTCGGCACCACCAAGCCGACGATCCAGGCGATCCGCGAGCGCACCCACTGGAATTCCAACAGCCTGACGCCGCTGGATCCGGTGACGCTGGGCCTGTGCAGCCAGATCGAGCTCGACATGGAGGTCGAGAAGGCGTCGAAGAACCTGCCGCCGCGGCCCGAGAGCGAACACTACGAGGAGACGCTGCTGCCGGTCGACGAGACCACCTCGGAGGACGCGATGGCGGCCGCCTTTGCCCGGCCCGCCCCCTCGCAGCCGAAGGACGAGGAGATCGACGCCGCCGCCGTCTTCGCCAAGCTCAACTCGCTCAAGGGCAAGGCCCGCGACGAGGATGACGACGACGACTATTAAGTCGTTCTGGTCGCGCCTGTGATACGCGGCGCGACCGTATCTCGCGCCGATCCGGGCGATTTTCGACGAAAAGAGGCCGTTTCCGGATCGGGAACGGCCTTTTGCTTTTTCCGCTGCCAGGAGTGGGCGGGCATTGGCCCGGCGGCGATCAGCGCTCGGTGAGCTTCAGCTCGATGCGGCGGTTGCGGGCGAGCACCTCGTCGCTGTCACCCTCTTCCAGCGGCTGGAACTCGCCGAAGCCGGCGGCGACCAGCCGTCTGGGATCGACGCCCTGGTCGACCAGGTAGCGCACCACCGAGATCGCGCGGGCGGCCGACAGCTCCCAGTTGTTGCGGAAGCGTCCGGTCCCCGAAAGCGGGCGCGCGTCGGTGTGGCCGTCGACCCGCAGCACCCAGTTGATCTCCGAAGGAATCTGGACCGCGAGCTCCTTGACCGCGTCGGCGAGCTTGCGCAGCTCTTCTTCGCCCGCCGGATTGATCGTCTCGACACCGGAAGAAAACAGCACTTCGGACTGGAAGACGAAGCGGTCGCCGACGACCCGGATGTCGGAACGCTGGGAGAGAATCTCGCGCAGGCGGCCGAAGAAGTCCGACCGGTAGCGCGACAGTTCCTGCACCCGCTGGGCCAGCGCCACGTTCAGCCGGCGTCCGAGATCGGCGATCTTGGTCTGGCTTTCGCGGTCGCGGCTTTCCGAGGCCTCCAGCGCATCCTCCAGCGCAGCGATCTGGCGGCGCAGGGCCGAGATCTGCTGGTTGAGCAGTTCCACCTGGGAGAGGGCGCGCTGCGACAGGCGGCGCTCCTCCTCCAGCGCGCTTTCCATGCCGGCAAGGGCGCCGCCGGTCTGGCTGGCCCGGTCCGAGGAGGTGTCGAGCAGGCCCTGCAGGCGCCGCTGTTCGGCCTCGGCATCGGAGAGGTTGGCGGTCAGCGTGGCGATAGTGTCCTGCAGGTCGCGGCCGCTCGCCCGCTCCAGCGCCAGCAGTTCGGTCAGTTCGGAGATCTGGGCGTTGAGGCGGTTGAGGACGGTGTCGCGCCCGGAAAGCTGCTGGCCGAGGAAGAACTGGGCGAGCACGAAGATCGACAGCAGGAAGATGATGACGAGCAGCAGCGAGGCCATGGCGTCGACGAAGCCCGGCCAGTAGTCCGTGCGTCCCTCCCGCCGTCTCATGCGCGTGCCGGCCATAGCTCTAGAGCCCTTTCGGCCAATTCGAAGTCAATTCCGCTTCCCGATCGGGGCGGTGATCCGGCGCCGAACCGGTCGCAGCGCGCCCGCCAATCGGAAGCCCTGCGGGACGGGTCATTTCGGCTCGTCCTTGATCCGTTCGAACGCCGACGCCATGGTCTTGAGCAGGTGCTCGATCCGCTTCTGCTGCTCGGACTGCTCGTCGGCCCAGTCGCGCATCATCTGCTGCTCGCTGCGCACATGCTGGACGAGGCCCTGGATGCCCTCGGCGAGGTTGGCCATGGCCACCGCCGCGTTGCGCCCGGCTCCGCCGCCGCCCTCGGCAACGGTCTTGCGCAGGTTGTCTATGGCGAAGCGCAGCTCGACCAGGCCGGAACCGGCGCTGCCGGCCTCGTCCGGATCGATGTCGGTGAGGGTGGTCAGCCAGTCTTCGAGCTCGTTGTAGAACCGGTTCTGCGCCTGGCTGGCCTGCAGGTCGAGGAAGCCGAGGACCAGCGAGCCGGTGAGGCCGAACAGCGAGGACGAGAAGGCGGTGCCCATGCCGGCCAGCGGCGCCTCGAGCCCGGCCTTGAGGTCCTCGAAGATGACATTGGCATCGGCGGAGCCGACATCGAGGCTCTGGATCGTCACGTTGACCGAGCCGACGGTCTGCAGCAGGCCCCAGAACGTGCCGAGCAGGCCGAGAAACACCAGCAGGCCGGTGAGGTAGCGCGCCATCTCGCGCGCCTCGTCGAGACGCATGCCGATGGAATCGAGGATCGAGCGGGTGGTGGCCGGGGACAGGATCGTGTCGCCGGCGCGGTTGCCGAGCAGCGTCGCCATCGGCGCCAGCAGCACCGGCGGGCGGCGGACCTCGATGCCGGGATCGCCGAGGCGGAAGCCGTTGACCCAGTTCACCTCCGGCATCAGGCGGATGACCTGGCGGATGGCGAGCAGGATGCCGACGACGCCGGTGCCGATGATCAGCCCGTTGAGACCGGGATTGCTCATGAAGGCGGAGGCGATCTGGCGATAGAGGATGAGCGCGATGAACGCGACCACCGCCAGGAAGATGATCATCCGGATCAGATAGACCCAGGGACTGGACAGGCTGTACGAATCATAGGCACGCGCCATGACGGCTTGTCTTCTCCCTATTGAGGACAAGCCCTTGATAGCGTGATTTTCACCGGACTGGAAAGCCGTAATGTCGCCCGCCCGCCCCTCCGCGAGGGCGAGCCTCAGCTCCGCGCGGCCTTGAGCAACTGGCGGAGCTGCAACTGGACCTGCTCGTTGCCGGCAACGATGGAGCGGGTCTCGAACATCTTCTCGCCGCCGTCGATGTCGGTGACGTAGCCGCCCGCCTCGCGCACCAGCAGCAGGCCGGCCGCCATGTCCCAGGGCGACAGGCCGTGCTCCCAGAACCCGTCGAAACGGCCGGCAGCGGTCCAGGCAAGGTCGAGGGCGGCGGCGCCGCAGCGGCGGATGCCGGCAACCTCGCCCATGACATGGCGCAGCTCCTTGAGCGTGCGGGCATGGTCGCCGACGCCGAGGAAGGGGATGCCGGTGGCGATGACGCAGTCCGGCAGGGACTTGCGCGCGGCGACGCGCAGCCGTCGGTCGTTGAGGAAGGCGCCGCGGCCGCGCTCGGCGGTGAAGAGCTCGTCCATCGCCGGATTGTAGATGACGCCGGCGACGATCACCCCGTCGCGCTCCAGCGCGATCGAGACGTTGAACATCGGGATACCGTGCAGGAAGTTGGTGGTGCCGTCGAGCGGGTCGACGATCCAGCGGTGCTGCGGATCCTCGCCCTCGATGGTGCCGGACTCCTCCATCAGGAAGCCGTAGCCGGGACGCGCCTTCTGCAACTCGGCGCGCACGATCTTCTCGGCGGCGATGTCGGCGGCCGACACGAAGTCGCTCGGCCCCTTGCGCGAGACCTGCAGGTTCTCGACCTCGCCGAAATCGCGGGCGAGGCTGCGGCCGGCCTTCAGCGCGGCCTGGACCATGACATTCAGGATGGCGGAGCGGGACATGACGGTTCCTGGAAGCTTCCTGCCGGAATTGGCGCGGAATTGGCGCGGGATCGGCGGTGGGTCCGGCCGCGCAAGAGGGGGCGGGACGGCGGCGGATGCGGCCGCCGGCCCGTGCGGGTGCCTCAGTCGGCGCGGCGGACGTATTCGACCAGTTCGGTGTCGACGATGATCCTCTCGCCGGCGGTGATGAAGGGCGGCACCATGACGCGCACGCCGTTCTCCAGCATGGCCGGCTTGTAGGACGAGGACTGGGTCTGGCCCTTGACCACGGCGTCGGCCTCGGTGATCTCCAGCGTGACATACTGGGGCAGGGTGATGCCGATCGGACGATCCTCGTGCATCTCCAGCGTCACCATCATGCCGTCCTGCAGGAAGGCGGCACGCTCGCCGACGAAATCGGCCTGGAGCTCGATCTGCTCGTAGGTCTCGGTGTTCATGAAGACCAGCATGTCTTCCTGGGGATAGAGATACTGGAAGTCCTTCTGCTCGAGGCGCACGCGCTCGACCTTGTCGGCGGAGCGGAAGCGCTCGTTGAGCTTGCGGCCGTCGATGAGGTTCTTCATCTCGACCTGGGCGAAGGCGCCGCCCTTGCCCGGCTTGACGTGCTCGACCTTGACGACCGCCCAGAGCGTCTCCTGGTGCTGCAGCACGTTGCCCGGCTTGATCTCGTTCCCGTTGATCTTCATGTGTCTTCTTCCGTTTCCAACTGTCCTGCGGCGGTTCGCTCCGCGGGGGCAATCCGCTGCCCCTGCCGCAGGCGTCTCCGGCGCCGCCTGGGCCGCCGGGCCCGTCCGGGCAGGCCCCTGGCATGGGCGCCGTTGCGTCGGCCGGGCACAATGTCTGGTGCGCGGCCTGTCCACCACACTTCCGGTTGCCAATCAAGCAAAAAGGCGGTTTTGCCGGCTCAGGGCGTGAGGTCGGGGCTGTCCTCGACGGTCAGGTCGGCCGCCGCCGCATAGCTTTCGGCGAAGGCGGTCGCCTTGGCCAGCGTCTCCAGGTCGATCGAGGCGAGCACGCCGTCCATCTCCAGATCCGAGATGCCGAGCGCGCGGGCGGCCATGTGCCAGCCGGCCGCCTTCTCCAGGTCGATCTCGCGGCCGCGGCCGAAGGCATAGATCCGCGCCAGCCGGTTCATCGCCACCGGGTTGCCGGCGCTGGCGGCGCGCTCGAACCAGTCGGCCGCCTCCGTCTCGTCCGGATCGACGCCGCGGCCGTTGAAGCGCAGGATGGCGTAGCGAACCTGCGCCCCGACATGGCCCTGGCGCGCGGCGCGCCCCATCCAGAAGGCGGCGCGGGTCTCGCTGCGGATGTCGGCGGGGCCGTCGAGATAGAACTGGGCGAGCTGGAAGCGGGCGTCGACATCATCGAGATCGGCGGCCTTTTCCAGCAGCTCCAGCGCCCGGTCGGGATCGAGCGGCCGTCCCTCGCCGGTGCGATAGAGGCCGGCGAGATTGTAGATGGCCTCCGGAATGCCGGCATTGGCGGCGATCTCGAACATGTCGCCGGCCTTCACCTTGTCCTGCGCGACGCCGAGGCCGTTGAGCAGCATCAGGCCGTAGCGCAGGGCGGCGCGGGTGTCGCCATTGTTGGCGGCGAGCTGGTACCAGCTCGCCGCCAGTTCCGCGTCCTGCGGCAGGCCGCGCCCGGTCTCGTAGAGCACGCCGAGCAGGGTCTGCGCGGCGGCATCCCCGGCCTCGGCACGCGGTGTCGCCCGCGCCAGGGCGGTCAGATACCAGCCGCGCTGGAAGGCGCCATAGGCGTAGTCGCGGACCTCGTCCTCGACCTGGAGGGGCAGCGGCGGGGCGACGCTGGTGGGCGGCACGAGAAGGGGACTGTCCGCGTCCGGGCTGACCGGGCGCTGCAGCACGGAGGAGAGCCGCTCGGCGATCTCCTCGGGCGTGGGCATCCTGCCGGCCCCGGGAAGATCCGGCGCCGGAGCGGCGGTCGCGGCGTCCGCCTCAGCAGGTGGTTCGGCCGGCGTTTCGGCTGCTGTTTCGGGGGCAGCTTCGGGGGCTGCTTCTGCGGGGGTGTCCTGGGCAAGGGCGGGAGGCGCCGCCGTCCACAGGGACAGCAGCACTGCCAGCATGCCTGCCTGCCACCCTCCGCGCGCGCTCATCCGCCATCCGCCTCCGTCAGTTCGAAGCGGGACAGCACCTCGTTGGCCGCGCGCACCGCCGCCTCGGGACCGTCCGGATGGTTCCACACGGCGCCGCGCAGGGCGACGAAATCGGCGCCGGTGGCGGCACAGGTCTCGACGCCGGCGAGGTCGCTGCCGCACAGGGCGACGCAGGGCGTCTCGAACATTTCCGCCCACCAGGACGAGAATTGCAGCGTCTTGGCGTGCGGCTCGACGTCCTCCTCGCGCGCCAGCAGGCCGAACATCACGTAGTCGACGCCGAGTTCGGCGAGGGTCATCGCGTCATGGCGGGTGCGGATGTCGCCCGCGCCGACGATGCCGCGGGGCTGGAACGTCTCCAGCGCGCGCTTCAGGTCCTCGTCGGAGGTGTCGACATGGATGCCGTCGGCGCGGCTGCGGCCGGCGGCGCGCGAATCGTTCTGCACCAGCACGGCGGTGCCCGCCGCCTGGGCGATCGGCACGATGGTCTCGGCGATCTTCTGGAAGCCGGCCTCGCCCCAGCCGCCGTCGGTGATCAGCAGGCAGGCCACGTCGCCGCCGGCAAGGGCGGAGGCGAGGTCCTTGCAGAACCCGTCGAGCTCGAAACTTGCGGGCGTAATCAGGTAGAGGCGCGGGTGCACGGCGCATCCTTCCGCTTCGTGGGCCGGGCAATCGGAACCCGTCCCGGAATGAGGGGCGATCACGGCAAAAGAGGGGCGAAACCGCCCCTCTCGTCAAGCTTGCCGGTCGGATCGGTGTCCGGTCAGGCGGTCTCGAGCGCCTTGGCCCATTCGCCCTTGGCGGCGAGCCCGTTCATGCGGGCGCGGTGCAGGAACGCGGCCTGGCCGGCCGGAACGTTCTCCGGCTTGCCGCCCCAGGCCTTCAGCGCGGCCTGCTGCAAAGCGCGGCCATAGGAGAAGGTCAGCTTCCAGGGAAGCGGGCCGGCGGCGTTCATCAGATGCAGGTGCTCGGTCGCCTCGATGTCGGACTGGCCGCCGGACAGGAAGGCGATGCCCGGCACGGCCGCCGGCACCGTGGCCTTGAGGCAGCGCAGGGTGAGCTCGGCGACTTCCTCGGCCGTGGCCTGGATCGGGGCGTTCTTGCCCGGCACGATCATGTTCGGCTTGAGGATGATGCCCTCGAGCAGGATGTCCATCTGGAACAGCTCGGCGAACACGGTGTTCAGCGTCCACTCGGTGACCTCGTAACAGGTCTCGATGTCATGGGCCGCCGAGGGGCCGTCCATCAGCACTTCCGGCTCGACGATCGGCACGATGCCGGCTTCCTGGCACAGGGCGGCATAGCGGGCCAGCGCATGGGCGTTGGTCTGGATGCAGGTGCTGGACGGCAGGCCGTCCTCCTCGTTGATGTCGATCACCGCGCGCCACTTGGCGAAACGGGCGCCGAGCTCGTAATACTCGGCAAGACGCTCGCGCAGCCCGTCGAGGCCTTCGGTGACGGTCTCGCCGGGGAAGCCGGCAAGCGGCTTGGCGCCCTTGTCGACCTTGATGCCCGGAACGGCGCCGGCCTTGCGGATCATCTCGACGAAGGGCGTGCCGTCGGCCGCCTTCTGGCGCAGCGTCTCGTCGAACAGGATGACGCCGGAAATGCAGTCGGTCATCGCCTCGGTGCTGGAGAACAGCATCTCGCGATAGGCACGGCGGTTGTCCTCGGTGTTCTCCGTGCCGATCTGGTCGAAGCGCTTCTTGATCGTGCCGGTGCTTTCGTCGGCGGCAAGGATGCCCTGACCGGTGGCCACCATGGCCTGTGCGATATCCTCGAGACGTTCACTCATCCGATGAGACCCTCTTCTTGCGTGCAAGCGTTGCCGCTCTGCGTTGGCGGCGTTCTATCAAAAGCGCCGCGCTTTTGCAGGCGCGGCGCAAGCTGTTTCGCCGAAAGGCTTAATTCTCGAGCGCGACGACGCCCGGCAGAACCTTGCCCTCGAGCCATTCGAGGAAGGCGCCGCCGGCGGTCGAGACATAGGTGAAATCGTCGGCGACGCCGGCATGGTTGAGCGCGGCGACCGTGTCGCCGCCGCCGGCGACGCTGGTCAGCGATCCGTTGCTGCTGCGCCCGGCGGCATGGCGGGCGGCGGCCACCGTGGCGATGTCGAAGGGCTCGATCTCGAAGGCGCCGAGCGGGCCGTTCCACACCAGGGTGGCGGCGGCGTCGATCTTCGCTGCGACATTGGCGACCGAGGCCGGGCCGACGTCGAGGATCATCGCATCTTCCGGCACCGCATCGACGGCAACGGTCTCGCTGGCCGCGCCTGCCTTGAACTCGCGGGCAACGACCGCATCGACCGGCAGCACGATCTCGCAGCCGGCGGCTGCGGCCGCATCCATGATCCGCCGCGCGGTGTCGGCAAGGTCGTGCTCGCACAGCGACTTGCCGACCGAGACGCCCTTGGCGGCGAGGAAGGTGTTGGCCATGCCGCCGCCGATCACCAGCAGGTCGACCTTCTTCACCAGGTTCTCGAGCAGGTCGATCTTGGAGGAGACCTTGGCGCCGCCGACGACGGCGAGCACCGGGCGCACCGGCGTGGTCAGGGCCGAGGCGAGCGCCTCCAGCTCCGCCTGCATGGTGCGGCCGGCATAGGCCGGCAGGCGGCGGGCGAGGCCTTCTGTGGAGGCATGGGCGCGGTGAGCGGCGGAGAAGGCGTCGTTGACATAGATGTCGCCGAGCGCGGCGAGCGCATCGGCAAAGGCACCGTCGTTCTTTTCCTCGCCGGCGTGGAAGCGGGTGTTCTCCAGCAGCGCGACATCGCCGTCCTTCAGCCCGTCAATGACGGAGGCGGCGGCAGCGCCGATGCAGTCCGCGGCAAAGGCGACCGGCCGGCCGAGGCGATCGGAGAGGGCGGCGGCGACGGGCGCAAGGCTCATCTGCGGCACCACGGCACCCTTGGGGCGGCCGAAATGGGCGAGCAGCACCACCCGCGCGCCCTTGTCGGCGAGTTCGCGGATGGTCGGCAGAACCCGGTCGATGCGAGTGGTGTCGGTCACCCGGCTGCCGTCCATCGGCACGTTCAGGTCGACGCGCACCAGCGCGCGACGGCCGGACAGGTTGCCGAGATCGTCAAGGGTCTTGAAGGTCATGGTCGCTCGCCTGGATGTCTCATGCGCAACGGCCGGCGCGAGGGGCGCCGGCCGTGCCTGCCAAGTCAGATGGTCTTTGCGAAGGCCACCGCGGTGTCCGACATGCGGTTGGAGAAGCCCCACTCGTTGTCGTACCAGGACATCACGCGGACGAGGTCGCCATCGATCACCTTGGTCTGGTCGAGCGCGAAGGTCGACGAGGCGCCGTTGTGGTTGAGGTCGATGGAGACCAGCGGCTCGTCGGTATAGGCGAGGATGCCCTTGAGCGCGCCGTCGGCGGCCGCCACCAGCGCGGCGTTGACCTCGGCCACGGTGACCTTGCGCTTGGGCACGAACTTGAAGTCGACGACCGAGACGTTCGGCGTCGGAACGCGGATCGAGACGCCGTCAAGCTTGCCGTTCAGCTCCGGCAGCACCAGGCCGACGGCCTTGGCGGCGCCGGTCGAGGTCGGGATCATCGACATCGCCGCGGCGCGGGCGCGATAGAGATCCTTGTGCATGGTGTCGAGGGTCGGCTGGTCGCCGGTATAGGCATGCACCGTGGTCATGAAGCCCTTCTCGATGCCGAAGGCGTCGTTGAGGACCTTGGCGACCGGCGCCAGGCAGTTGGTGGTGCAGGAGGCGTTGGAGACGACCTTGTGCTCGCTGGAGAGCTTGTCGTGGTTGACGCCGTAGACGACCGTCAGGTCGGCACCGTTGGCCGGGGCGGAGACCAGCACGCGCTTGGAGCCGTTCTCCAGGTGCAGGGCGGCCTTGGCGCGGTCGGTGAAGATGCCGGTGCACTCCATGGCGATGTCGACGCCGAGATCGCCCCAGGGCAGGTCCTTGGGGTCGCGCACCGCAGTGACCTTGATCGGGCCGGTGCCGACGTCGATCGTGTCGCCGTCGACGGTCACCGTCGCCGGGAAGCGACCATGGACGGAGTCATAGCGCAGCAGGTGGGCGTTGGTCTCGACCGGGCCGAGATCGTTGATCGCTACGACCTGGATGTCGGTCCGGCCCGACTCCACGATGGCGCGCAGCACGTTGCGTCCGATGCGACCAAACCCGTTGATGGCAACCTTCACGGTCATGCGTGTCTCTCCTGTGGCGGCGAACCGCGTTCCTTGGGCGATTGATCTGGCCGAGCCGGGCGATCCAATACCGTGTTGTCCGGCTCCTGTCGTCTTTGGAGCGCCGTTTCACGGCGCCCGATGGCTGGTTACCGAAGCCTCGTCACGGATGCAACGGGTTCAAGCAACATATCTGGCCGATGCGCGCGCATGTCTCAGGCCTTGTCGTTTGCTGCCGTCTCCCGCATCCGCACCGCGCCGAGGGCCTTTTCCAGCACGGCCTCGGCCTTGCGCCGGGCTTCGGCGTCGAGTTTCGCAAGGTCGAGATGGAGAACGAGGCCCTCGTCCTCCTCGCTGATGGTCTGCGGATGGGCTGCGTCCGCCTCGCGCAGCCCCTCGACGGCATAGGGCACGATCTCTCCGGGAATGCCCTTCAGCGTGATCGGTTCCAGCCGGCGCACGCGCACCCGGTCCTGCACATGCGCCCAGGTCTCGTAGGAGATGACGATGCCGCCGGGCTGGGCGATCCCCTGCAGGCGGGCGGCCAGGTTCGCCTCCGCGCCGATGATCGTGTAGTCCATGCGGTCGGACGAGCCGAAATTGCCGACATTGCAATAGCCGGTGTTGATGCCCATGCGGACCTCGAACGGCTTTTCGATCCCGCGCCGGCGCCAGAGCGCGTTCAGTTCCGCCATGCGCTTCTGCATCGCGATCGCCATGTCGAGGCAGGCATTGGCATCCTCGCGCGCGCCGCGCGTCTCCGGATCGCCGAAGAAGGCGAGGATCGCATCGCCGATGAACTTGTCGACGGTGGCGCCATGCGCCTGGGCGATGGCGGACATTTCCGTGAAATACTCGTTGAGCAGGCTGGTCAGCTCCTCGGGCTGCAGGTGCTCGGCCGTCTCCGTGAAGTCCTTGATGTCGGAGAAGAAGATCGTCAGCTTTTTGCGCTCGGTGGAGATCACCACGTCCTTCTCGCCGGAGAAGATCGACTTGTAGATCTGCGGCGAGAGATATTTCGAGATCTTCATCGAGATGGAGGCAAGGAAGCCGTTCGCCTCCTCAAGCTCCGCGTTCATCCGGCGGAAATCGTTGGCCTGCCGCCATTGCAATCCTGCGAAGGCGGCGCCGAAGGCGCTCGCTCCGGCGAAGTAGAGGAACAGATACTTGAAGGAGAACAGGTTCCTGGCGATCGGCTGGTGGACGGTGATGGCCTGGATGCCGCGCACGTCGCCGACCTGCCAGTCGTGCCTCGGGCTTTCGGGATGGGTGTTGTGGCAGGAGACGCAAGCCTGGCCCAGAACCACCGGAACGGCCATGCGGATCTGCCGCTCGAACAGCGAGCCGGAGAAATCGGTGGCGACCGCATCGGCCGAACGGCTCTGGCGGAAACTCGCCAGCGCGCCGGCCTCGAAAGCGTCGAGCTTGTGGGAGGCCCGGTTGGCGAAGGGCAGATCGGAGACGAAGCGGTACTCGACATCGCCGCCGCCACGGCCGGCGATCACCCCGCCCAGTTCCAGCGACAGGGTCGCCGGGATCGGGATTGCTCCCGGCACGTCCTCGTAATTGTGAACGGCGACGGAATCGCCGGTATGGGCCTGGACACGGCCGACCACGTTGGAGCCGTAATAGGCGCGGATCTCCGACACCATGGCGTTGAGGGTGCGCGCCTGGGTCGCCAGGCCGGCGTCGGAAAGGTTCCGGAGATCCAGCCAGACGGCGACCGGCAGCAGCGCGAGCGCCATGGCGATGGCAAGCGCCATGATCCAGGGACGCTCGGCAATCGAGCGCCAGAGGGCGTGAGTGGAACGGCGTTCCCCGGGGGTGGGCGACACGTCGGCGATCTCCCGATGATCGACAGGTCTTACAGCCGATCGCTGCGTCAGCGCAACGGGCAGGAGAGGGCGGCGGCGCTGCGCCGCCCGTCAGGTTGGTGCCGGAACCGCCGCTTACAGGCGGGCGTTGACGGCGGTGACCACCGCCTCGGCGGTGATGCCGAAGTGGCGGTAGAGCTCCTGATAGGGGCCGCTCGCGCCGAAGCCGGTCATGCCGACGAAGATGCCGTCGGCGCCGATGATGGCGTCCCAGCCCATGCGGATGCCGGCCTCGATGGCGACCTTGACCTTCGCCCCGCCGGCGATGTCGGAGCGGTAGTCGGCCGACTGGCGCTCGAACCGCTCCATGCAGGGCACGGAGACGACGCGGGTCGCGGTGCCGGCGGCCTCCAGCGTCTCGCGGGCCTGCAGCGCGATCTCGATCTCCGAGCCGGAGGCGAAGATGGTGACTTCGGGCGCCTCGTCGCTGTCGGCGAGGACATAGGCACCGCGGGCGGACAGGTTCTCGGCCTCGAAGCTGGTGCGCACCGCCGGCAGGTTCTGGCGCGTCAGGGCGAGAACGCTCGGCGTCTCGCTGGTTTCCAGCGCCAACTGCCAGCATTCCAGCGTCTCGGTGACGTCGGCGGGGCGGTAGAAGTCGAGATTGGGGATCGCCCGCAGCGCGGCGTAATGCTCGACCGGCTGGTGGGTCGGGCCGTCCTCGCCGAGACCGATGCTGTCATGGGTCATCACATGGATGACCCGCTGGCGCATCAGCGCCGCCAGGCGGATGGCCGGACGGGCATAGTCGGAGAACACCAGGAAGGTGCCGGAATAGGGGATGGTGCCGCCATGCAGCGCCATGCCGTTCATCGCCGCGGCCATGCCGTGCTCGCGGATGCCCCAGTGCAGGTAGCGGCCGGTGAAGTCGTCCGGCGTGATCGGGGCGGTGTCGGCGGTCCGGGTGTTGTTGGAGCCGGTCAGGTCGGCCGAGCCGCCGATCGTCTCCGGCACCACCTTGGTGATCGTGCCGAGCACATATTCGGAGGCCTTGCGGGTCGCCATGGTCGGCTTGTCCTGGGCGATCTGCTTCTTGAGCTTCGCCATCGCCTCGCCGAAGCCGGCGGGCAGGTCGCCGCGCAGGCGCCGCTCGAACTCCGAGCGCCGCTCGGTGTCGGCGGCGGCAAGGCGCTTTTCCCACTCCTTGCGGGCCTGGCCGGAGCGCAGGCCGGCGATGCGCCAGGCGTCGAGAATGTCGCTGGGCACCTCGAAGGCCTCATGCGCCCAGCCGAGCGCCTTGCGGGTCGCGGCCAGTTCCTCGGCGCCGAGCGGCGAGCCGTGCACCTTTTCCGAGCCGGCCTTGTTCGGTGCGCCGAAGCCGATGACGGTCTTGGCGGCGATCAGGGTCGGACGGTCGCTGTTGCGCGCCTCGGTCAGCGCGGCGGCGATCGCCACCGGATCGTGGCCGTCGATGGCGACGGTCTTCCAGCCGCTGGCCTCGAAGCGCTCGAGCTGGTTGGTGCTGTCGGTGAGCGACACCTTGCCATCGATGGAGATGCCGTTGTCGTCCCAGATGACGATCAGGCGATTGAGCTTCAGGTGACCGGCGAGCGAGATCGCCTCCTGGCTGATGCCTTCCATCAGACAGCCGTCACCGGCCAGCACATAAGTGTAGTGGTCGGTAAGGTCGGCGCCGAAGGTCTCGCGCAGATGGCGTTCGGAGATCGCCATGCCGACGGCATTGGCAAGGCCCTGGCCGAGCGGGCCGGTGGTGGTCTCGATGCCGGCACCGTGGCCGTATTCGGGGTGACCGGCGGTCAGCGCGCCGATCTGGCGGAACTTCTTGAGCTGGTCGAGGGTGAAGTCCTCGGAGCCGAGCAGGTAATGGACCGCATAGAGCAGCATCGAGCCATGGCCGGCCGACAGCACGAAGCGGTCGCGGTCCGGCCAGTCCGGGCGGGTCGGGTCGTAGTGCATCACCTGGGTGAACAGCACGGTCGCGATGTCGGCCGCGCCCATCGGCAGGCCGGGATGGCCGGACTTGGCCGCTTCCACGGCATCTGCTGCGAGGAAACGGATCGCATTGGCCATGCGATTGTGCTTTACGAGATCGGTCATCTGATTCCGTTCGTCCCTGTCGGTGGCCCACGCGGGCTACTCGTCCGTGATGCGGGCACCGCACGGGTCCCGGTTGTACGCCTCCGGCCTGTCCCAGGGCGCGTCAGGGAGGCGCTGCGCCCGGTCGGGACGGGTCGGCGCGGGTCGTGTCCGGGCCGCCGGCGATATCGGTTTTCCGGCGGTTGCGACCGGTTTTCACCGGAGCCCGCCGAGGCGGCTCGACAAATATCAGGAACCTTGGGCGAGTCAACAAAACGGATCGCCGCAAGGCCTGTCGCACGGCCTTGCCCCCCATCTCGCATCGGGCGGCAAGGAATGGTATAGCGGCAGGGGACGGATGCGGGTATTGCGCCTGCGGGCGGCGCGGTGCCGGCCGCGAATCCACAAGGGGTTGGAATGGACGATACGTCGGGGGTTTCCGGGGGGCAGACGGGCAGGGGCGAGACCCGGCCGGTCGCGTCCGCGGCAGGTCCCGGCGCCAGCGTCGATGCCGCGCTGGACCGGCTGGCGCGGGCCGTGGCCCGGCTGGACGCGGCGGTGCAGCGGCGGCTGGAGGCGGACATGTCGCTGAGCGGCCTGCAGGAGGAATTGCAGCGGTTGGGCGAGGACCGGTCCTCGCTGGCCGCGACGCTGGACACCGCCGAGGCGCGTGTCGCCCGGCTCGAGGACGCCAATCGCGAGGTGTCGCGACGGCTGGTGTCGGCGATGGAATCGATCCGCTCCGTGCTCGAGACGCATGGCGGCTGAGGCGGCGAGGCGATGGCTCAGATAATCGTGACGATCAACGGACGCAGCTTCCGCATGGCCTGCGACGACGGCGAGGAAGAGCGGCTGACCGCGCTTGCCCGCCGCTTCGACAGCGCCATCGACAGCCTGCGCGGCAGTTTCGGCGAGATCGGCGACCTGCGCCTGACGGTGATGGCCGGGATCATGGTCACCGACGAACTGGTGGAGCGCGAGCGGCGGCTCGCGGCGCTGCAGGACGAGGTCGACAGCCTGCGCGAGGCGCGAAGGGTGGCACTGGACAGCGCGGCGCGCAACGAAGCCGAGCTTGCCGGCCGCATCGTCAACGCGGCCGAAAAGGTCGAGGCGCTGGCGGACGGGCTGGCGCGATCGCTGCGACCCGCGGATGCGTGACCGGCCGCGGGCGCCGGGCATTCCGCGCGCTGCCGGCCGGCCATGCGAAAACGTGTGTTGTATTTCGCGGCAAAGCGACCCTATATCGGAATTGGCGTGGCTGCGCGGTGCGTCAGGAGACATATCCCCGGGGCCTTACGCATCCCTAGGGAGCTGTTCCTGCTCCGGCCCGTGGGCTGGGGCATACGGCGCCCACCTACTCTGTAGGTTTCCCGGGATTGCAACCTCCAACGGCCGAGGTGGCCACGTCATTTGCCTCTATCGCCGTCGCCCTGGACGGAGCGTCGGCAGCCCTTTCGGCCGCCGCACCGGGGAGCGCGACGCTTGATCTTTCCCGATACCGACATTCCGCAAGAGATTCGCGCCCTGCGCGACTTGAAGTCCCTGCGCCGCAAGGAGGCGCTCGGGCGCCGCGCCGGCCTGCCCGTCCAGGCGCGGATCGAGGGCGGCCTGGCGCTGGCCGAGGCCGTTGATGCGCTGCGTTTTCCGGAGGGCGCCGTCGTCTCCGGCTTCTGGCCGATCCGGGACGAGATCGATCCCCGGCCGTTGATGGACGTGCTGCGGGCGCGCGGGCATGCGCTGTGCCTGCCGGCGATCGTCGACGGCGACCTGGTGTTCCGCCGGCTGACCCGCGAGACCGTGCTGGTGCCCGCCGGCTTCGGCACGGCCGAACCGCCGGCCGATGCGGACGTCCTTGTGCCCGACTGCATGCTGGTGCCGCTGGCCGCCTTCGACCGGCGCGGCGGGCGGATCGGCTATGGCCGGGGCTATTACGACCGGGCGATCGCGCGCATTGCCGCCGCGCGCGGCGCGCCGCCGGCAACCGTCGGTATTGCCTTTTCGCTGCAGGACGTGGAAAGCGTGCCGGAGGAACCCCACGACCGCCGCCTCGACCGGATCCTGACCGAGCGCGGCTTCATCCAACTGGAAGGACCCGAGCGGGCATGAGGCTGCTGTTTCTGGGAGATCTCGTCGGCCGCAGCGGCCGCCAGGCGGCGACCGATCTGCTGCCGGGGCTGGTCGAGCGCCACTCCATCGACTTCGTGATCGTCAACGGGGAGAACTCGGCGGCCGGCTTCGGTATCACCGAGGAGATCCTGCAGGACGTGCTGGATGCGGGGGCGGATGTCGTCACCACCGGCAATCACGTGTGGGACCAGCGCGACACGCTGGTCTATATCGAGCGGCAGGACCGCCTGTTGCGCCCGCTCAACTTTCCGCAAGGGGCGCCGGGGCGCGGCGCCAACCTGTTCACCGCGCGCAACGGCGCAAGGGTGCTGGTGATGAATGTCATGGGCCGGGTGTTCATGGACAGTCTCGACGATCCTTTCGTTGCGGTGGAGCGGGTGCTCGACGCAACGCCGCTCGGCCGGGTGGCGGATGCCATCGTCATCGACATGCATGCGGAGGCGACCAGCGAGAAGCAGGCGCTGGCGCATTTCGTCGACGGGCGGGCGACGCTGGTGGTGGGAACGCACACGCATGTGCCCACCGCCGACCATCAGATCCTTCCCGGTGGCACCGCCTATATGAGCGATGCCGGCATGTGCGGCGACTACGATTCGGTGCTCGGCATGGAGAAGGACGAGCCGATCTCCCGCTTCCTGCGCAAGATCCCGTCCGGGCGCTTCACCCCGGCAACGGGCGAGGCGACGGTGTGCGGGGTCGCGGTCGAGGTGGACGACGCCAGCGGCCTTGCCACCGCCATCGAACCGGTGCGGCTGGGCGGGCGACTGACCCGCGCGCTGCCCGCGTTCTGGACGGCAGGATGACGCAAAAGGCGTTGCCGGCATCGCCAGCGGATGCTGGATTTTCTTGCCGCTGCGGCCTATAACGCGCCGATCTTTTGAGATTGCAGGCGGATCGGGATCGGCAGCACCCGATCGGGCCCGCCTGCCCGACATCAATCCGGGAGGAACGCGCCTGGAGACCGTGTCCGGGCCGCGCCAAGGCGTGGCCGAGACCGCCGGCGTTCCCGACAAGACCAGGAAGCGACATGGCCGGACATTCCCAATTCAAGAACATCATGCACCGGAAGGGCCGTCAGGACGCGGTCCGCTCGAAGATCTTCTCCAAACTGTCGAAGGAGATCACGGTCGCGGCGAAGATGGGCGGCACGGACATCAACTCCAATCCGCGCCTGCGCCTGGCCGTGCAGAACGCCAGGGCGCAGTCGATGCCCAAGGACAACATCCAGCGGGCCATCAACAAGTCGCAGGCCGGTGACGGCGACAATTACGAGGAGATCCGCTACGAGGGCTACGGCCCGGCGGGCGTCGCGGTGATCGTCGAGGTGCTGACCGACAACCGCAACCGCTCGGCCTCCAACGTGCGCTCCTACTTCTCCAAGTGCGGCGGCTCGATGGGTGAGACCGGCTCGGTCGCCTTCATGTTCGACCGTATCGGCGAGATCGTCTATCCGGCCTCGGCCGGCAGCGCCGACGCCATTCTGGAGGCCGCCATCGAAGCGGGCGCCGAGGACGTGCAGTCGGACGAGACCAGCCACGTGGTCACCTGCGCCTTCGAGGATCTCGGCGAGGTCTCCAAGGCGCTGGAAGGCACGCTCGGCGAGGCCGAGACCGTCAAGACCGTGTGGAAGCCGCAGACGCTGACCCCGGTCGATGCCGACAAGGCCCAGACCATGCTGAAGCTGATCGGCCTGCTGGAAGACGACGACGACGTGCAGAACGTCTACTCCAACTTCGACGTCGACGAGGAAACGCTGGCCCGCCTGACGGCGGCCTGAGCGACGCGCTTCCTTTGCGTCCCTGCAAAAGCCCGGCGGGTTTCTCGCCGGGCTTTCGTCGTTTACGGCGCCCGGTTTTCTGCTGGTTTGCGGGGCTGGCGCCATGTCCGCGCTGGTCAGGGGCGGCGAATGGCGTTACCGATTTGTTCCATGGCACTCCCGATTCGCATCCTTGGCATCGATCCAGGCCTCCGGCGCACCGGCTGGGGGGTGATCGTGGTCGAGGGCAACCGCATGGGCTTCGCCGCGAGCGGTACGGTCCTCTCCGACAACCGGCTGCCGCTGTCCGACCGGCTGCGCCAGTTGCATGACGGGTTGCAGGAGGTCGTCGGGCAGCAGGCACCGGACGAGGCGGCGGTGGAACTCACCTTCGTCAACAAGGATGCCGGGGCGACGCTGAAGCTTGGCCAGGCGCGAGGCATCGCGCTGCTCGTGCCGGCGCTGAACGGCCTCGCCGTGTCCGAATACGCGCCGAACCTCGTCAAGAAGACGGTCGTCGGCACCGGCCACGCGGAGAAGGACCAGATCCGCATGATGGTGAAGGTGCTGATGCCGAAGGCGACGTTCAATTCCGACGATGCGGCGGACGCGCTGGCCATCGCCATCTGCCATGCCCAGCACCGGGTGACGCCGGCGGCGGCGCGCATCGCCGAGAAGCTGGCGCGATGACTCTGTCCATGGGAGCCGGGAGACGGGCATGATCGGCAAGCTCAAGGGGGTGGTCGACGAGATCGGCGACGATCACCTGATTCTCGATGTTCATGGCGTCGGCTATCTGGTCTATGCGCCGGCGCGCGTGCTGCAGGGCCTGCCGGGGCGCGGCGAGGCGGCGGTGCTGCATATCGAGACCCTGGTGCGCGAGGACATGATCCGCCTTTACGGCTTTTCCAGCGCCTCGGAAAAGGCCTGGTTCCAACTGCTGATGACCGTCCAGGGGGTCGGCGCCAAGGTGGCGCTGGCGGCGCTCGGCGTGATGAAGGCGTCCGAACTCGCCAATGCGGTGGCGCTGGGCGACACCGCCCAGATCGCCCGTGCGCCGGGCATCGGCAAGCGGGTCGCCGAGCGCATCGTCACCGAACTGAAGAGCAAGGCGCCGGCCTTTGCCAGCGTCGATGCGGGCACCATCGCCGCCGCGCAGCAGGCCTCCGCCGCCGTGCCGACCGCGGTCGGCGATGCGGTGTCGGCCCTCGTCAATCTCGGCTATCAGCCGGCGCAGGCGAGCGCCGCGGTGGCCGCCGCCGTCAAGAGCGCGGGCGAGGGCGCCGAGGCTGCCACGCTGATCCGTCTCGGCCTCAAGGAGCTTGCCAGATGAGCGAGGACGCCGGCCGCCTCGTCTCGCCGGAACTGCGCGGCGACGAGATCGACACGACGATGCGCCCGCAGGTGCTCGACGATTTCGTCGGCCAGGCGCAGGCGCGCGCCAACCTCAAGGTCTTCATCGGCGCGGCCAAAGCCCGCGGCGAGGCGCTCGATCACGTGCTCTTCGTCGGACCACCGGGTCTCGGCAAGACGACGCTCGCCCAGATCATGGCGCGGGAGCTCGGCGTCAATTTCCGCGCGACCTCCGGCCCGGTGATCGCCAAGGCCGGCGATCTTGCTGCCTTGCTGACCAATCTGGAGGACCGCGACGTTCTGTTCATCGACGAGATCCACCGTCTCAGCCCGGCCGTCGAAGAAGTGCTCTATCCGGCGATGGAGGACTTCCAGCTCGACCTGATCATCGGCGAGGGCCCGGCGGCGCGTTCGGTGAAGATCGACCTCGCGCGCTTCACCCTGGTCGCAGCGACGACGCGGCTCGGCCTGCTGACGACGCCGCTGCGCGACCGGTTCGGCATTCCCGTCCGCCTGCAGTTCTACACCTCCGAGGAGCTGGAACTGATCGTGCGGCGCGGCGCCCGCATCCTCGGCCTCGGCATGAGCGACGACGGGGCGCGGGAGATCGCCCGGCGCGCGCGCGGCACGCCGCGCATCGCCGGCCGCCTGCTGCGGCGGGTGCGCGACTTCGCGGTGGTCGCCGGTCAGGAAACGGTGGATGCCGCCATCGCCGACCGGGCGCTGACCCAGCTCGAGGTGGACAGCGCCGGCCTCGACCAGCTCGACCGGCGCTATCTCAACCAGATCGCGCTGAAATTCGGCGGCGGGCCGGTCGGCATCGAGACCATCGCCGCCGCCCTGTCGGAACCGCGCGATGCCATCGAGGAGATCGTCGAGCCCTATCTGATCCAGCAGGGCTATATCCAGCGCACGCCGCGCGGACGCATCCTGACGCCGCTCGCCTTCCAGCATCTGGGGCTGGCGGTTCCGCAGGGCGGCGGCGCACCGCAGCTCGGGCTGTTCACCGATGACGACACGTGAGGAGGATGGCCGCTGGCCGGACCTTGCCGGCCGGATCGAGGAGGGGCGGCATGTCCTGCCGGTGCGGGTCTATTACGAGGACACCGATTTCACCGGCGTCGTCTATCACGCCGCCTATCTGAAATTCGCCGAGCGTGGCCGCTCGGATTTCCTGCGTCTGTGCGGCGTCCATCACAATGAGCTGGCGAGCGGCGCCCATGGCGAACCGCTGGCCTTCGCCGTCCGGCACATGGAGATCGATTTTCACGCGCCGGCGCGCATCGACGACCGGCTGGAGGTCGCAACGCGCCTCACTGAAGCGCGGGGCGCGCGCATCGTCCTTGCCCAGGAGGTGCGGCGCGCAGAGGTTCTGCTGTTTTCCGCCCTGGTGACGGTTGCCGTGATTTCTCCGCAAGGGCGGCCGCGCCGCCTGCCGCCGGCGCTCGCCGCCCGCCTGACCGCCGACATCGCGCCGTCTTAACGCGGCAGTAACCTTAACGCTGGCTTAATGCCGCAGGTTATCGGCGGAAACAGTCCCAGTTTCGCCAAAATCGCTCGTCATTGAGGCGGTCGATCAGCGGACAACCGACTGGCCCGATCGATACGGGCAACCGGCAACCGATCCGGCATGTGCGCCAATGGAATCGGGCAAGAGGTCCTGAATTAGATGAATCCCGTGGAACTTGCACAAACGACCCTCGCGGCACCGCAGGGCGACATGTCCTTCTTCGCGCTGTTCCTGCAGGCGCATCTCGTCGTCAAGCTGGTGATGCTCGGCCTCGTCGCGGCATCGATCTGGTGCTGGGCGATCATCGTCGACAAGTGGCTGCTGTTCGCGCGCACGAAGCGGCAGATGAACCGCTTCGAGACGGTGTTCTGGTCCGGCCAGTCGCTTGAGGAGCTCTACCGGACCCTGTCGGGGCGGGCGAACCACTCGATGGCGGCGCTGTTCATCGCCGCGATGCGCGAGTGGAAACGCAGCCACGAGGGCGCGCGGCCGGCGATCGCCAGCCTGCGCCAGCGCATCGACCGGGTGATGGACGTGACCATCGCCCGCGAGGCTGAACGGCTGGAGGCACGGCTGCTGGTGCTGGCGACCGTCGGATCGGCGGCCCCGTTCATCGGCCTGTTCGGCACGGTCTGGGGCATCATGACCAGCTTCCAGGCGATCGCCACCTCCAAGAACACCAACCTTGCCGTCGTCGCGCCTGGCATCGCCGAGGCGCTGCTTGCGACCGCGCTCGGCCTGCTTGCGGCCATTCCGGCGGTGATCGCCTACAACAAGCTGTCGGCGGATGCCGGCAAGCTGGCCGCGCGGATGGAAGGGTTCGCCGACGAGTTCTCCGCCATCCTGTCGCGTCAGATCGACGAGAGGAGCTGACCCCATGGGCATGCAGTCCGCCGGCGGCGCGGCGCCCGAGGACACCGGCAGACGGCGGCGCCGCAGGCGCAGCCAGCCGATGAGCGAGATCAACGTCACGCCCTTCGTGGACGTGATGCTGGTGCTGCTGATCATCTTCATGGTTGCGGCGCCGCTGCTCACCGTCGGCGTGCCGCTCGACCTGCCCGAGACGCAGGCGAGCCCGATGGAAGGCGCCACCGAGCCGATCACGATTTCGGTGGCCGCGGATGGGCGGATCTATATCCAGGAGACGGAAATCGCCGCCGAGGAAGTGGTGCCGAAACTGGAGGCGATCGCGCGCGCCGGCTACGAGGAGCGGATCTTCGTGCGCGGCGACCAGAACGCCGACTACGGCACAATCATGCGGGTGATGGGGCGGATCAGCGCGGCCGGCTACAAGCGGATCGGCCTCGTGACGCTCGAGGAGCAGCAGTAGGCCCATGCGTGTCGGGCTCATCGCATCGACTGCCGGCCATCTGGCCGTGCTGCTTTGGGGAGTGATGTCCTTCCCCGATGCGAAGCCGTTCGAGATCGCGCCGGTGGACAGCCTGCCTGTCGATCTGGTGCCCGTCTCCGAACTGACCCGCCTGCGCATCGGCGAGAAGACGGCCGAAGTGCGCGAGGTCGAGGCGACGCGGCCGACCGAAAAGCCCGTCGAGCAGCCGAAGGCGGAGGAGAAGCCGGCCGAGACCGAGGCCAAGCGTCCCAACCAGGCAACGCCCGCGCCAACGCCCGCCCCCACGCCGGAGCCGACGCCCGCCCCCGAGCGTCCCGTGCCGCCCGAGCCGCAGCCGCAGCCGGTGGCGCCCGAGCCTCCCGCGCCGAAGGCGGAGCCCGAGCCGGCGCCGACCCCGGCCCCGGAGCCTGAGAAGAAGGTGGCGGAAACGCCGCCGCCGCCGACCGTGCGCCCGCGCTCCAAGCCGACCCCGCCGGCGCAGCCGCAGCGCGAGCGGCCGCGCGAGAATTTCAATCCGAACGAGATCGCCGCCCTGCTCAACAAGGTCGAGCCGGCGGGCGGGGCGAGCTCGAATTCGACGCAGCCGGCCTCGCTCGGCAGCCGCCAGGGGCAGAGCGGTGTGACGATGAGCCAGTCGGAGATCGACGCGCTGCGCGGGCAGATCTCGCGCTGCTGGAACCCGCCGGCCGGCGCGGCCGGCGCGGGTGACCTCAATGTCCGCCTCAAGGTGTTCCTCACCCCGGGCGGCGAGGTGGACCAGCGTCCGGAAATCATGAATTCCAGCAACAACCCGTCCTTCGGCATCGCGGCGGAGAGTGCGCGCCGGGCGGTGCTGCGCTGCGCTCCCTATTCCCTGCCGGCGGCGAAATACGATGCCTGGCGGGAAGTGATCATCAATTTCGATCCGCGCGAACTGCTCGGCGGCTGAGCATGGATCGGGACATCCCACGACCGTTGCGGATATGCCAAGATTCGCAAGGGACGCGAAAATGACGAATTCTCACGCAACGGATGGGCCGGGACACGGCACATCCGCTTTCGCGGTGCGCCGCGACACAGGACCGACGGAGCCTAGAGGATGATCAGACAGGCATCTGCCAGCATTGCAAGCTCGGGCTTGCGGATCACTGCCCTGCTGCTTGCGGCGGTGATCTGGAGCTTCGGACTGCTTCCGGCCGAGCGCGCATCGGCGGTGATCGAGATCGACATCACCCAGGGCAATATCGAGCCGCTGCCCATCGCCCTGCCGGCTTTTGCAGGGCGTGGCGGTGAGGCGCAGCTTGCCTCGCAGATCACCGACGTGATCAAGGCCGACCTTGCCAGGTCCGGCCTGTTCCGGCCGCTCGATCCGGCAAGCTTCATCGAGACCAATGTCGATGTGAACACGCCGCCGCAATTCGCCTCCTGGCGCCCGATCGGCGCGCAGGCCTTGGTGGTCGGTGCCATCGAGCGGCAGTCGGACGGCCGTATCCGCGCCGAGTTCCGCCTGTGGGACGTCTTTGCCGGTCAGCAGATGCTCGGCCAGCAATTCTACACCACTGCCGACAACTGGCGGCGGATGGCCCATATCATCGCCGATGCGATCTATGAGCGGCTGACCGGCGAGAAGGGTTATTTCGACACCCGCATCGTCTTCATCGACGAGACCGGAACCAAGGACAAGCGCGTCAAGCGCCTGGCGATCATGGACCAGGACGGCGCCAATGTCCGCTACCTGACCAATGGCAACGAACTGGTGCTGACGCCGCGCTTCTCGCCCTCGCGCCAGGAAGTCACCTACATGGCCTATGCGGGCACCGACCCGCGCGTCTATCTGCTCAACATCGAGACCGGGCAGCGCGAGATGGTGGGCAACTTCCCGGGCATGACCTTCGCCCCGCGCTTTTCGCCGGACGGACAGCGGGTGGCGATGAGCCTGCAGCAGGGCGGCAATGCCAATATCTTCGAGATGGACCTGCGCTCGCGCCGCACGACGCGGCTGACCAACACGCCGGCGATCGACACCAGCCCGTCCTATTCGCCGGACGGACGCCGGATCGTCTTCGAGTCCGACCGCGGCGGCACCCAGCAGCTCTATGTGATGGAGGCCAATGGCGGCAATCCGCAGCGCATCAGCTTCGGCCCGGGCCGCTACTCGACGCCGGTCTGGTCGCCGCGCGGCGATCTGATCGCCTTCACCAAGATGCATCAGGGCCGCTTCATGATCGGCGTCATGCGGCCGGACGGGTCCGGCGAGCGCGTCCTCACCGAGGGCTATCACAACGAGGGGCCTGCCTGGTCGCCGAACGGCCGCGTCCTGGTGTTCTTCCGCGACACGCCGGGCGCAACGGGCGGTCCGCAGCTCTGGACCGTGGATCTGACCGGCTACAACGAGCAGCGGGTGCCGACGCCGGCCTTCGCGTCGGATCCGGCGTGGTCGCCCTTGCTGGAATAGGAGCCAGCCGCTAGGGTTGAACGACCCTTGCGTCTGTGGCGCGCAAGAGTTCGTTAACCATGTTGATGAACGCGCGCTTAACCGGTTTCGCTGTAGAAGCGTTTACCCTGTCGGGGTGGTGGGGATCAGGAGTGTGTTTGATGATCAATCTCGGAATGCGTAGCCGAAGCGCGCGCATTGCTTCTGTCGTTGTGGGCGCGATGCTTCTCGCCGCCTGCGCGCAGACCAAGCCGGACGGCCTGACCGGCAACGTCCAGCCCGGCAGCGGCCAGGACTTCGTGGTCAATGTCGGCGACCGTGTCTTCTTCAACGAGGACCAGTCGACGCTGACGCCGCAGGCGACGGCGACGCTGGACAAGCAGGCTCAGTGGCTGCGCAGCTATGCCCGCTACACGGTCACGGTCGAGGGCCATGCGGACGAGCGCGGCACGCGCCAGTACAACATCGCGCTGGGCGCAAGGCGCGCCGACGCGGTGCGCAACTATCTTGTCGCGCGCGGCATCCCGGGCAACCGGATCAAGACGGTCTCCTACGGCAAGGAACGTCCGGTCGCGGTCTGCAACGACGAGAGCTGCTGGACGCAGAACCGTCGCGGCGTGACCGTGCTCGACAACGCCGGAAGCTGATCGGCGCGACAGCGCCTCGGCAACGATCTATCTGCCTTCGGGGCGGCCGGGCGGGAAACCGCTGCGGCCGCTCTTTGTTTTAGGCGAGGCGTTGCGACGGCATGCCTTGGCCCGCGTCAAAATTTGGCCGAAGTCGCGGCGCCCTGTGCTATTGCGTTCAGGCGGACGGACGGGCGGTCGCCCGTCTGCCGCACGGGCGGAGGACAGGCATGAAGCGATTGAAACCCATGGCGTTCAGAATTCTACCCGGCGTCTTCGCGCTGGTGGTGCTCCTGGCACTGCCGCAGTCGGCGTCGGCCCAGCTTTTCGGGTCGCGCAACGACGGCGACGCGGCGGTGCGGGTCAACCAGGTCGAGGAGCAGGTGCGGAGCCTGACCGGCCAGATCGAGCAGCTTACCTACCAGATCCGACAGTTGCAGGAGCAGCTCCAGCGGATGCAGGAGGACAACGAGTACCGCTTCCAGCAGTTGGAGCAGGGCGGTCGCAAGCGCTCCGATACCGGGGGCGGAGAGGCCGGCAGTCTGGCCGGCCTGCAGGGCGGTGGCGAGAGCTACGGCCCTGCCACCGGCACGCTCGGCCAGCTTCCCGTCGATGGATCGGGCGATGCCGAGTTCGGCGCCGAAGGCGGCTACGAGCAGGAGGAGACGGCAGGGCTCGGGGCGGGCCCGCTCGACCTCTCGGCTCTGGCGCGCGGACAGTCGGGCACGGGCGGCTTTGCCAGCGAACCGGGCGGATTTGCCGGCGGCGGAGGGCAGGACAGCCTGCCCCCCGGCGTCTCCGGCGGCCAGCCGCGGGAGACATTCGAGATGGCGGCGGTCCCGTCCGGCGGATCGCCGCGCGGCGACTATGACGGTGCGTATTCGATGATCATGGCCGGCGACTATGCCGGGGCGGAGGCCGGGTTCAAGCGCTTCCTGCAGGACCATCCGAACGATCCGCTGGCGGCCAATGCCCAGTTCTGGCTTGGAGAGAGCCTCTATGCCCGCAAGCAGTACCGCGATGCGGCCGACGCCTTCCTGAAGAGCTATACCGACTATCCCGACAGTTCGAAGGTCACCGACAGCCTGCTGAAGCTCGGCCTGTCGCTGAAGGGGATCGGTCAGAAGGACGCGGCCTGCGCCACCTTCAGCGAACTCCTGACCAAGTATCCGGGTGCGCCGACCTCGATCCGTGCCGAAGCCCAGGCCCAGCAGCAGAGCGGTGGCTGCGTCTGACCGCGCGCGGCCCGTCTGCGAGACGCAGGCCGACGCCCTCCTTGCACCGCTGACATCGTTTCGCTCGCTCGCCCTCGGCGTTTCCGGCGGCCCCGATTCCACGGCCCTGTTGCTGCTTGTCGCCGCCTGGCGCGCGCGCAGGACCGCCCCTCCCGATATTCACGTCCTGACCGTCGATCATGGCCTGCGTCCCGAAGCGGCGCATGAGGCCCGTGCCGTGGCGCAGCTTTGCGACCGGCTCGGCCTTGCCTGCCGGGTCCTGACATCGCGAGCGCCCAAGCCCTTTGCCAATCGCCAGGCGGCGGCGCGCGACCTGCGCCGGACCCTGCTTGTCGAGGCCAGTGCAGAGCTCGGCGCCGAGGCGCTGGTGCTCGCCCATCATCTTGATGACCAGGCCGAGACGCTGCTGCTGCGTCTTGCCCGCGGCAGCGGTGTCTACGGCCTTGCGGCGATGCCGGCGCGGGGCCTCTGGCACGACGGGGAGGGGACCTGCGTCGAAGTGTTGCGGCCGCTGCTCGCCGTCTCCAAGGCCAGCCTCGTCGCCACCTGCCGGGCGGCGGGCGAGGCCTTTGCCGAAGACCCGTCCAATGACGATCCGGCCTATGCGCGCACCCGCCTGCGCCGCCTGATGCCGGCGCTGGCCCGAGAGGGGCTCGATGCCACGACGCTTGCCGCCACCGCCGGGCGGCTGGCCTCGGCGGCGGCCGCCATCGACGCGCAGGTCGACGCGGCGCTGGCCGCCGGAGCCCTGCGCCATCCGGCCGGCCCGGTGCGGCTGCGGCTGGAGGCGATCGCCACCCTGCCGCGCGAGAGCCTGCTGCGCCTCTTCGCCAGGCTGCTGGCCGCGACCGGCGGCGAGCCCTATCCGCCGCGTCTCGCCCGGCTGGAGGGGCTGGTGGAGCGTCTGGCGGGACATGCCGAGATCCAGTCGACGCTGTCCGGCGTGGTGGCGCGCCGGCGCGGCGGCGAGATCGTCTTCTGGCGCGAGCCGGGGAGAGGCGGACTTGCGCCGGTGACACTGCGCGGCCCCGGCCGGGCCGTCTTCGACCGGCGCTTCCTGCTGGAGGTGGAGCGGGGCGAAACGGTTCGTGTCGTGCCCTTGGGGACGCTCTCGGAGCACGGCATCGACCGCAAGGCGGCGGGCGACTGGCCGGCACCTGCCTTCGCCGCCGCACCCCTGCTGCTCGGTCCGGGCGATGCGGCCTATTGTCCCGGCCTTGCCGGAACGCCGCCCGAACGGATCCGACTGGTTCCCTTCGGGCCGG
Source organism: Stappia sp. TSB10GB4 (assembly GCF_900185745.1). Classification (NCBI taxonomy): domain Bacteria; kingdom Pseudomonadati; phylum Pseudomonadota; class Alphaproteobacteria; order Hyphomicrobiales; family Stappiaceae; genus Stappia; species Stappia sp. TSB10GB4. The sequence goes on along the minus strand of NZ_FYAV01000082.1, from coordinate 56,214 downwards.
AAGAAAGCCTGCGGCGGGCGGAACTTGCCGCCAATCCGTTCGCTGTCGAAGATTTTTAAGAAAAACGAGACCTGTTGCGTGCGAATCTCCATCGTCGCCTTGGCAGCCCCTTTCGGCGGACCTATCTTGGCCTTAAAGAACGTCTATCCAGCGCAGACCGCCGCCGTGCCGCGGTGAAGGAACCGCTCATGAACACCAATTTTCGCAATTTTGCCCTCTGGGTGATTATCGGCCTGCTGCTGATCGCCCTGTTCCAGCTCTTCCAGAGCCCGGGACAGCGCACGGTGACGAACGACATCCCCTTCTCTCAGTTCCTGAACCAGGCCGAGCAGGGCGATGTGCGCGAGGTGACGATCCAGGGCCAGCAGATCATCGGCACCTATAACAGCGGCGGTGCGTTCCAGTCCTATGCGCCCGAATCGGCCGGCGAATATGTCGAGCTGCTGCGCTCCAGGGATGTGCGCATCATCGCCCGTCCGCCGCAGGAGAGCTTCTCGCTGCTCGGCGCGCTGATCTCCTGGTTCCCGATGCTGATCATCCTCGGCATCTGGATCTTCGTGATGCGCCAGATGCAGGGCTCGGGCGGCAAGGCGATGGGCTTCGGCAAGTCGAAGGCCAAGCTGCTGACCGAGGCGCATGGCCGCGTCACCTTCGAGGATGTCGCCGGCATCGACGAGGCCAAGGAAGACCTGCAGGAGATCGTCGAGTTCCTTCGCGATCCGCAGAAGTTCCAGCGCCTTGGCGGCCGCATCCCGCGCGGCGTGCTGCTGGTCGGCCCTCCGGGCACCGGCAAGACCCTGACCGCGCGCGCCGTCGCCGGCGAGGCGAACGTGCCCTTCTTCACCATCTCGGGCTCCGACTTCGTCGAGATGTTCGTCGGCGTCGGCGCCAGCCGTGTCCGCGACATGTTCGAGCAGGCGAAGAAGAACGCGCCCTGCATCATCTTCATCGACGAGATCGACGCGGTCGGCCGCCATCGCGGCGCCGGCCTGGGCGGCGGCAATGACGAGCGCGAGCAGACGCTGAACCAGTTGCTCGTCGAGATGGACGGCTTCGAGCCGAACGAGGGCGTCATCATCATCGCGGCAACCAACCGTCCGGACGTGCTCGACCCGGCGCTGCTGCGCCCGGGCCGCTTCGACCGGCAGATCGTCGTGCCGAACCCGGATGTCACCGGCCGCGAGAAGATCCTCAAGGTCCATATGCGCAAGGTGCCGCTGGCGCCGGACGTCAATGTCCGCACGCTGGCGCGCGGAACCCCCGGCTTCTCCGGTGCCGACCTGATGAACCTGGTCAACGAGGCGGCGCTGCTGGCGGCTCGCCGCGGCAAGCGGCTGGTGACCATGGCCGAGTTCGAGGACGCCAAGGACAAGGTGATGATGGGCGCCGAGCGCCGCACCCTGGTGATGACCGAGGAAGAGAAGAAGCTCACCGCCTATCACGAGGCAGGCCACGCGCTGGTGGCGCTGCACATGCCGGCGTCCGATCCGATCCACAAGGCGACGATCATCCCGCGCGGACGCGCGCTTGGCATGGTCATGCGCCTGCCGGAGAAGGACCAGGTCTCGCTGACCCGCGCCAAGTGCAAGGCCGACCTTGCGGTGGCGATGGGCGGCCGCGTCGCCGAGGAGATGATCTTCGGCTACGAGAAGGTGACCTCGGGCGCCTCGGGCGACATCCAGATGGCGACCCGTCTGGCGCGGGCCATGGCGACCCAGTTCGGCATGTCCGACAAGCTCGGTCCGCTGCTCTATGGCGAGAACCAGGAAGAGGTGTTCCTCGGCCATTCGGTCGCCAAGAGCCAGCACGTGTCGGAAGACACCCAGCGCATTGTCGACGCGGAGATCAAGGCCTTCGTCAACACCGGCTACGAGACGGCGAAGCGCGTTCTGTCCGAGCACGAGGATCAGCTCCACATCATCGCCAACGGTCTTCTCGAATACGAGACGCTGTCGGGCGACGAGATCCGCGACCTGCTCGACGGCAAGCCGCCGGTGCGCGAGACCGACGACGACCAGCCGACGGCGCGCGCCTCGGCGGTGCCGAAGACCGGCGCCAAGCGGCGCGGCGAGGGCGATGCTCCGACGGGCGGCATGGAGCCGCAGCCGCAGGGCTGATCCTTGCGCGGCTGACGGCCCGAGGCCGTCCTCCCGTCAACGCGAAACGGCCCGGCAGGCTACTGCCGGGCCGTTTTCATGCGGCGGCGCGGTCCCGCGCGGCCTTGCCGGCTGTAACGAACGAAAACAAATTTTGAACTCCTTTCTGGCAGCTTGGTGCTACATGGAGGAACCGCCGGCCGGGCTGGAGTTCGTGCCGCGCTTGGGACACCGGACCGGCCACAGGCCGGCGCGGCCGACACGCGGACGCAGGCCGATGTGCCGACCGGCCGAACCGGCTGGCCTCCCGCCGCAAAAGACAGGGTCGACATGACGCGCAAGTATTTTGGAACCGACGGCATTCGCGGCACGGCCAACCGTGCGCCGATGACCCCGGACATCGCCCTCAAGGTCGGCATGGCCGCCGGTCTGTCGTTCCGCAACGGCTCGCACCGTCACCGGGTGGTGATCGGCAAGGACACGCGCCTGTCCGGCTACATGATCGAGAATGCGCTGGTCGCCGGGTTCACGGCGGTCGGCCTCGACGTGCTGCTGCTCGGGCCGATGCCGACGCCGGCGGTGGCGATGCTGACGCGCTCCGTGCGTGCCGATCTCGGCGTGATGATCTCCGCCTCGCACAACCCCTACCAGGACAACGGCATCAAGTTCTTCGGCCCCGACGGCTACAAGCTCTCCGACGAGGCGGAAAGCGAGATCGAGAAGCTGATCGAGCAGGACCTGTCGCGGCAACTTGCCTCTCCCTCCGATCTCGGCCGGGCCAAGCGCATCGACGGCATGCGCGATCGCTATGTCGAATTCGCCAAGCGCACCCTGCCGCGGGAGATGAGCCTTGCCGGCCTGCGCATCGTCGTCGATTGCGCCAATGGCGCCGCCTACAAGGTCGCCCCCGAAGTGCTGTGGGAACTCGGCGCCGAGGTGATCGCCATCGGCGTCGATCCGGACGGCTACAACATCAACCTGAAATGCGGCTCCACCGACACCGATGCCCTGTGCCGCAAGGTGCATGAGGTGCGCGCCGATATCGGCATCGCGCTCGATGGCGATGCCGACCGGGTGATCATCGTCGACGAGAACGGCAAGGTGGTCGATGGCGACCAGTTGATGGCCGTTGTCGCCCAGTCCTGGCTGGAGGATGGGCGTCTGGCGGCCTCCGGCATCGTCGCCACGGTGATGTCCAATCTCGGGCTGGAGCGCTATCTCGGCGGTCTCGGCCTGACGCTTGCCCGCACCAAGGTCGGCGACCGTTATGTGGTCGAGCACATGCGCCAGCACGGCTACAATGTCGGCGGCGAACAGTCGGGCCATATCGTCCTGTCCGACTTCGCCACCACCGGCGATGGTCTCGTCGCCGCGCTGCAGGTGCTGGCCTGCGTGTCCAAGCTCGGCCGGCCGGTTTCCGAGGTCTGCCGCCGCTTCGATCCGGTGCCGCAGATCCTGCGCAATGTCCGCTATTCCGGAGCCACGCCGCTGGACGATCCGGGCGTGCAGCAGGCCATCGAGGATGGCCGCAAGACGCTCGGCACCAGCGGCCGTCTGCTCATCCGTCCGTCCGGCACCGAGCCGCTGATCCGTGTGATGGGCGAGGCGGACAACGAGGATGTGCTGACCGGGGTCGTCGACCGGATCGCCGCGGCGGTGGCGCGCGCCGCCGCCTGACGCCGAACGGTCGTTCTGCTCGCCAAGCTGCAAGGGCCGCTTTCCGAAAGGAGGCGGCCCTTTCGTATGGTTAACAGTCTGCAAAGATGCGGGGAGACTGTTGCTTATCGCAATTTCTCTCTTCTTTTGTTTACTATTCATTAACGTAAAAAAACACGGTTAAATTTTACGGTTAAGCCCACCTTAAGCATTTTCGGCAAATCTAGCCTCGTGTTTCACGTGCGCGGCCGGCAAACGAAGACTGTACGGACGCACTTACGAGGACCGAGACATGAGCAGCCAAATCAAGAAAATGTGCCTGGCTGGCGTCGCGATGATCGTCTCGTCAGCCGTCCACGCAGCGGATATGCCGATCCCGGTGATCGAGCATGTTCCGCAGGTGCCGGTCGTGACGGGAGGGTGGTATCTGCGTGGCGACATCGGCTACAAGATCTACCAGACCCCGAGCGTTGCCTACGGGCCGCTGCACTTCCGGAACGAGAAGATGGCCCGCACCGGCATGATCGGTGCCGGCGTCGGCTACAAGTTCAGCGACTATCTGCGCGCCGACGTGACGGTCGACTACGAGTTTCCGGCCAAGGTCACCGGCTATGCGCCGTGCCCGGCGCCGTGCGGCGGCCCCGGCATTGGCGGGTTCTCCAAGGAGACGGCGAAGATCGACGTCCTGACCTTCCTGGTCAACGGCTATGTCGACCTCGGCACCTGGGCCGGCTTCACGCCCTATGTCGGCGGCGGCATCGGTACGTCCTACGTCACCGCCAGCGACGTGAAGTTCCTCAATCCGGACGGCGCCTCCGGCAAGTATCCGGGCGGCAGCAACTGGAACTTCTCCTGGGCGCTGATGGCGGGCGGGTCGTATGAGTTGACGCCGAACTGGGCGATCGACGCCGGCTACCGCTACCTGAACATCGGCAATGCCTACACCAAGAGCTTCAGCACGGGCGGCGCCAATCCGTCCTACAAGATCCGCTACCAGGATCTTGCCGCGCACGAGTTCCGGGTCGGCATGCGATACACGTTCAACTCCGGCCCGACCTTCATGCCGGAGCCGATCGTCGCCCGATACTGATCGGACCGCCCTCCGCGGCATGGCGCCGCGGATGGCTGCCATGGACAGTCGAGACAGTCATGGGACCGGGCCTTGTACCCGGTCCTGTGCGTTCTGCTCTTCCCTTCGATCGGGGCCCCCAACCGGCTCCGTTGTTTTGACCGCTTGCGGGCCACACGCGCTTCGGCTATCTCCGTCAGCGGGACACTCCTCCCCAACGAGGAGCACCTATCTGGAAGGGTAGTCAGATGACGCAGCATGCAGAACCGGCCGTTCGGCCGGAAAATCCCCGTTTCTCCTCCGGTCCTTGCGCGAAACGTCCCGGCTGGTCCGCCGCGGCGCTCGCCGACGCGCCGCTCGGCCGCTCCCACCGCGCCAAGCCGGGCAAGGCCAAGCTCGCCGAGGCAATCGAGCTTACCCGCGAAATCCTGCAAGTGCCGGCGGACTATCGCATCGGCATCGTTCCGGCGTCCGACACCGGCGCCGTCGAGATGGCCATGTGGACGCTGCTCGGCCCGCGCGGCGTCGACCTGCTGGCCTGGGAGAGCTTCGGCTCCGGTTGGGTGAGCGATGCGGTCAAGCAGTTGCGCCTGGCCGACACGCGGGTCATCGAGGCGCCCTATGGCGCGCTTCCCGATCTTTCCACCGTCGATTTCGCGCGCGACGTGGTCTTCACCTGGAACGGGACGACCTCCGGTGTGCGCGTGCCGGATGCCGAGTGGATCGCGGCCGACCGTGACGGCCTGACGATCTGCGACGCCACCTCGGCCGCCTTCGCCCAGCCGCTGGACTTCGCCAAGCTGGATGTCGTCACCTTCTCCTGGCAGAAGGTGCTGGGCGGCGAGGCGGCGCATGGCATGCTGATCCTCAGCCCGCGCGCGGTCGAGCGGCTGGAGAGCTACACCCCGGCCTGGCCGCTGCCCAAGATCTTCCGCATGACCAAGGGCGGCAAGCTGATCGAGGGCATCTTCAAGGGCGAGACCATCAACACGCCGTCCATGCTCTGCGTCGAGGACTATATCGACGCGCTGAAATGGGCGAAGGAGATCGGCGGCCTTGACGCGCTGATCGCCCGTGCGGACGGCAATGCCGGCGCCATTGCCGACTGGGTCGCGCGCACCGGCTGGGTCGACTTCCTGGCGAGCGATCCGGCGACCCGTTCCAACACCTCCGTCTGCCTGCGGATCGTCGATCCGCGCGTCGCCGGGCTCGATGCCGGGCAGCAGGCCGGCTTCGCCAAGGCGATGGCCACCGCGCTCGAGGCTGCCGGTGTCGCCTATGACATCGGCTCCTATCGCGACGCGCCGTCCGGCTTCCGCATCTGGTGCGGCGCCACGGTGGAGCAGGCCGATGTCGAGGCGCTGCTGCCCTGGCTCGACTGGGCCTTCGAGCAGCAGTTGCAGGCGCTCGGCAAGGCCGCCTGAGCCTTTCCCCACACGACAGACGAACACAGGCCGTCCGGTCCCGCGCGAGGGCGCGGGACCGTGGTCCGGCAAGCCAGGGAGACTGACCTATGGCCCCCAGGGTTCTCATTTCCGATCAACTGTCCGAGGCCGCCGTCGAGATTTTCCGCTCGCGCGGGGTCGAGGTCGACTACCGGCCGGATCTCGGCAAGGACAAGGACGCGCTGCTTGCCGCCATCGGCGACTATGACGGCCTTGCGATCCGCTCCGCCACCAAGGTGACGGCCAAGCTGCTTGCCGCCACCGACCGGCTGAAGGTGGTCGGACGCGCCGGCATCGGCGTCGACAATGTCGACATTCCGGCGGCGTCCGCCAAGGGCGTCATCGTCATGAACACGCCCTTCGGCAATTCGATCACCACGGCCGAGCATGCCATCGCGATGATGTTCGCCGTCGCCCGCCAGATCCCGGCCGCCGATATCTCCACCCAGGCCGGCAAGTGGGAAAAGTCGCGCTTCATGGGCGCGGAGATCACCTCCAAGACCTTCGGTCTGATCGGCTGCGGCAATATCGGCTCCATCGTCGCCGACCGGGCGATCGGGCTGAAAATGCGGGTGGTGGCCTATGATCCGTTCCTGTCCGACGAGCGCGCCGTCGACCTTGGCGTCGAGAAGGTCGATCTCGACACGCTGCTGGCGCGCGCCGATGTGATCTCGCTGCACACGCCCTTGACCGACAAGACGCGCAACATCATCGACGCTGCGGCGATTGCGAAGATGCGCGACGGCGTCATTCTCATCAACTGCGCCCGCGGCGGGCTGGTCGACGAGGCGGCGCTGCGCGCGGCGCTGGACAGCGGCAAGGTCGGCGGTGCCGGCGTCGACGTCTTCGTGGACGAGCCGGCGACGGAGAACGTGCTGTTCGGCGCGCCCAACCTGGTCTGCACCCCGCATCTGGGCGCTTCGACCAGCGAGGCGCAGGAGAATGTCGCCCTGCAGGTCGCCGAACAGATGTCGGACTACCTGATGAAGGGCGCCGTTTCCAACGCGCTCAACATGCCCTCGATCACCGCCGAGGAGGCGCCGCGCCTGACCCCGTTCGTCAAGCTGGCGGAACTGCTCGGTTCTTTCGCCGGCCAACTGACGGAGACCAGTCTCAGCGGCATCCGCCTCGAATACGAGGGGGCCGTCGCCGAGATGAACATCAAGGCGCTGACGGCAGCGGCGCTGACCGGCGTGCTGCAGCCGCTGCTGCAGACCGTCAACATGGTTTCGGCTCCGGTGATGGCGCGCGAGCGCGGCATCATGGTGGAAGAGGTGCGCCGGGCCCAGGCTGGCGCCTATGAGAACTATATCCGCCTGACGGTGAAGACCGAGCGCCAGGAGCGCTCCGTCGCCGGCACGGTGTTCTCCGACGGCAAGCCGCGCGTCATCCAGGTGAAGGGCATCAACATGGAAGCCGAGCTCGGCTCCCACATGCTGTATGTCACCAACGAGGACAAGCCGGGCTTCATCGGCCAGCTCGGCACGGTGCTGGGCGAGGCCGGGGTCAACATCGCCACTTTCAACCTCGGCCGCACGGCGCCGGGCGAGGATGCGATCTGCCTGGTCGAGGTGGACGGCGAGGTGCCGGAGGCGGTGCTGGCAAAGATCGCTTCGCTGCCGCATGTGAAGCAGGCGAAGCCGCTGGCCTTCTGATCCGGCGCCGCGGCGCTGCGCTGGGCACGATGCGAAAAGGGCCGGAGCGGGATGCCGCTCCGGCCCTTTTCATGTGTGCGTGTTCAAGTGTGCGTGTTCATGTGCGCGCGTCGCGCGGGGGCGCCGCCGTCAGCCGGCGCGCCAGGCGTCGGTCGCCTGCTGGACGGCACGGCTGCCGGGCGTGCCCTTTTCCAGCGTCAGGATCGCGCGCTTGCCGTTCTCGTAGAGCATCGGGATGTCGATCCAGCCGCGATCGCGCAGCAGCATCAGGTTGCGCTCCTGCTCGTCCGGCAGGTTGGACAGGGCGACCCAGAAGTAGCCGTCGGCGACCTTCACCGAGGCGCCGATCAGCGCATCGCCGCGCGCCTCCTCGGTGGTCTTCATCACAAGGCCGGGCACGTCGGCGACGCCCTGGCCGGAGAAGCCTTCCGGCAGTTCGAACTGCACTTCGAGCAGGTGGCTCGCCGGCAGCGTTTCGTCCCGGTTGGGCTTCAGGGTCAGATTGGCGGCAATGTTGCGGTCCGGCACCTCGATGCGCATCTTCAGCACCGTCTCGGCGCGCCCGTCGACGGTCTCCTGCGCGACACTCCACACCGCGCGGCCGGCCGAGGCCTGGCCGGCGCTGCCGGCGGTCGGGCCCTCCTCGTAGAGGATGGCGCGCTGGGCGACCGGCGCCTCGGTGCTGGCGGTCGGGTCGGGTTGCGCGGGGGCGGCGGCGGTGCGGGTGTCCTGTTGCGGCAGGGCATCGGCCGGGGTTTCGACGGCCAGATCCTCCGCCGTCGCGGCCGCTTCCGGCTCCTCGGTGGTCTCGCTGTCGGCCTGCTGCGAAGCCGGTGTCTGCGGCTCGACCGTGCGCACGCCGCTGTCCGCATCCGTGGGCGCCAGCGTGTCGGTCTGCGGGCCGTTCGGGGTGATCCGCGTCGTCGTCACGGCGCGTGCATCCGGCGCCGGCCCGTCGAGCAGGCGGGCAGTGTCCTTGCGCGAGGCGGGGGTGGTGTCGGCGCCGTTGCCGGTCGGCGCGGGGCCGGTGTCCGTGGTCTGCCGGGACGGCGCCGGGGCGCTGTCGTCGGAGGAAAACAGGCCCAGCAGCGTCTCGCGCTGGGAATAGGTCACGGCGCCGATGCCCACGACGACGAGCAGCAGGGCGAGGCCGCCGAGGAGCGCCGGCAGGCGGGACGGGCGCATGTCGGCGTCGAGCGGCAGCGGCGACGGGCCCCTGGACGGGCCCATATCGCGGCCGGACGCGCGCGAGCCGCGCGATCCGGCGAGCGGACGGCGCTCTTCCTCGTCCGCGGCCATCGGTGCTGTGCGGAGCGAGGGCTCGGCGCCGAGCGTCGGCTCGCGCTTGTGCGAGGCCGCGGGTGCCGGCTCGTCCTCAAGGGCGCTGCGGGCGGAGCGGCTCGCCTGATCGGCGGCCTCGCCCAGCTTGCGCGCTTCCTCGATGGCGCTCTTCAGCGTGTCGCGCGGCGGTTCGGCGGCAACTGTTGGCCGGGCGGCCGCCGCTGTCGGCGCTGCGGGCGCCGGGCGCGCGGGGGCAGCGGCTTGCGGGGCGGCTGGCCTTGCGGCTGGCTGCGGGGTCGCGGCCGGCGGCGGAGCGGCCGGGCGAGGCGTTGCCACGGGCTGCTGGGCGGCGGAGAAGCCAAGGGTCTCGCGCGCGGCTTCCGCCTCCACCTTGCGGATGGATTCCTCCAGCCGAAGCTGTTCGGCGGTGATCTCCGACGGCGACAGGGGCGGATCATAGGCCTTGAGCTGGGCGACGATGGCCTTGCGCGCGCGCTGATAGATCTCGCGCCGGGCTGCTCCGGTGTTCTCTGGAAGCGCTGCGACGGTTTTTTTCAAAACCGGGTAGTAATCTGCCATGTCGCCACTCGTGATCGCCGCACATAGGATCGCGCCGGGGCGCGATCCGCGATTTAACGCTTAATCCTGAAACGGATTCTGGACAAGGATTGTGTCATCCCGTTCCGGTGAGGTCGAGAGCAGCGCGACCGGCGTGCCGATCAGCTCCTCGACATGGCGGACATACTTGACCGCCTGCGCCGGCAGTTCGGCCCAGCTTCGGGCGCCTTCCGTCGATTCCTTCCAGCCCGGCAGGGTCTCGTAGATCGGCTTGACGCGGGCCTGCGCGCCCTGGGAGGCGGGCAGGTGGTCGATGCGCTGGCCGTCGAGCTCGTAGGCGACGCAGATCTTGATCTCGTCGAGCCCGTCCAGCACGTCTAGCTTGGTCAGGGCGATGCCGTTGATGCCGTTGATGCTGCAGCTCTGGCGCACCAGCACCGCGTCGAACCAGCCGCAGCGGCGCTTGCGCCCGGTCACGGTGCCGAACTCGTGGCCGCGGGTGCCGAGGAACTCGCCGATCTCGTCGGTCTGCTCGCTGGGGAACGGGCCTTCGCCGACGCGGGTCGTATAGGCCTTGGTGATGCCGAGCACATAGCCGATGGAGCCGGGGCCAAGGCCGCTGCCGGCCGCCGCCTGTCCGGAGACGGTGTTCGACGAGGTGACGAACGGATAGGTGCCGTGGTCGATGTCGAGCAGGGTTCCTTGCGCGCCCTCGAAGAGGATGCGCTTGCCGTCGCGGCGGCACGTGTCGAGCAGCGACCAGACGGTCTGCATATAGGGCAGCACCTGGCCGGAGACGCTTTCGAGTTCGGCGAAGATCGTCGCCGGATCGATTTCCGGCTCGCCGAGCCCGCGGCGCAGGGCATTGTGATGCGCCAGCAGCCGGTCGATCTTGGCCGGCAGGCTCTTCAGATTGGCAAGGTCCATGATGCGGATGGCGCGGCGGCCGACCTTGTCCTCATAGGCCGGGCCGATGCCGCGCTTGGTGGTGCCGATCTTGGTGCCGGTGGCGGCGTTCTCGCGCAGCGCGTCGAGTTCGCGGTGCAGCGACAGGATCAGCGTCGCGTTGCCGGCGATGGCCAGCGTGTCCGGCGACACCTTGATGCCCTGCTCGGCAAGCCGGCCGATCTCCGCCACCAGCGCATGCGGGTCGATCACCACGCCGTTGCCGATCACCGACAGCTTGCCGCGCACCACGCCCGAGGGCAGCAGCGACAGCTTGTAGCTGACACCGTCGATCACCAGAGTGTGGCCGGCATTGTGGCCGCCCTGGAAGCGCACGACGACGTCGGCCTGTTCCGACAGCCAGTCGACGATCTTGCCCTTCCCCTCGTCACCCCATTGAGATCCGACGACGACGACATTGGCCATGCGATACGTTCCTTCGATCACTCGAAACCCGGCTGGCAGTGGTGCCAGCACACACGAAAAACCCCGGTTCAGCCGACCGGGGCAAGGTGAGGCGGACTATAACGGCGGCAGGGCGGATTGACGAGCCCCAAGACCCGCTTTCCCGGCCGGCGCGGCGGAAAAGTCACTCCCGATCCGGCTTGTCCTGTCCCTTCTGACTGCTTGCCAGGCGAAAGATCGCCGGCGAGGTGCGCAGCAGCCAGACGAAGCGGCCGCGTCGGCTCGCCGGAGCCGCCTCGCGGACCAGAAGCCGCAGGCCGACAAAGGCGACGAAGGCGAGGTGCAGCCCGCCGGTATAGACGAAGAAGGCGGCGGGGCCGAACCGGTCCATCACCGCCGAGGCGATCAGCGGGCCGACCATGGCGCCCAGCGCGAAGAACATGGTCAGCCCGGCGGCGAGCTCGACATATTGGCCGGGACCGGCATGGTCGTTGGCATGGGCGGCGGAGAGCGAATAGAGCGGCAGCGCGAAGCCGCCGAACAGGAAGGCGCCGAGGAAGATTGCCGCCTCAGCGGTGACGCCGGACAGGAACAGGCAGGAGAGGCCGGCGCCGAGCGTCGCCATGATCAGCACGTAGCGCCGGTCGATGCGGTCCGAGGCCCAGCCGAGCGGAAACTGGAAGATGGCGCCGGCGATCACCCACAGGCTGATCAGGAGCGCCAGCCCATCGGCGTCGAGGCCGACCCCTTGCGCATAGACCGGGCCGACGGTGCGGAAGGCGCCGTTGGTCAGGCCGATGGTCAGGCAGCCGACGGCGGCGACCGGCGAGATCGCCCAGATCGACAGGTAGTTGATCCGCGTCGTGTCGGAGACGGGGGGATTGCCCTCGCGGGCGAGCGAGACCGGAATGAGGGCAGCGCAGAAGACAAGGCCGATCACCACCAGGATCTCGACGCCGCCGGCGCCGAAGGCCGGCAGCAGGAACTGCCCGCCGGTCACCGCGCCCAGGTCGACGATGCGGTAGATGCTGAGGATGCGGCCGCGCTCGGCATTCGAGGAAAGAGCGTTCAGCCAGCTTTCCAGCACCATCGCCGTGCCGCAGAAGGCGATGCCGCTGACGAAGCGCAGGCCCGCCCAGGTGAAGCCCGGCGCGGTGAGCAGCAACAGCAGCACGGAGATGGCGCTCAGCGCTGCAAGGGCCGAGAACACCCGGATATGGCCGACGCGCTGGATCAGGATCGGCGTGACCAGCACGCCGAGAATGAAGCCGGCATAATAGGCCGAGCCGAACAGGCCGATGGTCGTGTCGGAAAGGCCGTTCAGCCGGCCGCGCACCGCGATCACGGTCATCGCCACGCCATTGGCGCCAAGCAGCAGAGCCGCGGCGACAAGCAGCGGGATCAGGCGGAAGAGCAGCGGACGCGAGGCGAGGGAGGACGAATTGTCGGGCATGCTGGCCAGCACTCGGGGCGGCGGGAACGCCGATCCTGACCGCGGCGGCCGCCAGCCACAAGCCCCTGTTTCGACTTTTCAACCTGGATGGCCGCAACGCTCGCCTATCGGGTGGGTGCGACGGGCGGCCGGCGATAGGCATGTCGAGGCGCCGGGCAAGGCGTTGGCGGAGAGGGACAATGAGCTGGAAGAACTGGGTGCTGCTGGTCGTCTTGGCGCTGGTGTGGGGCGCGACCTTTCCCTTCGGCAAGATTGCCCTTGGCGAGATCCCGCCCTTCGTCCTCGCCTTCCTGCGGGTGGTCCTCGCCGCGCTGGTGCTGCACGCAGTGCTGCGGATCTACGGGCTTGCCTTCCCGCGCGATCGTTCGACCCTCGGCGCCTTCCTGCTGATGGGGCTGCTCAACAACGCGATCCCGTTCTCGCTGATCCTGTGGGGGCAGACGGGCATCTCGGCGAGCCTTGCCTCGATCCTCAACGCGACGACGCCGATCTTTACCGTGCTCGTCGCCTCGCTGCTGTTTCACCAGGAGGTGTTGCGGGCGCATCGGGTCGCCGGCATCGCCGTCGGCTTCGCCGGGGTGGCGCTGCTGCTGTTGCCGGGGCTGGAGGCGGGCGCGCTGGCGGGGCTTGTCGGCGAGCCGGCCTGGGCGCAGCTCCTGTGTCTCGGCGCGGCGCTGTCCTATGCCTTTGCCGCCGCTTTCGCCCGGCGCTTCCGCGGTGTGCCGGTGATGGTGGCGGCGACCGGGCAACTCACCGGCTCGAGCCTGTTGCTGCTGCCGCTGGCGCTTTGGCAGGCGTCCACGGTTCCCGGCGGCTGGTCGCCCGCCATGGCGGGGCCGGCGGCCTGGGCCTCGGTCGCGGCGCTGGGCACCGCCTGCACAGCCTTTGCCTATCTCATCTATTTCCGCCTGTTGAGCGAGGGCGGCGCCACCAATGCCTCGCTGGTCACGCTGCTGATCCCGGTATCGGCGACGCTGATCTCCGCCCTGCTGCTCGGCGAGGCCCTGTCGGGGCTGCAACTCGCCGGCATGGGCGTGCTGCTCGCCGGTCTGGTCCTGCTCGACGGGCGCGTGCTGGCGGTCTTCGGCGGTTCGCGCCGCCCGGCCGGGAGCGACCCTCGCTAGGCCGGGGCGCGCTGCGGCATCGCCTCGATGCGTTCGGCGAAGCGGTCGTAGATGTCGTGGAGCCGCTCTGGCGCGCGTTCCCGGCAGGCGGCAAGACGCGCAAGCGCCGTCTCGCGGTCGCCGTCGTCGATCGCCGCGACCAGTGCTGCATGGGCCTCGGCGAGGGCCTGGAACTCGGCACTGGTCGCATAGTCGGGATCGCCGACCAGCGCGAACAGGCGGATCGGCACGCTCTTGCCCTTCAGCGGGATGGCGCCGGCCTCCAGGAAGGCGAAGCCGGGGGCCGCGCGCGCGGTGTCCTCGGAGACGACGCAATCGGCGCCGACCGCCTTGCAGCTCGATTCGATTCGCGCCGCGACGTTCACTGCATCGCCGATCACCGAATAGTTGAAGCGCCGGTCGGAGCCCATGTTGCCGACGCAGGCCTCGCCCGTGTTGAGGCCGACGCCGATGCGCACGCTCTGCGTCGGCAGACCGCGCTGGCGGAAGTGGAAGGCATCTGCCGCGTTCAGCCGGTCGACGATCCGCACCATCTCCAGGGCCGCCCCGCAGGCCTTGGCGGCATGGTCGCCGACATCCATCGGCGCGTTCCAGAACGCCATGATGCTGTCGCCGATATATTTGTCGATGGTGCCGCTGCGTGCCTGGATCTCCTCGGAGAGCGGCGACAGCAGGGCATTGAGGAAGGCGACCAGATCCGTCGGCGTCAGTTGCTCGGAGATCGGCGTGAAGCCGCGCACGTCCATGAACATGATGGTCATGTCGCGCATCTCGCCGCCGAGCCGCAGGGCGTCCGGCGCCGTCTCCAGCCGCTTGACCATTTCCGGCGCCAGATACTGGCCGAAGGCGGCGCGTACGAAGCGCTTTTCCCGTTCGGTCAGGACGTAGAGCAGGGCGGTGGCGGCGGCGTAGACGGCGAACAGGTTGACCGCGGTCGGATAGACGGGATCGAGCAGCAGCCCTTGCGTGCGGAACAGGTGGATGGCGCCGGCATAAAGGACAAGGGCGATGCCGCCGCCGATGGCCGCCGCCCAGATCGCGCCGAAGGCGAGGGTCAACGCGATGACGGCGATGCCGAGCAGCACGGTGACGATGATCTCGGCGCCGTCGGCCCAGTCGGGCCGGTTGAGGAAGCTGCCGGCAAGGATCTGTTCCGCCGCCTGCGCATGCACCGAGACACCGGGGACGAGGTCGCCGAGGGGTGTCGCGCGGATGTCGAAGAGACCCACCGACGAGGTGCCGACGAAGACGATCTGACCCTCGATCTGCGCGGCGAGCCCGGCCCGCGTCGCCGGGTCCAGCACGTCGGCGGCGGAGACGTAGCGATCGGGCCGGTCCTCGTTGAAATAGACCCAGAGCTCGCCCTGCGCCGTGGTGGGGAAGGGAACCGCGCCGACCTTGATGTCGGTGACGGCCGCCGCGCCGGTGCCCAGTTCCCCGCTCGCATCGGTGGAGCGGATGATGTAGCTGCCGGCGCCCTGGGCGACCCGCAAGGCCTCCATCACCAGGCTCGGGAACAGCGCCTGCCCGTCGGTGAAGACCATCGGCACGCGCCGCACGATGCCGACCGTGTCGCGGCTGGACAGGCTGAGGCCGCCGCTTCCCGTCGCCGCCTCCTCCAGCACGGGCAGGCTGGCAAGCACCGAGGGGAAGGCGGGAAGGCTGGCGGCCGGGTCGCTGCCGGCATGGGCGAAACCGGCCTTGGCGGCCGGCCGGCCGCCATCGGCATTGGGCAGGATGGCGAAGCCGAGGACGACGGGCGCCTCGGCAATCGCCTCCGCGAACAGTTGGTCCGTGTCCGGGAGCCGGTCGGCGAGCCCCTCCAGTGCGGCATCGCTGCCGAGCTTCAGGTCCGGCACATAGCGGTGTGGCGACAGCCGGTCGGGCTCCGCAAAGATCACGTCATAGGCGATGGCGGCGGCTCCCAGCTCCGCCAGCGCGCGGGTCAGGTCTGCCAGCTTGTCACGCCGCCAGGGCCATTGGCCGTGCACGGCCAGCGAGCGCTCGTCGATGTCGACGATACGGACGGGAAAGTCATCGTGAGGGCGTGGCCAGAAGCGCTGGTAGCTGTCGAGGCCTATCAGACGGATCTCCGAGACGAAAGGCGGATCGTAGGCGCGCAGCGCGGTAACGACGGCGAGCACCAGGCACCCGACCGCCGCCACGAACAGGCGCTTGCGTCGCGTGATGCGCATGGGGTCTTCCGCCTTTCCTGCCGCCGGCCGTCATGCCGGTCCGATGCTCTAACCTTCCCGGCACTGCCGGGAAGGTTAGAGCATCGGATCTGAAAGGGGAATCCGCTTTGCGGCAAACGCGCGTCCCGCGCCGGGGGCGCGGGACTGCGATTTGCACGAGGCGAGAGGCGCTCGTGCCCGTCAGGCCGGGCCGGCGATCTGTGCCTGCGGCTGTTCCAGCTCGCGCGCGCCCCGGCGGACCGCCTTTTGCACCTTCTCGAAGGCGCGGACCTCGATCTGGCGGACGCGCTCGCGGCTGACGCCGAACTCGCTCGACAGGTCCTCCAGCGTCACCGGATCCTCGGACAGCCGGCGGGCCTCGAAGATCCGCCGCTCGCGGTCGTTGAGGACCTCCATCGCGTCGCCGAGCAGCTTGCGCCGCTGGTCGAGTTCTTCCTGCTGGGCGAAGATCGCCTCCTGGCTGTCGCTCTCGTCGACGAGCCAGTCCTGCCACTCGCCGCTGTCCGCCTCCGCGCGGATCGGCGCGTTGAGCGAGGCATCGCCGGCGAGCCGCCGGTTCATCGAGACGACCTCCTCCTCGCTGACGCCGAGCTTGGTCGCGATCTCCGTGACATGCTCCGGGCGCAGGTCGCCCTCGTCGAGCGCCTGGATGCGGCCCTTCAGCCGGCGCAGGTTGAAGAACAGGCGCTTCTGGTTGGCGGTGGTGCCCATCTTCACGAGCGACCAGGAGCGCAGGATGTATTCCTGGATTGCCGCCTTGATCCACCACATCGCATAGGTGGCGAGGCGGAAGCCCTTGTCGGGCTCGAAGCGCTTGACCGCCTGCATCAGGCCGACATTGCCTTCCGAGACAACCTCGGAGATCGGCAGGCCGTAGCCGCGATAGCCCATGGCGATCTTGGCGACGAGGCGCAGATGCGAGGTCACGAGCCTCTCGGCCGCGGCCGGGTCGTCATGCTCCTTGTAGCGCTTGGCGAGCATGTATTCTTCCTGCGGCTCCAGCATCGGGAACCGCCGGATCTCGTCCAGATATCGGCTGAGCCCGCCTTCGCCGGAGCTCAGCGCCGGAATGTTCTGGGCCATGAAAGCACCCTTTC
Source organism: Stappia sp. TSB10GB4 (assembly GCF_900185745.1). Taxonomy (NCBI): domain Bacteria; kingdom Pseudomonadati; phylum Pseudomonadota; class Alphaproteobacteria; order Hyphomicrobiales; family Stappiaceae; genus Stappia; species Stappia sp. TSB10GB4. The sequence goes on along the minus strand of NZ_FYAV01000082.1, from coordinate 39,235 downwards.
TCCCACGATCCCTCCGGGGACGCATCGGCCCTGGCCGAGTGTGCGACCGCCATCGCAGGGCATTCGGTTGCGGCGCCCGAATGGCACGCCGAAGCTCCCAATATAGGTGTCATTTGGACAATATCAGGACAAAACTTTGCTAATTATGCCGGGGAAATTGTCCGGATTGCCACGATCAGGGCAGCCATGTCGTCGGGAAGGGGGCTTTCGAAACGCAGGGTTTCCCCGCTCGCCGGATGGGCGAAGGCCAGCAGGCCGGCATGCAAGGCCTGACGGGGAAAGGCGTCGACGACCGCACGGACCTCGTCCGGTAGCCGTGCCGACTTGGTGCGGAAATGGGCGCCGTAGTCGGCATCGCCGATCAGCGGATGACCGATATGGGCCATGTGCACGCGAATCTGGTGGGTGCGGCCGGTCTCCAGCCGGCAGGCCATCAGGGCGGCCAGAGGGGCGGCGTCCTTCGGGCCGAAGCGCTCGCGCACCTGCCAGTGGGTGACGGCATGGCGGCCACCGGATTTCGTCACCGCGATCTTCTGGCGGTTGGCCGAGGATCGGGCAAGGTCGGCATCGACGGTGCCGCGAAGCTGCATCGGCGCGCCCCAGACGAGGGCGACATATTCGCGCTCCAGCGGGCCGGTGCGGCCATGGTCGGCGAACTGGGCGGCAAGGCCCTGATGGGCGAGATCGGTCTTGGCGACGACCAGAAGGCCACTGGTGTCCTTGTCGAGCCGGTGGACGATGCCGGGCCGCTTGACGCCGCCGATGCCCGACAGGCTGTCACCGCAATGGTGCAGCAGGGCGTTGACCAGCGTGCCGCTCCAGTTGCCGGGGCCGGGATGGACAACGAGGCCGGCGGGCTTGTCGACGACGACGAGATGCTCGTCCTCGTAGACAATCGTCAGCGGGATCGCCTCCGGCGTCGGCTCGGCCTCTTCCGCCTCGGGAAGCTCCAGCGCCAGGTCCTCGCCCGAATTGACCCGGTATTTGGGCTCCAGTATGGTCCGCCCGTCGACGCGCGCCCGGCCCTGACGGATCAGCGACTGGATGCGGCTGCGGCTGATTTCCGGCAGATGGCGGGCAAGGCACGCATCAAGGCGGCTGCCGGCATCCTCCTGGGAAACGGCAAGGGCTGCGATCGCGACGCCATCGGCATCGCCTTCCTCTTCAATGGACATAGACATGACACATCCGGCAATGGACGACGAAGACCGCAACGCGGAAGCCCCGCTGGATCCGGCGATGGAACGGGTTCAGAAGAAGCTGAAGCGGCTGCTCGCCGTCTCGAGCCTCGTCATGGTGCTCGGCTTCATGGCCGTTCTCGCGGCCATCATCTACAAGCTGTCCGAAAGTGGCAAGCGGGCGGACGGCAGCGATATAGCCGCAACCGTCGCGATCGGCAAGGACGGACGGGTGGAAAGCATGATCCTGTCGGGCGATCGGCTGATCCTGCTGGTGCGCGACGGCACGACCAGCAAGCTGCTGCATCTGGAGGCGACGACCGGACGGCTGATCGGCGAGACCACGTTCGTCGCGCAGTAGTGAGCGACGGGAGGCCGCCGGGGCCACCGGCGGTCGGCATGGCGGTTTTTCAACTGTCCACAGGCTTTGCGAAAAATGGGGCTTGCATTCGGCGCGCGGGCGTTCTATTGACGCGGCCTGTTCGTAACTGACCGGCCGACGCCCCCATCGTCTAGCGGTCTAGGACGCCGCCCTCTCACGGCGGAAACAGGGGTTCGAGTCCCCTTGGGGGTGCCAATTTTCGCAAGCGCTTGCGATATGAGCGACTTGCCGCCGGCTCTAGGACATTTCCGGAAAATCGAAGCGTCCAGGCTGCCTGCGGGCAAGGCTTTTCGAGTGCGCGGCATACGGCCCCGTGCCGTTGCCGGTTGCCCCTTTCCCTCCAGTCCCTGCCGCCGATGCAAAACGCCGACGCGAGGGCGCCGGCGTTTCGTAGTCGTGCAAATGTGGTTTGCGGCGGCTCAGCCGGCGACCTGGAAGCGCGAGCGGGCCGCGAGGCCCTGCGTGCCGGCGGCCTGGGCCGGCTGGTAGAGACCGCGCAGTTCCGGTACCGGACGGAAGGCATCGGTCAGGCCGACCACCGTCTCGGCCGCACCCAGCACCAGATAGCCGTCGGCCGGCATCTGCCTGGCGATGCGCTGCAGCACGTCCACCTTGGTCGGCTGATCGAAGTAGATCAGCACGTTGCGGCAGTAGACGATGTCGAAGGAGCCGAGCGTGGAAAAGCTCTCCAGCAGGTTCAGCTTGCGCCACTGCACCATGGAGCGCAGTTCCGGATTGATCTGCCACAGGTCACCCTTCTGGGTGAAATACTTCAGCAGCATCTGGATCGGCAGGCCGCGCTGCACCTCGAACTGGCTGTAGATGCCGTTCCTGGCCTTTTCCAGCACTTCGTTCGACAGGTCCGTGCCGATGATCTCGACGCGGTAGCCGGCCAGTTTCGCTGCCGCTTCCTTCAGGCAGATCGCGAGCGAATAGGGCTCCTGGCCGGTGGAGGCGGCGGCGCACCAGATGCGGATCGCGCGGCGGTCGGCGCGCGCCTTCAGCATCGCCGGCAGCATCACCTCGCGGAAATGCTGGAACGGGGTGCTATCGCGGAAGAAGAAGGATTCGTTGGTGGTCATCGCCTCGACCACGTCGGAGCAGAGCTGCATCGCACCGGGCTTCTGCATCGCCTGGATCAGCTCGGCAAGGCCGGCATGGCCGTGACGCCGGGCGACCGGCAGCAGGCGGCTTTCCACCAGGTACTGCTTCTCGTTGGTCAGAACCAGTCCAGACTTGGCCTTCAGGAACTGCTTGAGATATTCGAACTGGGACGCAATCACCTGGGGCCTCCACTCAACAATCCGGAGATCTTGGGGCCGATCCGGGAGATCGGCAGGATCTCGCAACACATGCCGGTCTGCGCGGCCGCACCTGGCATGCCCCACACCACGCTGGTCGCCTCGTCCTGGGCGATGACGCTGCCACCGCCGGCGGCGATGGTGCGCACGCCCGCGGCGCCGTCGTGACCCATGCCGGTCAGCACCACCGCCAGGGTGGCGGAGCCGTAAACCTTGGCGACGCTGTCGAACAGGGGATCGACCGCCGGCTTGCAGAAGTTCACCGGCGGGCCGTCGTTCAGCCGGGCCAGCACCTGGCCGCCGTCCTTGTCGACGGTCATGTGCAGGCCGCCCGGCGCGACATAGATGTGGCCGGGCTTCAGGACCTCGCCGTTCTCCGCTTCCTTCGCCGGCCGGAGCGAGGCCTTGGCGAGATGTTCGGCGAGGATCGCGGTGAAGGTCGGCGGCATGTGCTGCGTCACCACCACCGGCACTTCGCGGATGGCCGTGCCGATGTCGGCCAGCAGTTTCTGCAGCGCCTGAGGGCCGCCGGTCGAGGAGCCGATGGCCAGGATGCGCGGGCGGGCCGCCGAATAGGGCCGGGTGCGGATCGCCGGTGCGGCGGGCGCAGCGGCGGGACCGGCGGCAAGGCGGCTGTAGCCGGCAGGAGCGGCGCCGGCCGGGGCTTGCGACGCGGCGCGTCCGGCCGCGGTCTGGGCGCGCATCATGCGCCCGCCGCCGGCGGGCCCGAGATTGCGGCGGCGCTGGCCGAGAGCCTTGACCTTGTCGATCAGCTCGCGGCGGAAATCGATCGAGGTGGTGACCTCGCTGGTCGATTCCGGCTTCGGAACATAATCCTGGGCCCCGAGCGACAGGGCGCGCAGGCTGACCTCGGCGTTGCGGCGGGTCAGGGTGGAGGCCATGATGACGACGAGATCACGCTTCTTGCGCAGCATCAGCGGCAAGGCGGTCAACCCGTCCATTTCCGGCATCTCGATGTCGAGGACCACCACGTCCGGATTGGAGCGTTCGATATCGTCGACGGCCAGCTTGCCGTTGCGATGCGAGCCGACGAGCTGCAGCGCCGGGTCGGCCTCGACCCAGCGGCTGAGCAGGCCGCGAATGACGACGGAATCGTCGACAACCATGACGCGGATACAATCCGCCTTGGCACCGTCCCGGTGAGGGGCCGGCGCTGAAGAACTGACGTTCATGTGGTTTGCCCTTGAAAAGGGTTACAGCAGCCCGGCCTCGTGGAATTTCGCTTCCACGATGTCCTTGTCGAACGGCTTCATGATGTACTCGTTCGCGCCTGCCCGCATGGCCCGGGTGATATGCGCGACGTCGTTCTCCGTCGTGCAGAACACGACGACGGGCTTTTCTCCGCCATATTCCTTGCGCAGGGCCAGCAGGAACTCCAGGCCGTCCATTTCCGGCATGTTCCAGTCGAGCAGGATGGCATCCGGCATGCGCTTGCGGCAGGCCTCCAGCGCCTTCAGTCCGTCCTCCGCCTCCGAGATCTCGAAGGACAGGTCCTCCAGGATGCGGCGTGCGACCTTGCGGATGACGCTGGAATCGTCGACGACGAGACAGTGTTTCATTTCTTGGTCTCCCGATTGCCGGGTTTCAGTTCACCGGTACGGCCGCTTCAGGCCGCGACCATCGGCTCGAACATCGCGCCGAACAGGCGGCCGACATCGAGGATGATCATGAGCTTGCCGTCGAGGCGGTGGACGCCGCCGGAAATCTCGGCCCAGCGCTTGTCGAGATTCGACGGATTGGGTTCCATGGAGTCGTTCGACAGGCGCAGCACCTCGCCGACCTGATCGATGACGAGCCCGTAGCTTTCGCCCTTGTGCTCGATGCCGACCGCCATGACCTGGGCGTTCTCGCCGCGGTCGGGCAGGTGCAGCCGCTTGCGCATGTCGATGGCGGTGACGATGCGGCCGCGCAGGTTGAGCACGCCGGCGACCTCGGGAGCGGCCAGCGGCACGCGGGTCACGCTCTCGGGAACGAAGACGTCATGCACCTGGCTGATCGGCAGCCCGAAGAGCTGGCCGCCGATGATGACGGTGACGTATTGGATGGTATCGTCGATACCGGCTGCGAGATTGTCGTTGTGCCTCATGCCGCAATTCCCATTTCACCGGCGAACAGGTCCTTCAGCGAGGCGATCAGCCCCGGACGGTCGAACTTTGCCACATAGTCGTCGAAACCGGCCTGGCGGCCGCGCTCGATGGAGGCCGGAGAGACCACCGCCGACAGCGCCAGGATCGGGATCTTGCGGAAGCGCGGATCGCGCCTGAGCGCCTCGCAGAACTCGAAGCCGTTGATCTCGGGCATCTCGATGTCGCTGACGATCGCCTGGAACGCGTCGCCGTTCTCCAGCAGCTCGAAGGCCTGGTGCGGACCGGTGACGGCGGTGACGTCGTAGCCGGCCGCCTTGAGGACGGGCGTCAGCATGTTGCGGAAGAAGGCGCTGTCGTCGACCAGGAGAACCTTCTTGGTCAGCGCGGAGATGTCCATCTCCTTGCGCATGAACCAGTCCTCGAAGGCCTGCGGCAAGTAGTAGCCGAGGTCGATGATCTCGGTCGCCTTGTCCTTGATGACCGCCGAGCCGAGGATGCCGGGCCGGTCGGAGCCGACCTCGATGTTCAGGCGGTCCTCGACGATGTCGACGATCTCGTCGACGACGAGGCCCATGGACCGGCCGGCATCCGAGAAGACCAGCATCGGCTGGGTTCCGTCGGCGCGGCGGGTCTGCGAGGCCTCGATATAGACCAGCGGCATCAGGGCGCCGCGATACTGGACCAGGTCGCGGCCGTTGGAGTGCTCGATCTTGGAGACTTCGAACTCCTCCAGGCGCGTGACCAGCGACAGCGGCACCGCCTTGGGCTCGGGCGAGCCGGCGCGGAACAGCAGCATCGACACGGTCGACTGGCCGTCGAGGGCGGAGGTCATCGCCTCCTCGGCCTCCTTGCGCTCGCCTTCGGCGACGACGCTGGACGCGTGGCTGGCCATGGCGGAGGCGACGCCGTTCGGATCGATGATCATGATCACCGCACCGTCACCCAGGATGGTGTTGCCGGAGAACATGGTCAGGTTGCGCAGCATGGAGGACATCGGCTTGACGACGATTTCCTCGGTATGGAAGACCCCGTCGACGACGACGCCGAAGGTCTGGCTGCCGACCTGCATCACGACGATGAAGCCGGTATCGGACTCGATCTCCTGGCCGCCATTGTTCGGGCCGACGCCCAGCAACTGGGACATGTGCACCAGCGGCAGCAGCTTGTTGCGCAGACGCAGGACCGGGGTGTCCTTGATGCGCTCGATCCGGTGTTCGGAGTTCGACTGCACGCGGACCAGCTCGACCACCGACAATTGCGGGATGGCGAAGCGGTCGCCGCCGGCCTCGACGATCAGCGCCGAGACGATGGCGAGCGTCAGCGGGATCTTGATGATGAAGCTCGATCCGCGGCCCGGAACCGAGCGCAGGTCGATCGTTCCGCCGATCAGCTCCACATTGTTGCGGACCACGTCCATGCCGACGCCGCGGCCCGAGACGCTGGTGACGTTCTGCGCCGTGGAGAAGCCGGCGTGGAAGATGAACTTGTGGATCTGCTGATCCGTCATCTTGTCGAGCTCGGCCTCGCTGGCCAGCCCGCGCTCCAGCACCTTGGCCTTGACGCGGTCGACATCGATGCCGCGCCCGTCGTCCTTGACCTCGATGATGATATGGCCGCCCTCATGATAGGCGGACAGGGTGATCGTGCCCTTTTCCGGCTTGCCGGCGGCGCGACGGTCGACCGGCATCTCCAGCCCGTGATCGGCGGAGTTGCGGATCATGTGGGTGAGCGGATCCTTGATCAGCTCGAGGACCTGGCGGTCGAGTTCGGTCTCGGCGCCGATCATCTCCAGTTCGATCGGCTTGTCGAGTTCCTGGCTCAGGTCGCGGACGATGCGCGGCAGCTTCTGCCAGGCATTGCCGATCGGCTGCATGCGCGTCTTCATGACGCCTTCCTGCAGCTCGGCGGTCACGTTCGACAGGCGCTGCAGCGGCACCTTGAACTCGGAATCCTCGTGCCGGCGGACGATCTCGAGAAGCTGGTTGCGGGTGAGGACCAGCTCGGAGACCATCGTCATCAGGTGTTCGAGCGTCTCGACCGCGACGCGGATCGACTGGCTCGACACGGAGGCTTTCTTCTCGCCCTTCTCGGCGCTCTCGCGCGGGGCGGCCTCTTCCTCGCGGACGCGGGGACGGATGGCACGGGGGGGCGGCGGGGCGGCGGCTTCCGCCTCCATCTCCGCATCGGCCTCGATTTCGGACACGGGAGCGGAAACCGGGAGCTCGACCTCCACCTCGGCTTCGCGGAAGGCGCGCTCCAGCTCGTCGAGGGAGACTTCGCCGGGACGGAGCGGACGCTCCAGCACCTGTTCGACGAGGCCGCCGCTGGCAACGCCTTCTTCCTCGGCGACGGGTTCGTCCTGGGCGGCGGCGCCCCCGGCCACGGCCGCGAGCGACATGCGCTCGAGCTCGGAGATCAGGTCGTCGTCGCTGCCCTCGGGCTCGGTTCCGCCGGCCGCCTCGAGATCGGCAAGGATCTCCTTGATGCGGTCGATGGAGGAGAGGATGAGCGAGACCGCCTCGGGCGTCACCTTGGCGCCGTCACGGAACTTGCCCATCAATGTCTCGCCGGCATGGGCCAGCGCCTCGAGGCGCGGCAGGCCGAGGAAACCGCAGGTTCCCTTGATCGTGTGGACCAGACGGAAAATATTGTCGAGAATCTTCGCGTTGTTCGGTTCCTGCTCGAACTTCACAAGCTCGACGTCGACGACATCCAGGCTCTCGTTCGTTTCTGTAAGGAACTCGCTAAGCAAGTCGTCCATGGCCACACTCACCCGACTGGTTACTGGTACACGATCCGGATCCTGCATCCGGACCACCCATCCCTGACGGAGACAATGCGGCTCAAACAGTTAAGATAGACTGAAACGACGTAGGGTACTTTTGAAGCAGTTTAACCCGCGGAGGTGGCAGTAATCTTGACTCCATCGTCTTCCTTAACGACTTCTAAAGCCATACCGGAGTCACGGGCGAGCAAGACGGCGTAGACCGGCTGAACGGTGTGGGCGTCGATTCTTTCCGGTTCCTTGCCGGAGGTCATGTCGAGAACAAGGGCCGGAACCTTGGTTGTCGATCCCGTTACTTTCAACCGGAAGGTGGGAGCCTGCGCATCGCCGTCCATGGTGACGGTGATCAGGCCGCCGCGCGGGACGCACTGGTTGGCCAGCAGCACCAGGTTGAGCAGCAGCTTGACCCGGTTCTTGGCCATCAGGAGACGGGGCACCTGCCAGTCGAGATCGGCCTTCTCGTTGGCGAGGAAGCCGGCGGCAACCGAATGAGCGTCGCCAAGGTCGATCTCCGCGCCGGCCGAGCCGGCGGCGCCGAAGGCAAGGCGGGCGAATTGCAGCTTGGCCGAGGCCTGACGCGCGCTCTTGCGGATCAGGTCCATCGCGAATTCCTTCATGTCCTCGCTGTTGTCCTCGTCGAGGACTTCGAGGCCGTTGGTGATCGCGCCGACCGGAGAGATGATGTCGTGGCAGACGCGGCTCGCCACCAGGGCGGCAAGGTCGAGGGCGCTGAGTTCGTCGATGGCGGTCATGAAGTGTCCTTGGCGATATCCCTGGGAGGCCCCTGGCGATACATGCGCCTCGACGAGTGGCAGCGTCCCTGACCGGCCGTCCTGGTTGTCCCGGACGATGCCAAGGCCGTGCCTGCCGTCGCGGCACGATTCGATCCTCGCGAAAGGGTTACACCGCCCGTTCCGCGCTGCCAAGCGGTCCGGTCTCCGGCCGGTCTCCCGCCGGTCAGTGGCTGCAGCCTTCGGCGCGGGCATGGCCCCTGGCGGCGGCCAGCAGGTTGTCCGGATCGGCCAGGAACAGGAAGCGGTTGATTTCGGAATGGAAGAGCAGGAGGTGGCCGTTGTAGAGGGCGAAGATCATCGGGTTGCCGATGGTGACGAAGCCTTCGGCGAGCGCCAGCGGGTCGCAGCCCCGCAGAAACGGCGCGTAGACATGCGGATCCTTCAGGAAGGCGGCGCGATTGCCTTCGTTGACGAACATCCAGACGGTGTCGTCCCAGCGCAGCTCCTGCCGCCGGCTGCCCTGGCGCGGCGCGCGGTCGATGAAATAGGCGACCGGATCGTGGCCGCCGAGCGCATAGCCTGACATCGGATCGGTGGCGTAGTCGATGGCCGGAGCCGGGGCGGCGATCAGAAGGACGCCCAGCAGGCCGGCGACAAGGGCCGGCAGGCTCCGTCCGCCGCGCCGGGCCGGCGACCATAATCTTTTCCGATTTGGACTACACTCTGGCATCGAATCAGTCCGCGTTCCCCGGGGCGACGACTGTGCCCACAAGCCGGGTTCGAGGGCAACCGCGGAGGAGCCCGGCCGGGGGCCGGCGGCCCTTGCCGAATGCGGCAGTGTCACTGGAAACGTGTCACTGGAAACGCGTCACTGGACGCGTGTCGCCGGAACGAGGTGTCTGTCGGCGGTCCGCGCAGGTTCGACAGGGCGTTTGGGCGGCGGCAAAGGTTGACCGCGGAAAACGCGCGGATGCCGGAAGCGAACCGCTGGCACGCGCGAGCATCGAGGATGGAGCATCATGACGTCACTTTCCCCTTTCCGCGCCGGCACGATCGCCGCCACCCTGGTGTTCGGCCTTCTCGCGCTCGTCGCGGCCGGCCTGCCGCAGGCGCGGGCGCAGCAGCCCGAGCAGTACAGCCAGGGCGAGTTGCTCGATACCGGCCATCGCTTCTTCGGCCAGTTGTCGGGCGGCCTTGCCTCGGTGGTGGAGCGCGCGGTGGCGCAATACGGCCAGCCCAACGGCTATATCCTCGGGGAGGAAGGCTCCGGCGCGCTGATCGCCGGGGCGCGCTATGGCGAGGGGCAGCTCTACACGCGCAATGCCGGCACCCACAAGGTGTTCTGGCAGGGGCCGTCGCTTGGCTGGGACATCGGCGGCGACGGGGCCCGGGTGATGATGCTGGTCTACAATCTGCCCGACACGTCGGCGATTTATCGCCGCTATGTCGGCGTCAACGGCTCGGCCTATCTGATCGGCGGCTTCGGCATGACGGTGCTGTCCAACCACGACATCTATGTGGTGCCGGTGCGTGCCGGCGTCGGCGCGCGGCTCGGGGTCAATATCGGCTACCTGAAGTTCACCGACCAGCCGACCTGGAACCCTTTTTGAGCGGAGCCGTGCCGAGGCGCTTGGCGGGCGACCCTGCGTCTTGTATCAGGAAGGCATGGTAAAATGTGCAGGTGACGGGGCGTCGATGTCCCGCGGCCTGCAAGGCCGAGGCACGCGAGGCGCCAGGGTTTCGGTGCCTGGGTCCGGGTGCGGGGCCTCCATGGCCGGAACCGTCCGGCGCCCGTGCTCCAACGGTGGTGAGCGGTCTTGATTGAAGCGGCAATGTATGTGGCCCTCGGCGTCTGCCTCGCCGGCCTGCTGGCGGTGGCGCTGATCCCGACCGTGTGGCGCCGGGCGGTGCGGCTGACGCGCGCCGCCGTCGAGGCGACGACGCCGATGACCCATGCGGATGTGCGCGGCGAGATCGCCGGCCTGCGTGCCCGCCACGCGGTCGAATACCGCAAGCTGGAGGCGGGGCTGGAGCGGTTGCGGCAGCAGGCGACGGAGAACCGTATTGCCCGCGACCGGGCCGAGGCGCTGGCCGGCGACCTGCGCGCCGAATTCGGGGCGAAGGATCAGGCGCTGGCCGAGGCGATGGCGCGGGAGGAGGATCTGCGCCGCGAGATCCATGACGGCGGCGAGGCGCTGGCGCGGGCAAAGGCACGCATCCGCGAGTTGGAACGCAGCCTCAAGCGGCTGATGGCGGCGGAGGCCAGCGGCGACAGGGGCGGCGGATCCGGCGAGGCCGTTCACGTCCAGCCTCCTGTTTCGATCCACCCCCCGACCGTGGCGGAGGTCGAGGTGCCGATGGTGGCGGTACGCGGCGACGATCCGCTCGGCAAGGTTTCCGAACTGACCAGGGTGACGGCGCTGGAGGGCGAGATCGCCTCGCTGAAGCGCCGGCTCAAGCGCGCCGAGGAGCGCGCCGCCGCGGCCGGCGGGATCGACGAGGCGTCCGGCACGCAGGGTGCGGGCCGGGGCGCCGGCCTCAGCCGGCAGGAACTGCGCGCCCGCGACGACCGGCTGTTCGAGACGGAGTCGCGGCTCATCGCCGCCCAGGCGGAAATCACCCGCCTGTCGGTGCTGGCGGAAGGGACTTCGGGCGAGGAGACGCTGGCCGGGGAAGCGGCGCGGCTGCGCACCGAGAACGAACGGCTGCGGGCGGAACTGCGCGGCAATGACGATTTCGTCGCCCTGCGCGCGGAGCTTGCCGGCCTTGCCGCCTCCGTTGCCGCCTCGCTCGGGACCGACGAGGATCTGGCGCCGGTGCTTGCGGCAACGGACGCGCCTGATGCTGTCGCCCCGTCGGTGGCTCAGTCGCTGGCCGCACGCATCCGCGCGGTGCGCGAGCGCAAGGCGCCGGCAGCGGACGGGGCAGTCCAGCCGCCGCCGCAGGCGCCCAAGCGGGAGACGCGCAGCAAGGCCAAGGCCGGCGGCTGATCCGGCCGCCGCAACCGAGCGAAATGGCCGCCCCGGCGTTCAGCCGGCGGCGGCCGACTTCTTCTCCAGTCGGGCCCGGATGCTGGCGACATCGGCTTTCGGGGTGGCGGCAAAGAGCGTGCGCGTATAGGCGTGCTGCGGATTGCCGAAGACCTCGTCCCGCGTGCCGTATTCCACCGCCTCGCCGAAATACATCACCATCACCTTGTCGGCGATGTAGCGCACGACCGAGAGGTCGTGGCTGATGAACACATAGGTGAGGCCGAATTCGTCCTGCAGATCGGCCAGCAGATTGAGGATCTGCGCCTGCACGGAGAGATCCAGCGCGGAGACCGGCTCGTCCAGCACGAGCAGGCGCGGGCGCAGCATGATCGCGCGGGCAATGGCGACGCGCTGGCGCTGGCCGCCGGAGAACATGTGCGGATAGCGCCCGTAATGCTCCGGCTTGAGCCCGACCTTTTCCAGCATGGCGAGCGCCGCGTCGCGCCGCTCGGCCGCGCTCATCGAGGTGTTGAGCAGCAGCGGCTCCTCCAGCACGGCGCCGATCTTCTGGCGCGGATTGAGCGAGCCATAGGGGTTCTGGAAGACGATCTGCACCGCCTGGCGCATCTCCCGGGTGATGCCGTGGCGGGTGATGTCGATCGGCGTGCCGTCGATCTCGATGGAGCCGGAGGTCGGGGCGTCGATCATCGTCAGCATGCGGGCGAGGGTCGACTTGCCGCAGCCGCTTTCGCCGACCACGGCCAGCGTCGTGCCCCGCTCCACGTCGAAGCTGACACCCTTGACCGCATGCAGCAGGCGCGGCGCGGAGAACAGGCCGCCGCCGATCTGGTAGTCGCGCTTGAGGTCGCGGACCTTGAGGATGACGTCGCTCATGGGCGTGCCTCCCGGCCGCTATCCGGGCCGGCCTGGGTTTCCCTGGCGAAGTCCCTGGCGAAATCCGCGACGGTCGGCAGCCGGTCGCCGGTGGCGTTTTCCGGCAGGGCCGAGAGCAGGGCCCGCGTATAGGGATGGCTGGGGTTCTCGAACAGGGTGAGCACGTCGGCGGTCTCCATCTGCCGGCCCTGGTACTGGACGACGACCCGGTCGGCGGTCTCGGCGACGACGCCCATGTCGTGGGTGATCATGATCAGCCCCATGCCGTGGTCGCGCTGCAGGCGGGTCAAGAGGTCGAGGATCTGCTTCTGGATGGTGACGTCGAGCGCCGTGGTCGGCTCGTCGGCGATCAGCAGCTTGGGATTGCAGGCGGTGGCGATGGCGATCATCACCCGCTGGCACTGGCCGCCTGACATCTGGTGCGGGAAGGCGCCGATCCGGCGCTCCGGCTCGGGAATGCCGACGGCGGTGAGCAGTTCGATCACCCGGTCGCGGCGCTGCCGGCGGTTGAGGCTCGTGTGGGTCTTCAGCGCCTCGTCGAGCTGGAAGCCGACGGTGAAGCAGGGGTTGAGGCTGGCGATCGGCTCCTGGAAGATCATCGCGATGTCCTTGCCGATGACCTTGCGCCGCTGCGCCGCCGAGAGGGACCTGAGGTCGGTGCCCTCGAAGGACATGCGCTCGGCGGTGACCGTCGCGGTGTCGGGCAGCAGTCCCATCACGGCCAGCATGGCGACCGACTTGCCGGAGCCGCTCTCGCCGACGATGGCGAGCACCTCCCCGGCCTCGACCGTGTAGTCGACGCCGGCAAGCGCGCGGAACGGGCCGCTGGCGGTGTCGAACTCGACGCTGAGATTGCGGATTTCGAGCAGGCTCATCGGGTCAGCTCCGCTTCAGCTTCGGATCGAGGGCATCGCGCAAGCCGTCGCCGACCAGATTAATGGCGAGCACGGTGATCAGGATCGCAAGGCCGGGGAAGGTGACCACCCACCAGGCGCGCAGGATGAACTCGCGCGCTTCCGCCAGCATCGTGCCCCATTCGGGGGTCGGCGGCTGCGCGCCCATGCCGAGGAAGCCGAGGGCAGCCGCGTCGAGAATGGCGTTGGAGAAGGACAGGGTTGCCTGCACGATCAAGGGCGCCAGGCAGTTCGGCAGGATCGTCTTGAACATCAGCCGCAGGTTGCCGGCCCCGGCCAGCCTTGCGGCCACCACATAGTCGCGGCTGCGCTCGGCCAGCACGGCGGCGCGGGTCAGGCGGACGAAATGCGGCTGCAGCACGATGGCGATGGCGATCATCGCATTGCCAAGGCCGGGCCCGAGCACGGCGACCAGCACCAGCGCCAGCAGCAGCGAGGGGAAGGCGAGGATCACGTCCATCACCCGCATGATCACGGTGTCGACCCAGCCGCGGAAATAGCCGGCGACGAGGCCGAGCACGATGCCGCCGGTGAGCGCGATCGTGACCACCACCAGGCCGATGAACAGCGAGAAGCGGGCGCCGAAGATCAGGCGGGAGAGGATGTCGCGGCCGACGGCGTCGGTGCCGAGCAGGAAGGCGGCCTTGCCCCCTTGCGCCCAGGCCGGCGGGGTCAGGAAGCTGTCGCGATACTGCATGTCCGGATGGTGCGGGGCGACCAGCGGGGCCGCGAGCGCGACCAGCACCAGGGCGCCGAAGACGACGAGGCCGGCGACGGCACCGCGGTTGCGCGAGAAGTAGAACCAGAACTCCGCCAGCATCTTGCGGGTGGCGTTGCGGCTTTCCGCCTCGACGGCGGCGGTGGAAACGGGTGTGTCGGTCATGGTCGGCCCCGGCTCAGGTGTGACGGATGCGCGGATTGACAAGCCCGTAGAGCATGTCGACCGTCAGGTTCACGATCATCACGATCAGCGCGATCATCAGCAGGCCGCCCTGGACTACGGGATAGTCGCGGCGGGAGATGCTGTCGATCATCCACTTGCCGATGCCCGGCCAGGAGAAGATCGTCTCGGTGAGGATGGCGCCGGCGAGCAGCACGCCCACCTGCAGGCCGATGGTGGTGATCACCGGGATCATGGCGTTTCTGAGCGCGTGCAGGCCGATGACGCGCAGCGGCGCCAGGCCCTTGGCTCTTGCGGTGCGGACATAGTCCTCGCCCAGCACTTCCAGCATCGCCGAGCGGGTCTGGCGGGCGATCACGGCGAGCGGGATCGTCGCCAGCACCAGGGAGGGCAGGATCAGGTGGCTGACCGCCGACTGGAAGGCGCCCTTCTGTCCGGACAGCAGGCTGTCGATCAGCATGAAGCCGGTGACCTGCGGGAAGAAGTACATCAGCGAGATGCGGCCCGAGACCGGCGTCCATTGCAGGATGCCGGAGAACAGGATGATCAGCAGCAGGCCCCACCAGAAGATCGGCATGGAATAGCCGACCAGCGCGGTGCCCATGATCGCCTGGTCGGTGACCGAGCCGCGGCGCACGGCGGCGAGGATGCCGGCGGGGATGCCGAGCGCCACCGCGATGATGATCGCGCAGATCGCCAGTTCGACGGTCGCCGGGAACAGCGCCATGAATTCGTCGAAGACCGGCTTCTTGGTGACGATGGAGTTGCCGAGATCGCCGGTGAGAACGCCGGCGAGATAGTCGAGATATTGCTGCCAGACGGGCTTGGAAAAGCCGAACTGCTCCATCAACTGGGCGTAGCGTTCGGGGCTGAGGCCGCGCTCGCCGGCGAGCAGCAGCACCGGATCGCCGGGCAGCAGGCGGATGAAGCCGAAGGCGATGATCGTCACACCGATGAAGGTCGGGACGAGCAGCGCCAGGCGTGCGAACAGGAAGCGGATCATCGGACGTGTCCAAAACGACCGCACTGGCCCCGGAAGAGATCCGGGCCGGTGCGGGATGGCGTTGGCCGGGCATCTCCACCCCGGACCTTGCAGCCGGAGCGGAGAGACCGCGGCGCGCGCGGTTTACTCGGCGATGTCGACGCCGTCAAACCAATGGCCGCCGAGCGGGTCCATGACATAGCCGGACACCTTGGCCGACATCGGCATGAACACGACCGAATGGGCGATGGTGGCCCACGGCGCCTGCTCCTTGAACACGACCTGCGCCTGTTCGTAGAGCTTGGTGCGCTCTTCCTTGTCCGCGGTGACCTTGGCCTTCTGGATCAGATCGTCGAAGGTCCTGTCGCACCACTGGGCGCGGTTGGCGCTGCCGACGCTGTCGCAGCCGAGCAGCACGGCGAGGAAGTTGTCCGGATCGCCGTTGTCGCCGGTCCAGCCGAGCAGGATGGCACCGTCGCGGTCGAGCTCGGTCGAGCGCTTCAGGTACTCGCCCCACTCAAAGGAGACGATCTCGACCTCGACGCCGACCTCGGCGAAGTCGGCCTGGATCAGTTCGGCCATGCGGCGGGCGTTCGGGTTGTACGGGCGCTGCACCGGCATCGCCCAGACCTTCATCTTGAGACCTGAGACGCCGGCTTCCTCGAGCATCTTCTTGGCGGTTTCCGGATCGTAGGGATCGTCGACGATGGCCTCGTTATAGGACCACATGGTCGGCGGGATCGGGTTCTTGGCCGCCTGGCCGGCGCCCTGGAACACCGCGTCGAGGATCGCCTGCTTGTTGATCGCCATGTTGAGGGCCTTGCGGACCTTGGCATTGTCGAAGGGGGCGATCCGGGTGTTGTAGCCGAGATAACCGACGTTGAGGCCTTCCTGCTCCATCAGGTTCAGATTGGCGTCGGCCTTGATGTCGGCGAGATCGGCCGGTGCCGGATAGGGCATCACGTGGCACTCGCCGGCCTTCAGCTTCTGCAGGCGCACAGAGGCGTCAGGCGTGATCGCGAAGATCAGGTTGTCGATCGGCTGCTTGCCGCCCCAGTAGTCGGCGAAGGCCTGGTAGCGGATGACCGCGTCCTTCTGGTAGCCGACGAAGGAGAACGGACCCGTGCCGACCGGCTCCTGGTTCATCATCTCCATCTTGCCGTCGGCGGCGAGCTTGTCGGCATATTCAGCCGACAGGATCGAGGCGAAGTCCATGGCGAGATTGGCGATCATCGGCGCTTCCGGCCGGCTGAGCACGAACTTCACCGTATGATCGTCGACCTTGACGATCTCCTTGATGAGATCGGGCATCGACATGCTGTCGAAATATTCCCAGGAGGCGCCGGCAGTATAGGCGTTCCACGGGTGGTTCTTGTCGCCCTGACGCTGGAAGGAGAAGATCACGTCGTCGGCGTTGAAGTCGCGGGTCGGCGTGAAATACGGTGTCGTGTGGAACTTCACGCCCTGGCGCAGGGTGAAGGTGTATTCCAGGCCGTCATCGGAGACTGACCAGCTCTCGGCGAGGCCCGGCAGGATCTCGGTGGTGCCGCGCTTGAACTCGACCAGCCGGTTGTAGATCGGCTTGGCGGAGGCGTCGAAGGTGGTTCCGGCGGTGAAGAGGGCGGCATCGAAGCCCTCCGGCGACCCTTCCGAGCAATAGACGAGGTTCTTGGCGGAGGCGGCGCCGGTCGCGAACAGGGCGAGGCTGACGCCCAGAAGGGCGGCCTTCATGCTGCGGCGGATGATCATGGATACTCTCCCAGTTAAAGGTTCGGCGCGCCCCGATTTATCTTCCCTTGGGGAAGTCTGTTTTCCTGCGGGACGGCCTTGAGGGCACATTAATGGCGCCCGCACAGGCTTACAACAGAATGATGGTTTCTATTTTCATCAAACTGGGGAAGAAAAATCCGGCAAAAGCCGCCTGCCGGAAGGCTCTCCCGCGCCGGCGGCAAGGCTGCGTTTACTTTGCGTCACCTAACGGTAACCGCAACGCTCACGTACAGGGCGAAACCACAACCCGGTCATTGCTGCGCTGATCATCGCTGCCGGCCC
The DNA here is from genome assembly GCF_900185745.1 of Stappia sp. TSB10GB4. Lineage (NCBI taxonomy): Bacteria > Pseudomonadati > Pseudomonadota > Alphaproteobacteria > Hyphomicrobiales > Stappiaceae > Stappia > Stappia sp. TSB10GB4. The sequence goes on along the minus strand of NZ_FYAV01000082.1, from coordinate 22,032 downwards.
GTTGCCGGCTCCATGCGGCGGTCGAGGGAGCGCGCAGAGCCACGGCCCGTCACACATCGTCCTCGGACGGCACGTCCTGAGGCTTCTTGCGCCGCCGCCGGCGGGCTGGTTTGGGTCTCGCACCGGCCTCTGCCGGAACTGGCGTGTCGGCGGCCGGTGGTGCCGCCTGCACCGGCGCCGCGGCCGTGGCGAGGCTGCCCTCTTCGACCGCCGGGGCCCTGTCGGCCATGTGATAGGTGACCTGCGGGAAGGGGATCTCGATGCCGCGCTCGTCGAACACCGCCTTGATATGCTCGTTATAGGCGCGGCCGACCGACCATTGCGAGCCGGGGCGGGTCTTGATGCGGGCGCGCACGGTGATGGCGCTGTCGCCGAAGGTGGTGATGCCGTGCATCTCCAGCGGTTCGAGGATCTCGGCCTTGAAGTCGGTCTGCATCAGTCGGTCGAAGGCGGCATGCATCGCCAGCTTCACCTCGGTCAGGTCGCTGTCATAGGCAACGCCGATCGCCGCCACGTGATAGGCCCAGCCGCGCATGAAGTTCGCCACCCGGTCGACGGTGGAGAAGGGGATCATGTGGGCGGCCCCGTCGATGTCGCGCAGGCGCACCGAGCGGATCGTCAGCTTCTCCACCGTGCCGGTGACGCCGCCCAACGTGACGACGTCGCCCTCGTTCATGGCGTTCTCGAACTGGATGAAGGCGCCGGTGATGATGTCCTGCACCAGCTTCTGCGAGCCAAAGGAGATGGCAAGGCCGAAGACGCCGGCACCGGCGATCAGCGGGCCGATATTGACGCCGATCTCCGACAGGGTGAGCAGCGCGATCATCACCAGCAGCAGGATCGAGAAGGCGTTGCGGAACAGGTTGAACAGCGTCTTCTCGCGCGAGGTCGGCAACCGGCCGCGCGGATTGAGGCGCAGGTCCACCCAGGACATCACGGCGAGCCAGATCAGGAAGCCGATGCCGAGGATGATGCCGGCGGAGGCCAGCCGGCTGACCAGGTCCTGGCCGTCGCTGGAGTGGAACCAGGACAGGGCGTCGACCGTGCCCCAGGCGTGCAGGATGCCGAGCACGACGCCGACGAAGACGGCGAGGCGGACCAGCGAGAGCACCCTCGGCACGAAGGTGTTGAGCCGCCGCTCCAGCATCGGCAGCCGCTCGTGGATGTTCTGCGGCAGGTGCACGCCGCCGGCGATGGTCCGGGTCAGCGCCAGCGAGACGATGGTGCCGACCATCACCGTCAGCACCGACAGGCCAGTGGCGCGGACCATGAAGGTGACGGCGTCGAACGGGCGGGACAGCCAGACGCCGAGCAGCATCAGCACATAGACGATGGCGACCAGGTGCCAGATGCGGGCCGCGACCTCCACCAGGCCGGTGGCGACGACGTTGGACTGGCGTTCGGCATAGGCGAGGATCCGCTCGCGGGTGTCCTGGCGGTTGCGCAGGATCGCGACGATCGCGATGGCGACGCTGGCCAGCACGATTATCATCCGCAGCGAATCGGCGAGCAGGAAGGAGATGTTGCTGGCGACCAGCGGCACCGCCACCATCGTCCCGTAGCCGAGCAGGTTGTAGATGACGAAGAGCCAGCGCCGCCAGTACAGAGCCTGTTCGTCGTCGAGCGGGACGAGGCGCAGGATGCTGAATTCCGGGCTGAGGGCGAAGCGGGTCAGCACCTTCGCCACCTGGGTGAAGAAGAAGGCGTTGAGGAACAGCGATTCCACCAGTTCGACGCGGCCCCTCGTGTCGCCGGCATAAAGGGCGATCGCATAGCCGGCGCCGAGCGCGATGGCGACGACGATCGCCTCCGCCACGAGATGGAGAACCAGCAGCACGACGCGCCGCAGCACCGTGACCGAGCTGCCGTCGCCGATCAGCCGGGCAAACAGCCGGTCGGCGAGCCGGTGCAGCAGCGAGACGATCGCGAACACGGCGAAGGCGAGCACGGCCAGCCGCAGCACGATGCTCTGGACACGCTCCCAGTTGGCGCCGGCGCTATAGGCGAGCGCGGTCGGCAGCGAGGTGAAGGAGCGGGTGATCCGCTGCACATAGACCATGCCCTCGCCGAGCACGTTCTGGGTCGCGGCGGCGATGCGCAGCGCAATATGGGTCGGCTGGCGCGGAAACTCCGCCGCCGGAGCCTCCTCAGCCTCCGCCGCTGCCGCCGTGTTGGTTGCCGTGTCGGTTGCCGCGGCGGGGCGCGCTGCCGGCGGCGGCGTCGTGCCTGCGGTCGGCGGGGCGTTTCGCAGATAGTCGATCAGCGCGTCGCGGGCGCCCGGATCCTGCAGCAGGCGGATCAAGGCTTCCGCGTCCTGGCGGGCGCCGGCCTGCGGGTCCGCGTCCCCTGCGCCGTCCGCCTGGCTGCCCGCCTGACCTGTCGTCTGACCTGTCGCGGCGCCGCCCGGCTGCTGGCCGGATTGCTGGCCAGTCTGGGCGAAGCCCGGTCCGACATGGGCGGCCGAGAGCAGCAGAACGGCGGCGAACAGGAGGGCGAGGAGACGGGTCAGGCGTCCGTGGAAGGGCATGCGGCTTCCTTCTTGTGCCGCGCCGGCGTCCCTGCCTCGCCCGGAAGATGAGGACGGGACCGCATGGCGAGCGGTGGCGGAGGCGGCAGGAATGGCCGCCTCCTCCCGGAGGGTTCCCTTAACTCCTACCCGATAGGGGCGTGCCGTCAACCAGACGGGGTCCTGCGGCATCCTCGCCGATGCCTTCGGGAAGCAGCGCCGCCGGCAGGTTCTGATAGGCGACGGGGCGCAGGAATCTGAGGATCGCGCGCGATCCGACCGAGGTCGAGCGGGTGTCGGTGGAGGCGGGATAGGGGCCGCCATGCATCATCGCATGGCAGACCTCGACGCCGGTGGAAAAGCCGTTGGCGAGCAGGCGGCCGGCCTTGCGCTCCAGCACGGGAACCAGCTTGCGGGCGATCGCCATGTCGGCCTCGTCCGCCGTCTCCAGCAGCAAGGTGGCGGTGAGCTGGCCTTCAAGGGCGGCAGCGACCGCGAGGCGCTCGTCCTCGCTGCGGCAGCGCACGACGACGGCCGCCGGGCCGAAGACCTCTTCCTGCAGGGCGTGCGAGGCAAGGAAGGCTTTGGCCGTCGTCTCGAACACGGCCGGCGTGACGTGACAGGCGCCCGGACCTTTGCCGGCCGGCGCGGCTGAGACCCGTGCCGACAGCGCCGCATCCTGCGCCCGGGTGCCGACGGCGCGGCGATAGGCGCCGGCAATGGCGGGGGTCAGCATGGCCTGCGCCGGCATGTCGGCAAGCACCGCGTCGGCGGCGGACAGGAACGCCTCCAGCCCTTCGCTCTCCAGCGCCACCACGACGCCGGGATTGGTGCAGAACTGGCCGGTGCCGAGCGTCAGCGAGCGGGCCCAGTCTGCGCCGAGCGTCGCCGCGCGTGCGGCGAGCGCCGCCGGCAGGGCGAAGACCGGGTTGATCGAGCCGAGTTCGCCATAGAAGGGGATCGGCTGCGGCCGCGAGACGGCGATGTCGAACAGCGCCCGGCCGCCGCGCAGCGACCCGGTGAAGCCGACGGCGGTGATCAGCGGATGGGCGGCGAGAGCTGCGCCCGAGGCATGGCCCGCGCCCTGCAGCAGCGAGAAGGTGCCGGCCGGCATGTTGCAGGCGCGGATCGCGGCGGCGACGGCGCGGGCGACCAGCTCGGCGGTGCCGGGATGGGCGGGATGGCCCTTGACCACGACCGGGCAGCCGGCGGCGAGCGCCGAGGCGGTGTCGCCGCCGGTGGTCGAGAAGGCGAGGGGGAAATTGGAGGCGCCGAAGACGGCGACGGGGCCGAGCGGGCGCAGGATCGAGCGGATCTCGGGACGCGGCAGCGGCGTGCGGTCCGGCTGCGCCGTGTCGATGCGGGCGTCGAAGCAGTGGCCGGCCTCGATCCAGTCGGCGAAGAAGCGCAACTGGCCGGTGGTGCGGCCGAGTTCGCCGGTCAGGCGAGCTTCCGGCAGGCCGCTCTCGCGCATGGCGCGGGCGACGATGGCGGGGCCGTCGATCTCCATTTCGCGGGCGATGCGGCGCAGGAAGGCGGCGCGTTCCGCGATAGGACGGGCGGCATAGTCGGCAAAGGCGGCCTCGGCGGCGCGGGCGGCGCGGTCGACAAGAGCCGCGTCGGCTTCCGCGAAGGCCGGGGCGAGCTGCTCGCCGGTTGCGGGGTCGAGGGCGTGAAACGCACCCGTTCCGGCGATCCAGTCGCCGGCGACAAGGTGATGACCGTTCGGCATGGGTATCTCCAGCGCGTCGGGGGGTTGGCAGGCGAGTTTCGGGCAACGTATCGCCCCGACTACTCGACTAGTGATATATCAGAGTGAAATCAACCAGTCGATCCGCAGTGCGAGGGCAGCCGGCGGCAATCGGCGCGGCAGGGGTGGCGGCAGGGGTGGCCGGATGGGGCGAGGCCGGCCGGAAACGACCGGATCGCTCGAAAGCGCGCCTCGACCGACAAGGGATTGGTAACCGTCCCGTGTCAGGCTCAAGGGGCCGCGGAAGGAAACCGGATGCTCAACGAACTGTTGAAGCTCGCTCGCACCACGACTCGCGAGGCGCGCCGCAGGTTGCTGCAGCGCGTGGCGGACCTTTTTCTGGAGCGGGTCGGCGAGCACAGCGACGAGGAACTGCGGCTCTTCTGCGATATCATCATGAAGCTGCTCGACGAGGCGGGGTTGAAGGACCGGGCGCATCTGTCGAAGCGGATGGCGCCCTGGAGCCAGACGCCGCATCCGATCGCCTACCGGCTGGCGACGGACGAGATCCTGGTCGCCTCGCCGATGCTTGAGCTCAGTCCGGCGCTGACCGAGACCGACCTGGTCAAGATCGCCCGGCGGATGCCGGAAAGCCATCTGCTGGCGATGGCCCGCCGTGCCGATCTGCCCTGCCGGGTGTCCGACGCGCTGGTCGAGCGCGGGCCGACCCGGGTGTGGCGAGCGGTGGCGGAGAACCGGCGCAGCGGCCTGTCGGACTGGGCGCTGCGGACGCTGGCCAAGCGGGCGCTGTCCGACACCCGCCTGCGGGAGAGCGTCGCAGTGCGCGGCGATCTGACGCCGCTGATCTGCGAGTGGCTACTGCCGCATGTCAACGCCCCGACCCGGGCGCGTCTCGAGGCGATCCTCAGCGGCGCCGATCCGCGCGAACTGTCGGCGCCGGATCTGGACAGCGAGGAACTGCGGACGAAATACAACCTGTTCATGGAGTCCTGCGACGTCGACGAGGCCTGGCGGCTGGTGCAGGACGGCACCTACAGCTTCGGCTCGATCGTGCTGGTGCTGCTGGCCGAGGGGCGGCAGGGCGATGCCTTCGACCTGCTGTCGCGCCGCACGCGCGAGAGCGTCGGCGCGGTGCAGCGGGCGGTGTTCCAGGCCGGCATCGACGAACTCATCGGCCTGTGCCGGGTCGCGGCAACCTCCGACCAGGTGTTCCTGGCGCTGGCGCATCTGCGCTGCCGCCACCTCGGCATTCCCGAGACCCAGGCGATGCGCTGGCTCGATGCCTATCGCCGCTCGAAGCCGGCCGTGGAGGCGGGCATCGGTGCGGGGGGCGGCGCGGGGGGCGGCATGGCGCAGCCGCGCAGCCATCGGCCGAACGGGGCACCGCTTTCCTGATCCCTGCGCTCAGCGGCTGCGGGCAAGGATGGCCGCGGCGAGAGCGGTCGTCAGCGTCGCCGCCGCATAGAACCACAGGCCGGGCAGGGTGATCGCCGAGGCAAGGCCGCTGGTCTTGGCGGCGAAGACGACGAGCGCCACCAGCATCACGTCCATCATCGACCACTTGCCGAGCGCATGCATCAAGGCGTGGCCGATCCCCGAGCGGCCGGCCACCGCCGCCACATGCAGGGCGAGGATCTTGACCGCCGGAAAGGCGATGGAGAACAGGCCCACCACGACCGCGAGCAGCGTCTCGCCGTCGCGCCACAGGCCGGAAACGAGAGCCAGCAGCGCCGGTCGGTCGGTGAGGAAATAGAAGCGCTCCAGCTCGATCAGCGGCAGGGTCAGGCCGAGGATGAAGCAGGTCGTGGCCGCCGGCAGCAGCAGGGCAAGGACGAGGCGCATGGTTCAGCCGTCCTGCAAGGCCGCATCCGCGGGGGCATCGGCCGCCTCATGCACCAGGTGCAGCAGCGGATAGGGTCGGCCCTGGTCGTCGCGCTCCGAGCGGCCGGTGACGGTGAAGCCGAGGCGGGCATAGAAGGCGGCAGCGCCCGCGTTCTGCTCGTTGACATCGGTCACGAGGCGGGAAAACCGCGCCAGCGCATGGGCAACGAGCGCGCGTCCCGCGCCCCGGCCATGCGCGGCCGGATCGATGAACAGCGCGTCGAGATGACCCTCGCTCAGCACCATGAAGCCGGCCACCGTGCCGTCCCGGTCGACAGCGAAGGTCAGCGGCACCTCCGGCAGGAAGTCCCGCACCATCGCCTCGATCTCGGCGAAGTCCTCCGGGGTGAGGAAATCGTGGGTGGCCGCGACCGCGCGCCGCCAGATCGCGATGGCCGTTGCGCTTTCGCCCGCGCTTGCGTCTCGTATCGTCCACATGGCGCTGCTATCCCATGCGGCGATCTTTCGCGCAAATGCAAAAGGGCCCGCGCTGCGGGCCCTTTGGGAAAGTGTGGCGGGAGAGTGTTCCGAGCCGGTCGCGGGCCGCGCGCGGGCGGCGGTGCTCAGATCCGGGTCTTGCGACGGGAGGCGACCTCGTCGAGATCGTCCTGCTCGGCCGCTTCGCGCTCCTGGCGCTCGCGAATCTGGTCGCGCTCTTCCAGCAGCTCGAACTTCTTCAGCTCCTCCAGAGCCTCGCGCAGGTCCTCGCGTGCCGCCTCGAGCTGGCCGTTCAACTCCTCTGCCGAGTTGAGCAGGTTGTCGCGGCGCTGGGCGGCGGCCTTGGCGAAGGTCGGATAGGCGAAGTGGGTCACGTCGGTGATGCCGACGCGCTCCTGCTCGGCGAGGATCTGGTCGTCCAGCTCGCGGGCCATGCGCTTGAACTCGTCGACCATCGACTCGATCTGGGCCAGTTGGCGACGACGCTCGTCGACCTGAAACTGCTTCAGGCGAATGAGACTCTCACGCGACTTCATTACTCAGTACTCCCGTTGCGCAGGCCAACTTAAGCGAGAGTCATTTCCAAAAGGTTGGCAAGTTCACTATAGCCCTCGGTGATCGTACTTGCATCGCCCTTTGACTGGCCGAGAAAGGTTTCCAGCCGGTCGTGGCGGAAGATCGCCTCGTCGACCACCGGGTCCGAGCCGCGCCGATAGGCGCCGAGGCGGATCAACTCCTCCATGTCGGAATAGGTCGCCATCAGCGCCCGCGCCTTGCGCAACACCGGCTGGACCGGTTCCGGCACGCAGCGCGGCATGGTGCGCGAGACCGACTTCAGCACGTTGATCGCCGGATAGCGGCCGCGCTCGGCGATGGCCCGCTCCATGACGATATGGCCGTCGAGAATGCCGCGCACCGCGTCGGCGACCGGCTCGTTATGGTTGTCGCCCTCCACCAGCACGGTGAACAGGCCGGTGATCGAGCCCGATCCCGGCCGCCCCGGTCCGGCGCGCTCCAGCAGCTTGGGCAGTTCGGTGAAGACGGTCGGCGTGTAGCCCTTGGAGGTCGGCGGCTCGCCGATCGACAGGCCGATCTCGCGCTGGGCCATGGCGAAGCGGGTGACGGAGTCCATCATGCACATGACATTGCGCCCGGCATCGCGGAAATGCTCGGCGACGGTCATCGTCAGATAGGCGGCCTGGCGCCGCATCAGCACGCTCTCGTCGGAGGTGGCGACGACGACGACCGAGCGGGCAAGGCCCTCCGGCCCCAGGTCGTCCTCGATGAATTCCTGCACCTCGCGGCCGCGCTCGCCGATCAGGCCGATCACCGCGACATCGGCGGACATGTTGCGGGCAATCATCGACATCAGCACCGACTTGCCGACGCCGGAGCCGGCGAAGATGCCCATGCGCTGGCCCTCGCAGCAGGTGACGAAGGTGTTGAGCGCGCGGATGCCGAGGTCGAGCGGCGGGCCGACGCGGCCGCGCTCGCCGGCGGCCGGCGGGAGGCTGCGCAGCCGCCGCGGCTCGCCGCCGGCGGGCAGGGGGCCGAGGCCGTCGATCGGCTCGCCCATGGCGTTGACGACGCGCCCGAGCCAGGCCTCGCACGGATGGGCAAGGCTCTCGCGCGCCATCAGCACGGCGCGGCAGCCGAGGCGCACGCCCTCCAGCCCGGCAAAGGGCATGCACAGCGCCCGCTCGTCGCGGAAGCCGACCACCTCGGCCGGCACGGCCGGGCCGTTCTCCCCGCTCTCCACGGCCAGCACGGCGCCGACGCTCATTTCGTGCACGGGGCCGGCGACCTCGACCAGCAGACCCTGCACGGCGACCACCCGTCCGTAGATCTCGGCGGGCATCAGGGCTTCGAGTTCGGCGAAGAGCGGGTCCATCTGATCCTCAAGGCTCGGTAAAGAAGGTCCCGAAAAGCCAGGATACGGTAACCTATCATTTACGAGTTTGGTTAATCTTAGTCACGAGGGTTCATGGATGGTGAGCCATCCTGGGTCCCGCGTTCGGCGTAGAGGTTGAGTCACCTGAGTCGTTTGCCGCGGCTTCTTAATGTGACACTTGAAGATTTTATGGAAAGGATTTCCATTGAATTTTCAAGCATTTGGAAAAGTTTTCCAAACTGGCCTCATCGGCGCTTGCAGGTGTGAAACAGAATTTGTTAACCATTGTCTCACACAGTGAGTCGAGGTTAACCGCAGTCCTTAGCACCGGGAGCGTATCGGCCGGCGCGGCTTGCCCAGGATAGGCAGACATAGGGGATTGGCATGCGTGTCCTGTTGATCGAGGATGACAGCGCCACGGCGCAGAGCATCGAGCTGATGCTCAAGTCCGAGAATTTCAACGTCTATACGACGGATCTTGGCGAGGAAGGCATCGACCTCGGCAAGCTTTATGATTACGACATCATCATGTTGGACCTCAACCTGCCCGACATGTCGGGCTACGAGGTCCTGCGGACGCTGCGCGTGTCCAAGGTGAAGACGCCGATCCTGATCCTGTCCGGCCTTGCCGGCATCGAGGACAAGGTGCGCGGTCTCGGCTTCGGCGCCGACGACTACATGACCAAGCCGTTCCACAAGGACGAGCTGGTCGCGCGCATCCATGCGATCGTGCGCCGCTCGAAGGGTCATGCCCAGTCGGTCATCACCACGGGCGACCTGGTCGTCAATCTCGACACCAAGACGGTCGAGGTCTCGGGCCAGCGCGTGCATCTGACCGGCAAGGAATACCAGATGCTGGAGCTGCTCTCCCTGCGCAAGGGGACGACGCTCACCAAGGAGATGTTCCTCAACCATCTCTATGGCGGCATGGACGAGCCGGAGCTGAAGATCATCGACGTGTTCATCTGCAAGCTGCGCAAGAAGCTGGCGGCCGCCACGTCGGGCAAGAACTATATCGAGACCGTCTGGGGCCGTGGCTACGTGCTGCGCGAGCCGGAAGAGAAGGCGGCCTGAGCCGGCCTCTCCCGCATCCGAGGTTTCGAGATGTGATCGAAGGCTCCGCCGTCCGGCGGGGCCTTCGTCGTTTCGGCCTGTGTCGTATTGCGCCGCGCGTCACATCCCCCAGGCGGCGCGGAAGCGTTCGCGGATGCCGGCAAGGCGGGCGCGCGGCTCGTTGGCGAAGACGAGGCGCAGGTAGCGCCCGGCCCGGTCCGGCGCGCCCCAGCCGGTCATCGCGGTCGCTGCGATCCGCCCCTTGTCGAGCAGCAGCGCCGAGGCCCGCTCCGGCGGCAGGCCGAGCGCGGCCGTGTCGATCAGCAGCGACCAGCCGCCATCGGGCTTGACGCAGGGCAGGTCGGCGAGCTCGGTGAGGATCAGGTCGCGCCTTGCGCGCCAGCGGGCGGTCGCCTGCGCCACCCCGTCGTCCTGCGTCGTCAGCGCGGCGGCCGCGCCCGGCATGCCGATGCCGACCTGGCAGACGACGTTGGACAGGCTGACAAGGCCGACATCGTTCATCAGCTCGCGCGGGCCGACGATCCAGCCGACGCGCCAGCCGATCATCCGGTATTCCTTGGAGACGCTGCCGACCGTCACCGTGCGTTCGCGCATGTCCGGAAACTGCAGCGGATGCAGCATAGGCGCGTCGGTATAGAGGATCCGCTCCATCGCCGCATCGTGCAGCAGCCAGGCGCCCGTCTGCCGCACCAGGTCGCAGATCGCCTGCCATTCCTCAAGAGTGTGGACGATGCCCGATGGCATCGACGGGCTCATGGTCAGCACCGCGCGGGTCTTGTCCGAGCGGGCGGCGGCCAGCGCCTCCAGGTCCAGCCGCCAGCCGCCCTCCGCTACCGTCAAGGGCACCAGGCGCGGCACGCCGCCGGCCAGGCGGATGCGGTTGAGCAGGCCGGCATAGGCCGGGTCGGTGATGATCACCTCGTCGCCCGGCTCCAAGATCGCCAGCAGCACGTTGAGAATGCCGGAGAGGCCGCCGGCCGAGACGATGCATTCTCTTTCCGGATCGTACGCGACGCCCGTGTCGGCTTCGATCCGGGCGACGGCCGCCTGGCGCAAGGCGTGGATGCCGAGGAACGGCAGGTAGCTGTTGGCCGCGTCCGCATCGACGGCAGCGCGGGTCGCCTCCAGCGCGGCGCGCGGCGGGGCGATGTCCGTGTCGAGGTTCTCCAGCCGCAGCATGTCCGGATCATCGAGCGCGTCGGCGGCAGTGCCCATCTTGTCGACATTGATGCCGGGGATGTGGCGCAGGCGAGAAACTGTCATACGATTCTCCATATTGGATCCAATTAAAGATATTGAATGCAGAACTTGCCGGGCTATGTCAATTGTCGAAGGTGGGGAATCAGGGTGGGTCGTGGCGAGGCGCGCGACCCGCCTTGCTGCCAACAGGCAAGACAGGCAGGCGGATCATGACGGCGAGCGGATCGGGCGACAGCGGGCAGGGGATGCGAGCAGCGGGGGCCAAGGGCCGCGACCAGACGCAGTCCGTCGCCGACCGGCTGCGCGCGCGGATCATTTCCGGGGAGCTCGCCGCCGGCCAGCCGCTGCGCCAGGAGACGATTGCCGAGGCCTATGGCGTCAGCCGCATGCCGGTGCGCGAGGCGCTGCGCCTGTTGCAGGCGGAAGGCTTCGTGGAGATGGTCCGCAATCGCGGCGCCAGCGTCGCCGCCATCGACGCGCGCGATCTTGCCGAGATCCACGAGATGCGGGTGCTGGCCGAGTGCCTTGCCCTGCGCCACGCGATCCCCGAACTCACCGAGAGCCGCATCGACCGGGCGGAAAGCATCCAGGGCGAACTGGAAACCGCGCCCATCGAGGCGTTCGGCGCGCTCAACAAGCGTTTCCACATGACGCTCTACGAGGCCTGCGGCCGGCCGCGCCTGCTCGCGCATATCTCATTGCTGCACGATGCGGCGGACCGCTACCTGCGCATCGCCATCCGCCAGCTCGACTACGCGGTGCGCTCCGACCGCGAGCACCGCGAACTCCTCGCCGCCTGCCGCCGCCGCGATGCGCAGGCCGCGGAAGTGATCCTGCGCACCCATATCGAGGAAGCCGGCAAGGCGTTGCTGGGGGCATTGCGGGGGTAGGGGAGATTTGACAGTGAAGGCTGGGCGGTTCATCCATTGCAGCCTTGGCCTTCTTAGATGATATGAATAATCGGGATTCAGAGGCGATTGAGTCGGATTAGCAAGAGAGGCACCTTCTATGGTCCCGGAGAGAAATTACGCTGCGAACTCAAATGTCGTCTCCATCAAAAATAGAGAAGATGTATATGGTATCCCTGAGAAAGCAATTCGTTATCCCGAGATGCGTTACATGGGATCAAAGAAGCGCTTGCTCCCGTGGATAAATCAGGTCCTTGATACTCTGGACTTCGAAAGTGCTATGGATCCATTCTGTGGCACAGGGAGTGTGGCGTATCTGATGAAGGCAATGGGAAGGCGCGTGATTGCATCCGATTTCCTTAACTTTACAAGCTTGGTTGCAAGGGCCACAATCGAGAACAGTTCCATTCGTTTGGACGGAAAAGCTATCAGGCAGCTAATGAACCGGACGGCGGATGGGCATAATTTTATTGAAAATACATTTTCTGGTATTTTCTATACGAGGGAAGATTTAAAGTTCCTAGATTCGGTATCGGGTAATATTCGACAATTAGAAAATCCCTATGAGCAAGCTCTTGCTTTTGCAGCTCTATTTCGCTCATGCCTAAAGCGGCAACCAAGGGGCGTCTTTACGGTGTCTGGAGACCTGTCTCGGTATGATGATGGGCGCCGCGATCTTCGGCTCACTCTTGAAGAGCACTTCCTTGAGCAAATTGAAGTTTACAATTGTTCCGTCTTCGACAACGGCCGGAGAAATGCTGCATATAGATCGGATGTATTTGATGCGCAAAAAAAGCACACAGATTTGGTCTACCTAGATCCTCCCTACGTCCCTAGATCAGATGACAACTGCTACGTGAAGCGCTATCATTTTATTGAAGGGCTCTCATGCTACTGGCAGGGTCTGCCAATTGATTGGACCACAAAAGTTAGGAAAATTGAAAAGAAATACACGCCATTCAGCTATCGACGGACCGCTTTGGATGCGTTTGATCGAATGTTTTCCCGTTTTTCAAAAAGCAAAATCGTTTTATCTTACAGCTCAAACGGCTATCCTAACCTCGAGGAGCTGATTTCTCTGATGCAGAAATACAAGAAAAACATACAGGTATTTGAAAAACCGCACCGATATCACTTCGGTAACCACAAAAAAACAAAAAGATCGTCTGCTCTCGAGTATCTCATTGTAGGCACATAATGCAGGTTATTGAGCAGAGTATCGACGAAATCCTGAAAAGTCTCAGCCCTTTGGATGTGGATTGGATGGACGACATGGCGACCGCAACGATCGCCAAGTTATCAGATATAGAAAAGAAAGAGAAATATGACCGATCCGACTTAGAAGATCTTTTTTCTGGATCTTTTGATGTTGGCCTCCTTTGTGCACGCCTTTTCCTTATCATGTCTAAAGATAAAATGGATGAAGAGCTCAGGAGAACCCTAGGCCCTGGCGGAGCTGGCTCAAAGCGAATGAAGTCTTCTCCCGATCAGTTCTTCGGTTCGTTGGAGAAGTTGGGGTTACTGGAGGCGATGGCGACGGCAATCAACCATCGCCCAGTTTGGAGTGACATCCTTGTTGAACGTCTTCGCGCTGGGAGAGGTTCTGCAATCTCTGGCCAGAAGCGAGGTAGAGGGCTAGAGGACGTTGTGGAATCACTCGTTTCAGAAGTGTTTGGTGAAAATGGATATGAGGTTAGATGTACCTTTACCGGAGCAGGCGGCAGAACCGCCAAGTGTGACATTGCGATCCCAAATCGAGACCGCCCTCGAATAATTCTTGAGGTGAAGGGTTATGGAGCAACTGGCTCCAAAATGTCGGATATTATTGGCGATCTCGATGCTATTATCGAAGCTAAAAGGCATGATACAACACTGCTTTTCTTCACAGATGGCACGACTTGGGCGGCTCGGGTCGCTGACCTGCGTAAAATTATAGACAGACAGAACGATGGGAAGATTGCTCGCATTTACACTACGAACATGCGTGAGCAGCTAATAGATGATCTAAAAACACTGAAGTCAGAAACAGGCTTGTAGCCAAGTAAGGCTAATTTTCGAGAAAAATCTCAGATTGGTAGGGTAGGCAGGCCGTTGCCAGACTATGCTCTCACTTTAAGCTACCCCCCTACCGCTCCAACCCACCCGTCAGCGTCATCGCCTGGCGGCGCAGATAGTGCATCAGGTCGTCGGCGCGGGCGCGGGCGAGGGCGACGTCGCCAGAGGCGATGGCCTGCATCAGTTCCATATGGTGCCAGGCGGCGGAGTTGAGGTCGCTCTCGCCGAAATAGCGGAACCAGAACCGCCGCGAATGGCTCTGCAGCGGCGCCACCACCCGGGCGGCGAAGGGGTTGCAGGAGGCGACCGCGACGATTTCGTCGAAGGTCTTGTCCTCGCGCAGGAAGGCGGCGACATCGCCCTTGGCGGCGGCATCGCGCATGGCGCGGGCGCAGTCGGCCAGCCGGTCGCGCTCGTCGCGGCTGGCGAGATGCGCGGCCGAACCGGTCAGCAGGATCTCAAGGGCGTGCCGCGCCTCGAGCACGCGGGCGAAATCGGCCGGGTTGATCTCGGCGACGAGAATGCCGAGGCGCGGGCGGATCGTCACCAGCCCCTCCCAGGCGAGGCGCTGGATCGCCTCACGGATCGGCGTGCGGCCCATGTCGAGCAGCGCCGCGATGCGGCTTTCCGTCATCGCCGTGCCGGGCGCAAGGCCGAGCGTGACGATCTGCTCCTCCAGCGCGCGATAGGCGCGGGCCGCGCGGCTTTCCTCTCCCTCCTGGCCGCCTGCGGCGGCGGGCTCGGCGGTGTCGGCGGCGCGGCTGCCTCCGGCGGGGCTGGCTGTCATGGCGCTCTCCTCTGGCCGGTCACCCGAAGCTGAAGTTCGTCACATCTGGCGGCGTACCTTGAGCGAACTTCAGATTTAACAGGGTGACGAGCGAGTTCCGTTTCCAGCGCAGTTTTCGAATTTGAAACACGCCCTGGAGGGGGTGGCCAACATGAGGCCTATCTCAAATTCACCACACTGCCTCCTCTTGATATATCAGTTGTTGACAGAAAGAAAGCCGCATGGGAATGTGCACCCGACAACTGATATATCAGATGACGGCAAGGGAGTTTCGATCATGTGGCGCGGTGTCTTTCCGGCGGTAACCACCAAGTTCACCAGCGACGACAGGCTCGACATGGCCGAGATGGAGCGCTGCTTCGCGCTGCAGGTCGAGGCGGGCGTCGACGGGCTGATCGTCTGCGGCTCGCTCGGCGAGGCGATGGCGCTCGAGGGAGACGAAAAGCTCGAGATCCTCAAGCTGGCGAAGTCGGTGGCCGGCAGCCGCCCGGTGCTGATGACCGTGTGTGAAAGCTCCACCCGCCGGGCGGTTTCCGCCGCGCAGGCCGCGGCCAAGGCCGGCGCCGACGGGCTGATGGTGCTGCCCGGCGTGCCCTATCGCTCGGCCCCGCACGAGACGCTGGCGCATCTCTTCGCGGTCACCCGCGGCTCCGGCCTGCCGTCGATGATCTACAACAACCCGGTCGCCTATGGCGTCGACGTGACGCTGGAGATGTTCGAGGAACTGGCCGCCGAGCCACTGGTCGTGGCGATGAAGGAGTCCACCGACGACATCCGCCGCGTCAGCGAGGTGATCTCGCGCTTCGGCGATCGCTTCGACGTCTTCACCGGCGTCGACAATCTGGCGCTGGAAAGCCTCGTGATGGGCGCCACCGGCTGGGTCGCCGGCCTCGTCGTCGCCTTCCCGAAGGAGACTGTGGCGATCTGGAAGCTGGCAGAAGCCGGCCGCATCGAGGAAGCGCGGGCGATCTACCGCTGGTTCCGCCCCTTGCTGGATCTCGATGTCTCGACCAATCTGGTGCAGAACATCAAGCGCGCCGAAGTGCATGCGATCGGCTCCAACGACCGCTGCCGGGCGCCGCGCATGGCACTGTCCGGGGCCGAGGCCGAGCGGGTCGACGGCATCATCCGCGCCGCGCTGGCGGTCCGGCCGACCCTGCCGACACTCTGAGGCACTGCGGATCCGCGATTGGTGGATCCGCGCAACAGGCGGGGCGCGCCCCGGGACAGGATGAGCGCATGAGCGACAGATCCGAGGTCACGATCATCGGTGCCGGCATCGTCGGCCTCGCCACGGCGGCGGTGCTGCTGGCGCGCGGCCATGCGGTGACGGTGATCGACCGGGACGCGCCGGGCAGCGGCGCCTCGCGCGGCAATGCCGCCGCCGTCGCCTGGACCGATGTCGCCCCGCTCGCCTCGCCCGGCATCTGGCGCAAGGCGCCGGGCTGGCTGCTCGATCCGCTCGGCCCGCTCGCCATCCGCCCCGCCTATGCCCTCTCCATCCTGCCGTGGATGCTGCGCTTCATGCAGGCTTCGCGGCCGGCCGCCTGGCGCCGGTCGATTTCCGCCATCGCCGCGCTCAACGGTGCGGCGTTGCCGGCCTGGGAGCGGCTGTGGCAGGGCAGCGGGACACTCGGCCGGGTGAAGCGCGAGGGCTGTCTCGACGTCTTCGACAAGCCGGGCGAGGTGGCGCGGGCCCGGCCCGGCTGGCAGTTGCAGCGCGACCACGGCATCGAGGTGCGCGAGGTAAGCGGGGCGGAGCTGCGCGAGATGGAGCCGGATTTGGGCCCCACGGTCGCCGGCGGCGCGTATCTTCCCGGCTGGGTGCAGGTCGACGATCCGCACGGGCTGTGTCTCGACCTTGCCGCCCATGTGCGGGCGCGCGGCGGCGCCATCGAACAGGGCGAGGTGGTGACGCTGGTGCGCGGCGGCGAGGGCATCACGCTGCGCCTGCGCGAAGGGCCGGTGCGGCGGTCGCCGCATGTGGTGCTGGCCTGCGGCGCCTGGTCGCGCCGGCTTGCCGCCGGCCTCGGCGAGGACGTGCCGCTCGACACCGAGCGCGGCTACAATATCACCGTGCCCGAGCCCGGCGTCTCCTTCCGCCGCTTCATCATGCTGGCCGGCTACGGCTTCGTGCTGTCGCCGCTGGCGAGCGGCCTGCGCATCGGCGGGGCGGTGGAGTTCGGCGGGCTGTCCGCCGACCCGGACTGGCGGCGCGTCGACGCGCTGGTCGCCCGCGCCGGCAAGGTGGTGCCGAAGCTCGATGCGACGACCGGCGAGCGCTGGATGGGCTTCCGCCCCTCGCTGCCTGACAGCCTGCCGGTGATCTCGCCAAGCCGGCGGATCCCCGGCCTCATCCATGCCTTCGGCCATGCCCATCACGGCTTGACGCAGGCGGCGGTGACGGGCGAACTCGTCGCGGCGCTCGTCGCCGGCGAGCGGCCCTCCGTCGACCTTGCCCCCTATGCAGTCGACAGGTTCTGACAGACGGTTCTTTTCTGAAGGAGGCAGCCGTGGCGCGGCATACGTTCTTCTGCATCGACGGACACACCTGCGGCAATCCGGTGCGGCTCGTCGCCGGCGGGGGACCCAACCTTGCCGGCGACAGCATGCTGGCGCGGCGGGCGGATTTCCTTGAGCGCTACGACTGGATCCGCACCGGGCTGATGTTCGAGCCGCGCGGCCACGACATGATGTCCGGCTCGATCCTCTATCCGCCGACGCGCGCGGATTGCGACATCGGCGTGCTCTATATCGAGACCTCCGGCTGCCTGCCGATGTGCGGCCACGGCACCATCGGCACCGTCACCATGGCGATCGAGGAGGGGCTCTTGGTGCCCCGCACGCCCGGCCAGGCGCGGCTGGAAACGCCGGCCGGTCTTGTGCTTGCCGATTACGAGATGGAGGGCGAGCATGTCGCTTCCGTGCGGCTGACCAATGTGCCCTCCTTCCTCGCGGCAAGGGACCTTGAGATCGACTGCCCGGAGCTCGGCCGGCTGACCTTCGATGTCGCCTATGGCGGCAATTTCTATGCGATCATCGAGCCGCAGGAAAATTTCCCCGGCGTCGGCGCCATCGATGTCGACCGGCTGGTGGCGATCAGCCCGGCGCTTCGGGTTGCGCTCAACGAGGCATACGAGATGGTGCACCCGGAGGACGGGCGCATCCGCGGCATCACCCATATCCAGTGGACGGGTCCGGCGACCCAGCCGGGGGCGGATGCGCGCAACGCCGTCTTCTACGGCGACAAGGCCATCGACCGCAGCCCCTGCGGCACCGGCACCTCGGCCCGCCTTGCCCAGTTGCATGCGCGCGGCCGGCTGAAGGTCGGCGACCGCTTCGTGCACGAGAGCGTCATCGGCTCGCTGTTCGTGGGCGGTGTGAAGTCCGAGACAACCGTCGGCGGCCGGCCGGCCATCGTGCCGACCATTGAGGGCTGGGCGGTGAAGACCGGCACTTCGACGATCACGCTCGACGAGCGCGACCCCTATATGGCCGGCTTTTCGGTCACGGGCACGGGGGTGAAGCTGTACCCACGGCCCTAAGCGGGTGCACAGGCGGGCGCGAAGCCTGTAGGAAGGAAGCGAACCAACTCGGGATCCGATTCGCTTCATGGACTGGTCGCCCCAGCAGCGGCACGCGCTCGACGAAACGGCGCGCTGGCTGAAATCGAAAGACAAGCAGGTCTTCCGCCTGTTCGGCTTCGCCGGCACGGGCAAGACGACGCTCGCCCGCCATCTGGCGGAGGGCATCGACGGCGATGTCGCCTTCGGCGCCTTCACCGGCAAGGCCGCCCATGTGCTGCGCCAGAAGGGCTGCGTCGACGCCACCACCATCCACGCGATGATCTACCGGCCGCGCGGTCGCAAGGAGGAGAGCGAGGACGAGGAGGAGAGCCTCAGCTTCTCGATCAACCGCGACAGCATCGCCTCCAAGGCCAAGCTGATCGTCATCGACGAATGCTCGATGGTCGACGAGGATCTCGGCCGCGATCTCCTGTCTTTTGGCACGCCGGTGCTGGTGCTCGGCGATCCGGCGCAGCTTCCCCCGGTCAAGGGCGGCGGCTTCTTCACCGAGGCCGAGCCCGACGTGATGCTGTCGGAAGTGCACCGCCAGGCGCGCGACAACCCGATCGTCCACATGTCGATGCTGATCCGCGAGGGCGGCGAGCTGGAGCCGGGGCGCTACGGCGACAGCCGCATCATCTCGCGCCGCGAGATCGACGCCGCCTCGATCCTCGCCAGCGACCAGGTGCTGGTCGGCACCAACCGCACGCGGCGGCTCTACAATGGCCGCATCCGCGAGCTGAAGGGCTACACGACGCCGATGCCGGCGGTCGGCGACAAGCTGGTGTGCCTGCGCAACGACAAGGCCAAGGGCCTGCTCAACGGCGGGCTGTGGACCGTCGCCCGGCTGCGCCCGTCCAAGGGCAACACGCTGCGCTTCGACGTGCGCCCGGAGGACGAGGCCGCCGGCAAGGGCCGGGTGCAGGTCAAGGTGCTGCCGGGCCTGTTCGAGGAGGGCGCGGACCAGATCCCCTACGCCCTCAAGCGCCGCTCCGACGAGTTCGACTACGGCTATGCGCTCACCGTCCACAAGGCGCAGGGCTCGCAGTGGGACGACGTCGTCCTGTTCGACGAGAGCTGGGCCTTCCGCGAGTATCGCGACCGCTGGCTCTACACGGCGGTGACCCGCGCCGCGCAGCGCATCACCGTGGTGCGCTGAGCCAGAGCCGGACCTCGCCTGGCCCGGCTGTCGCCGTTTTCCACTTTCGCCCTTGCCTCTTGGCGTCCTGCACTGGCGTCGCGGGCGCGGCTTGCGTAAAGTGCCCGGCCCGCCGGCCGGCCCTCGCCCGGCGGCCCGATGTCGTCGACAGGCCCGTAAAATGACCGATCTTTCCTCCTTTTCGCCGGACGTTCCGGCTTCCCGTCCCGCGTCCGCGAAGACGGCGCTGCCGCCGGAGATTTCCGCCCGCATCGCCCGCATCATCGCGGCGGAGCTCGTCTGCCGGCCGGAGCAGGTCTCCGCGACGGTGGAGCTGCTCGACGGCGGCGCCACCGTCCCCTTCGTCGCCCGTTACCGCAAGGAGGCGACCGGCGGTCTCGACGACACGCAGTTGCGCCGGCTCGAGGAGCGGCTGACCTACTTGCGCGAGATGGAGGAGCGGCGCGGCGCGATCCTGCGCTCCATCGAGGAGCAGGGGAAGCTGGACGACGCGCTGGCCGGGCGCATCCACGCGGCCGAGACCAAGGCGCAGCTCGAGGATCTCTACCTGCCGTTCAAGAAGAAGCGGCGGACCAAGGCGCAGATCGCCCGCGAGGCGGGGCTGGAGCCGCTGGCCGACCTGTTGATCGGCGATCCCTCGCAGGACCCGCAGGTGGCGGCGGGCCGCTTCGTCGACGCGGAAAAGGGCGTTCCGGACACCAAGGCGGCGCTGGACGGCGCGCGGCAGATCCTGATGGAGCGCTTTGCGGAGGACGCGGCGCTGGTCGGGCGGCTGCGCTCGCACATGACCTCTGGCGCGGTGCTGCGCTCGCGGGTGGTTGAGGGCCAGGAGCAGGCGGGCGCCAAGTTCTCCGACTATTTCGACTATCGCGAGAAATGGGCCGACGTGCCGAGCCACCGGGCGCTGGCGCTGCTGCGCGGGCGCAACGAGGGCGTTCTGGCGCTGGAACTCACCGTCGACGAGGACGACCAGCGCACCTTCAAGCCGGTCGAGCTGATGGTGATGAAGGCCGCCGGCATCGAGGACCGGGGCCGGCCGGCCGACCGCTGGCTGGCGGAGACGGCGCGCTGGGCCTGGCGGGTCAAGCTGGCGCTGCATCTGGAACTCGACCTGATGAACGCGCTGCGCGAAAAGTCCGAGGAGGAGGCGATCCACGTCTTCGCCCGCAATCTCAAGGACCTGCTGCTGGCCGCTCCCGCCGGCCACAAGACGGTGCTGGGCCTCGATCCCGGCATCCGCACCGGCGTCAAGGTGGCGGTGGTCGATGCCACCGGCAAGCTGGTCGAGACGGCGACGATCTACCCGTTCCAGCCGCGCAACGACATCACCGGTTCGATGGCGGCGCTGAAGGCGCTGATCGCCCGGCACGGCATTTCGCTCATCGCCATCGGCAACGGCACGGCGAGCCGCGAGACCGACCGGCTGGTCGCCGATCTGCTCGGCGAGATCCCGCCGGCGAACCGCCCGATCAAGGTGATCGTCAACGAGGCCGGCGCCTCGATCTACTCGGCGAGCGAGCTGGCCTCGCGCGAGCTGCCCGGCGTCGACGTGTCGCTGCGCGGCGCGGCCTCCATCGCCCGCCGGCTGCAGGACCCGCTGGCCGAACTCGTCAAGATCGAGCCGAAGTCCATCGGCGTCGGCCAGTACCAGCACGACGTCAACCAGACGAAACTCGCGAAGGCGCTGGATGCGGTGGTCGAGGATGCGGTGAACGCGGTCGGCGTCGACCTCAACACCGCCTCCACCGCGCTGCTCGCCCGCGTCTCGGGCCTTTCCGCCGGCCTTGCCGAGGCCATCGTGGCGCACCGTGAGGCGGCAGGCGCCTTCCGCGACCGCAAGGCGCTGCTCAAGGTGGCGCGGCTCGGGCCCAAGGCCTTCGAGCAATGCGCCGGCTTCCTGCGCATTCCCGGCGGCGACAATCCGCTTGATGCGTCTTCCGTGCACCCGGAAGCCTATCCGGTGGCAAGCCGCATCGTGCAGGCCTGCGGCCGGCCGCTGTCCGAGGTGATGGGCAATGCGGCGCTGCTGAAGGGGCTCGATCCCGCGCGCTTCGCCGACGACACGTTCGGCCTGCCGACCGTGCGCGACATCCTCGCCGAGCTGGAAAAGCCCGGCCGCGACCCGCGTCCGGAGTTCAAGACCGCCAAGCTTGCCGACGGCGTCGAGACGATGAGCGACCTGCGCCCCGGCATGGTGCTGGAAGGCACGGTCACCAATGTCACCAATTTCGGCGCCTTCGTCGATATCGGCGTCCACCAGGACGGCCTTGTGCATGTCTCGCAGATCGCCGACCGCTTCGTGCGCGATCCGGCGGAGGTGGTGAAGGCCGGCGACATCGTCCGGGTGAAGGTGGTCGAGGTCGACATGGCGCGCAAGCGCATCGGCCTCACCATGCGCAAGGACGGCGGCGAGGCGGCCGGCGGGCGGGGTGCCGGTGGCTCCGACCGGCCGCGCGGCGGCCCCGGCGGTTCTGGTGGTGGCGGTGGTGGTGGCGACCGTCCGAAGGGCGGGCCCGGCGGCCCGCGTCGCGGCGGACCTGGCGGTGGCGGTTCTGGTGGCGGTTCTGGCGGCTCGCGGCCCTCGCAGGGCGGCGGCGACGGCGCCATGGCAGCGGCGCTGGCGGCGGCCTTCAACAAGAAGCCGCGCTGATCGGGAAAGGGCATCCTTCTCCATCGACCGCTCTGGGAACGAATGGACCCCGTTGGGGTGGACGGCCCCCATCCGGCGCCGTTTTGCGCCAAGATGATGGTCCCAACACATCGAAGGAGCCGCCCAATGAACGAGATTACGCGCATCGGCATGGACACGTCCAAGCATCTCTTCCAACTCCACGGGGTTGATGCCGCCGGAGAGAC
>NZ_FYAV01000059.1:0-546 GCF_900185745.1 Stappia sp. TSB10GB4 | reverse complement strand
GCCGTGCGCGACGACGACCTCGCCCGGCGGCTTAAGGCGATCCCTTCGGTGGGACCGGTGGGCGCGGCCTTGTTGACGATCAAGACGCCGGATCCGCGCGTGTTCGCCTCGGCCCGCGGGTTTGCGGCCTGGATGGGAGCGACGCCCAGGGACCATTCGAGCGGGGGCAAGCAGCGGCTGGGCGGGATCACCCGCGCCGGCGACGAGGCCCTGCGCGCGGTGCTGGTGGCGGGGGCGATGGCGGTGATCCGGCAGGCGCTGCGCAGCGGCAAGGCCAGCCCGTGGCTGGCACGCATGTTGGCGCGCAAGCCGGTCAAGCTCGTCGCGGTGGCGCTCGCCAACAAGACCGCCCGCATCGCCTGGAAGATGATGGTGAGCGGGGAGCGCTACGATCCCACGCGCGCCGCCACAGCCGCCACCGCCGCCGCCACCACAGCCACAGCACCGGCGTGACCGAAACCGCCGCACCGGAATGACAAACACGCCCGGCCACGCCGGCCGGGCTTGAGGGAGCGGCAAGCCGAGAGGGAGATGGAGCGTTCGATC
>NZ_FYAV01000060.1:0-838 GCF_900185745.1 Stappia sp. TSB10GB4 | reverse complement strand
CTAGGGCCAAGACTCATAACCAGTAGCTGACTGTTGCGGCGATGCAGACGGCGGCGAGGAAGTTCCGGGCGAGCCGATCGTAGCGGGTTGCGATGCGGCGGAAGTCCTTGATGCGACAGAACATGCGCTCAATCGCATTGCGGTCTCTGTAGAGGAAGGGCGAGAAGCAGTTCTTCCATTTCCGGTTCGCCTTGGGCGGGATATTGGCGAAGGCGCCGCGTCCGCGAACCTGCTCCCGGATGGCATTGCTGTCATAGCCTTTGTCGGCATGCAGGATTGGCGCCGCCGGCATCTGCTCGATCAGCAGCGCCCCTGCAGTGCAGTCGGCGACCTGGCCGCCGGTCAGGAGAAAGGCGACCGGCCGGCACAATCCATCCGTCAGAGCATGGATTTTGGTGGTCCGTCCGCCTCTCGAACGACCGATGGCTTGATTTTGCTCCCCCCTTTGCCGCCGGCCGCACAGCGATGCGCCCTTACCGCCGATGAGTCGATAAGAAGCTCGGCCGGAGGCCCGCCTGCGTTGGCGAGAGCATGGAAAATGGCGCTCCAAACGCCCTTGGCCGACCAGCGCTGGAAACGGTTGTAGAGGGTCTTGCGCGGTCCATAGACCGACGGAGCGTCGACCCAGCGTCCGCCGCTCTTCACCACATGGATGATGCCGCTGATCACGCGGCGATCATCGACGCGCGGCTTGCCTCGGGTGTCGGTCGGCAGATGCGGTTCAAGCAGCCCAAACTGCTCATCGCTGAGCCAGAAATAGTCGCGATCCATGACGGGTCCCCCTCAGAGACCCTGAATCACAATCCCGCCGTCAGAGGAACCCCTTTTATGGGTCCGG
>NZ_FYAV01000063.1:0-29545 GCF_900185745.1 Stappia sp. TSB10GB4 | reverse complement strand
GTCGCAGCGGCCCTGATGACGACGGGCGAAAGCCCAACCCCGGTCCGGTCGCCTGCCACTGGTCTCCCGGCGGTTCAGGCCGGGAGACCGCCCAAACTCTACCACCTCTTCAGACGAACAACCCCGGCCAAGCGCAGCGCAGAGCCGGGGCCTATTCGTTCCCAGAGCGGTGGCGGGACACGCCGACGCACACCCACGCTCAGCCTGTCGTCCCGGTTTCGGCAAAGCCGAAGACCGGGATCTAGTAACCCCGGATCGGTGGCGAGAGTCCGCCAGCCCCTCCTTTCGTCACCCCGGACGGCGCGCAAGCGCCGAGCCGGGGCCGGAGAGCCGAGGGCCTGTCGACGGCACTCCCGAAAGACACTGCGGAAGCCTCGCAGCCCCTCAGAACAGCGAGCCCTGTCCGCTCTCGCGGCCCTTGCCGGGCGAGCGCGTTTTGGGCCGTGGGGTTGCACGCGGCGCCGGCCGCGCCGCCTCGCTTTCCCCGCCGCCCGCCGGATCGCCGCCGGCGGCGGTCGCGGCCAGCCGGCTGTCGTCGCCGAATTCGATGGTGAGCGCAGCGCCCGGCCGGACGCCACGGGCCGAGCGCAGCGGCTGGCCGTCGGCATCGCGCACCAGCGCATAGCCGCGCGCCAGCACGTTCTTGTAGGAGAGGCTTTCCAGCAGCTTGGCGGCGGCGTCGAGCCGCGCCC
The DNA here is from genome assembly GCF_900185745.1 of Stappia sp. TSB10GB4. Classification (NCBI taxonomy): domain Bacteria; kingdom Pseudomonadati; phylum Pseudomonadota; class Alphaproteobacteria; order Hyphomicrobiales; family Stappiaceae; genus Stappia; species Stappia sp. TSB10GB4. The sequence goes on along the minus strand of NZ_FYAV01000063.1, from coordinate 28,853 downwards.
GGTCGCGGGAGATCTGCTGGCGATGCGCCCGGAACGCCCGCGCCTCCAGCCCGCCGAGCCGCTCGCGCGCGATCAGGACCGTGCGCGCCAGCGTGTGGGGCGACAGCCGCCCGGCGGCCATCAGATGCCGCGCCCGCTTGTCGCGCAAGGCGGCGCGCAGCGCCGGCGCCAGCCGCTCCGCATAGGTGTCGAGCCGCTGCCTTGGCAGCGCCAGCAGGTCGCGCGGCGAGGGCAGGGCGGCGGAGGCCGCCCGCAATTCCGTCCGCCGGCCGGCGATCAGCCGCAGCAGGCCGGAGATCTGCCGCCGCGCCAGACCGTCGACGCTGGCCATCAGCTCGCCGCGCACCGGCACGGCGATCTCGGCAGCGCCCGTCGGCGTCGGGGCACGCAGGTCGGCGGCGTGGTCGATCAGGGTCCAGTCGGTCTCGTGTCCGACGGCGGAGATCAGCGGGATTTCGGAGGCGGCCGCCGCCCGCACCACGATCTCCTCGTTGAAGCCCCACAGGTCCTCGATCGAGCCGCCGCCGCGCGCCACGATGATCACGTCCGGGCGCGGGATCGCACCGCCCGGCGGCAAGCGGTTGAAGCCCTCGATGCCGTTCGCCACCTCGCGCGCCGACGTCTCGCCCTGCACCCGCACCGGCCAGACCAGCACATGCAGCGGAAACCGGTCGGAGATGCGGTGGAGAATGTCGCGGATCACCGCGCCGGTCGGCGAGGTGACGACGCCGATCACCCGCGGCAGGAACGGCAGGCGCCGCTTGCGCTCCTCGGCGAACAGGCCCTCGGCGAGAAGCTTGCGCCGCCGCTCCTCCACCAGCGCCATCAGCGCGCCGATGCCGGCCGGCTCCAGCGAATCGATCACCATCTGGTATTTCGACTGACCCGGAAAGGTGGTGATCTTGCCGGTGGCGATCACTTCCAGCCCCTGCTCGGGCTGGATCTTCAGCCGGCTCGCCTGGCCGCGCCAGATGACGCCGGACAGCACCGACTGCGCGTCCTTGAGGTCCAGATAGATATGCCCCGAACCGGGCCGCGAGATGCGCCCGAGCTCGCCGCGCACGCGCACATAGCCGAAGGCGTCTTCCATCGTGCGCTTGATCGCGCCGGAAATCTCTGACACCGAGTATTCGGCAAGGTTGTCGCTGTCTGCCAAGGCGGGATCCGGTCGGTGTGTTTCGTTCCCGCGAAGGGACCGCACCTTGGCCCCCCCGTCAAGACCGCGCGCCCGCCTCCGCGCTCTCTGTTCAGGCTTTCCGGAAAACCCCGCCATGCCCCGTTACGACTTCCGATTGCCGCGCCTTCATGTCGAGGACGGCCTTGCCGCCGGCGCGGAGGTCGCGCTCGACCGGGCCCAGTCCAACTATCTGCTCAACGTGTTGCGGATGAAGGACGGCGACGAGGTGCTGCTGTTCAACGGCCGCGACGGCGAGTGGCGCGCAGCGCTCCGCGAGCAGGGGCGCAAGCAGGCCTCGCTGGTGGCGGGCGAGATGACCCGGCCGCAGGCCCCGCTCGCGGACCTTCACTATCTCTTCGCCCCGCTCAAGCACGCGCGGCTCGATTACATGGTGCAGAAGGCGGTTGAGATGGGCGCCGGCGCCCTGCGCCCGGTCCTCACCCGCTACACCCAGCCCGGCCGGGTCAATCTGGAGCGGATGCGCGCCAATGCGGTCGAGGCTTGCGAGCAATGCGGCGTCCTCGCCGTTCCGGCCATCGACGAGCCGGTGGCGCTGGAGGCGCTGCTCGCCGGCTGGCAGGCGGGCGAGGGCGCGCGCATCCTTGTCTTCTGCGACGAGGGCGAGGCGAGCCAGAACCCGCTTGCCGCGCTCGATCGCCTGTCGGCGGGCTCCCCGCTGGCCGTTCTTGTCGGGCCGGAAGGGGGCTTTTCGGAAGAGGAGCGCGCCCTCTTGCGGGCGCAGCCCTTCGTGGTGCCGATGCCGCTCGGGCCCCGCGTGCTGCGCGCCGATACGGCGGCGGTTGCCGCTCTCGCGGTGGTTCAGGCGCGGCTCGGCGACTGGGTCTGAGGCTGCCCTTACGGCCGGCATGGCCGCCGTTTTCCAGCCATTCCGCCACTGGATTGGATCACGAAAAATCGCATTTGTTTTGGCCGGGGCGGCTGAGTATGGTGCCCGCCGACCACGCGAAGGGATATCCCATGGCCCGCGATACCATTGATTCCACCCCGATTGTGGGGGTGGCCGACCTCGCCGCGACGCTGGAGGCCGGCTGCAAGCCGACGGATGCGTTCCGGATCGGCACGGAGCACGAGAAGTTCGCCTTCCGCCTCGCCGACAATTCCCCGGTTCCCTATGAGGGGCCGGCCGGCATCGAGACCCTGCTGACAGGCATGGAAGGCCTGCTCGGCTGGGAGCGGATCGACGACAACGGCCTCGTCATCGGCCTTGCCGATCCGGTCGGCGGCGGCGCGATCTCCATCGAGCCCGGCGGCCAGTTCGAACTGTCCGGCGCGCCGCTGGACAACCTGCACCAGACCTGCCGCGAGACCAACGCGCACCTGGCGCAGCTCCGCCAGATCGCCGAGCCGCTCGGCATCGGCTTCCTCGGCCTCGGCATGACGCCGGACTGGCGCCGCGAGGACGTGCCGGTGATGCCGAAGTCGCGCTACGAGATCATGACGCGCTACATGCCCAAGGTCGGCAGCCTCGGCCTCGACATGATGTACCGCACCTCGACCATCCAGGTGAATCTCGACTTCGCCTCGGAAGCCGACATGCGGGCCAAGATGCGCGTCGGTCTGGCGCTGCAGCCGGTCGCCACGGCGATCTTCGCCAACTCGCCCTTCACCGACGGCAAGCCGAACGGCTTCCGCTCGTTCCGCGCCGAGATCTGGAAGGACACGGACAACGACCGCTCCGGCCCGCTGCCCATCGCCTTTGAGGATGGTTTCGGCTTCGAGAGCTATGTCGAGTGGGCGCTCGACGTGCCGATGTATTTCGTCAAGCGCGGCGGCACCTATTACGATGTCACCGGCACCAGCTTCCGCGCCTTCATGACCGGCGCGCTGGAAGGCGTCGTGCCGGACGCCCGGCCGACCATCGGCGACTGGAACAATCACCTGTCGACCCTGTTCCCGGATGTGCGGCTGAAGAAGTATCTGGAGATGCGCGGCGCCGACGGCGGCCCGTGGCGGCGCATCTGCGCCCTGCCGGCGCTGTGGGTCGGCCTGCTCTATGACGCGGGCATCCTCGACCAGGCCGGCGAGATGATCCGCGACTGGAGCGAGGAAGAGCGCGTTGCCTTGCGCAACGACGTGCCGCGCCTCGGCCTCGAGGCGCCGTTCCGCGGCGGCACGGTGCTGGATCTCGCCCGCGAGATGGTGGCGCTGTCCCGCGAGGGGCTGAAGCGCCGCGCCCGCCTCAATGACGGCGGCCAGGACGAGCGCGTGCATCTTGCCGCCGTCGAGGAGACGGTGGCGAGCGGCATGTCGCCGGCCGACGTCATGCTGCGCCGTTACAACGGCGACTGGCAGGGCGATCTGTCCAAGGTCTATTCCGCTTACGCCTATTGAGGGGTCTGTCGAGCGAGGGGCGGCGGCGCAAGTCATTTGACCGCGCCGCCGCGACAGCGGAAGATGCCTGAACCGAAAGTGGAAAGGCATCCGATGACCGAGAGCTTTCCTGCCCTGGGCGCCTTCGATCCGGCCGCGGTCGGCGAGGCGATGCGCCGTCAGTTCGGCTGGGGCGAGCGCGACGTCGCCCGCGCGGCCGAGGCCTTGATGCCGGCGGCGCTCGCCGGCATGCGCCGCTATGCCGCCTCTCCCTCCGCGCTCGAAGGGCTGCTCGCCCTGATGCCCGGTCCCGGCCGGGCCGCGGCGCTGCCCGACCCTTCCGCGCTGGTCGGCGAGCCGCTGGCGCTGATCTTCGGCCCGTCCGAGGTGCAGCGCTCCATCGCCGACTATGTCGCCCAGCAGACCGGGCTGGAGCGGCCGGGCGTCGAGACGATGATGCCGGTCGTCGCCACCCTGGCGCTCGGCCAGGTGGCGCGGCGCTTCACCTTCGGTCCGGCGCGCGAGCTGCTCGACGCCTTCCTTGCCGGCTATGCCCGCGGACGGCCGAAGCCGGTGCCCAACCCCTTGCGGGTGATGGAACCTTACGCGCAGGCGATGCGCTCCTTCTGGGACGGCTATCTCGGCCTTGTCGGCGCCGCCACCGCGACCGCCGCCCGGCAGGAAAAGGAGGAGGAGCCGGCGCCGGAAGCGCCGCCCGAGCCCGCCCCGGACGCTGTCGAGGACACTGCCGAGGACGCTGCGGCCGATGCCGGTTCGGCCCTGGTCGACCGCTGGCTGTCGCTCGGCCGCGACATCCAGGAGCGGCAGATCCGCGCCTATGAGCGCCTGTTCGACCGGGTCTCCGCCGACACCGGGCCGGACGAGACCTGAACAAAAAAAGCCCGCCTCGGGGGAGGCGGGCAAGGTGCGTCGGCGAGGGGCCGACAGGGCCTCGGCGCGGGGCGTAGGGAGAGGGTCTCGTATTCCGCCCGGCGCTAAGTCTGTGTCTCAGGCGCCGCGTCTGCGGCGCCCGGAAAGGCTGGAGATGCGCCGCTCGTTCCGCAGCCGCGCAAGCTGCGCGCTCGGGTCGAGATAGTCGGACCCGTGCAGCGAGGCGGCGACATCGGAGCGCGTCACGCCGATATCGGCCAGCATGTAGTCGTCGAGATCGAGGAGGCCGGAGACCGCCTTGCGGTTCCGCCGCCGGCGCCATGCCGCGGCAATGAGCGTGAGAAGCGAGGTCGCGGCAGCGCCGAGGGTGGCGGCAAGGGAAACGCGCGTTTGCGCGGGAAGCGGGGTGTTGCATGCCTGCGTCATGGCAAGACTCTCCTTTCCGGCGCCCCGGGGTGGCGCGCCTGGTATGTGCTGTGGCGGGGTCGCCGCCGTTTGTCCGTTTCGTATGACAAGAGAATAGGAAGGGGCGATCAATTAAACAAACGAATGTTTTCGATGGATATCGATCTTCATTCGTGATGTATTGACGTCAGACCCGATCCCGCGCGGGGCGAGCCTTCGCCGCCCGCGCCAACCGGAGGCGGCAGCCATGGCCCATGCCCTCGATATCGACCAGTTGCGCACCTTCCTCGCCATCGCCGAGCTCGGCAGCTTCACCAAGGCGGCGGATGCGGTGAACAAGACCCAATCGGCGGTCTCCATGCAGATGAAGCGGCTGGAGGACCGGCTGGAGCGGCCGATCTTCGTCAAGGACGGGCGCCAGTCGCGCCTGACCGAGGACGGCCACCGCCTCATCGAGTTCGCCCAGCGGATGATCCGCCTCAACGACGAGACGGTGACCGCCTTTTCCGAGCCCTCCATCGTCGGCCGCGTCCGACTCGGCCTGCCGGACGACTATGCCGAGCGCCTGCTGCCGCAGGTGCTCGCCGCCTTCGCCCGGCTCAACCCGGCCATCGAGATCGCCGTGCAATGTCAGGGCTCGATCTTCACCGGCGAGCTGATCGAGCGCGGCGAGCTCGACCTTGCCATCGTTACCTCCGGCGACTGCGTGCGCGTGCAGGGCGAGGTGATCCGCCGCGAGCCGCTGCATTGGGTCGCCCCGGCCAACCAGTGCCTGCATTGCGAGGACGTGCTGCGCCTGGCGCTCGGCCCCACCACCTGTTCCTGGCGCGGCCAGGCGGTCTCGCTGCTCGACCGCATGAACCGGCGCCATTGCATCTCTTACACCTCGTCCAGCGCGGCGGCGCTGATCGGCGCCGTCCAGGCCGGCCTTGCCATCGCGGTCCTGCCCGAAAGCGCGGTGCGGGCCGGCATGCGCATCCTGTCGGAAAGCGACGGCTTCCCAACGCTGCCGCCCTGCGACATCACCATGATCCGTGCTGCCGCCGCCACCGACCCGGTGCATGACGCGCTCTGCGCCCATATCCGCGCGGCCATCGGCAATGTCAGCAACGACCTGCTGATGGCGGCCGAATAGGCGGCTGCGTCAGGTCTTGGCGCGGCCCGAGCGCAGCACCAGGAGGTTGCCGGCCAGCACGAAGACGAGGCCGGCGATCGCGTCCGGCCCCCAGTGGAAATTCTCCAGCACCGTGGAGACCAGCAGCGCGACGATCGGGAACATCACCGTCGAATAGCCGGCCCGTGCCGAGCCGATCCGCGCCAGCAGCGTCAGGTAGCAGGCGAAGGCGATCACCGAGGCGACCACCGCCAGATAGACCATCGCGCCGAGATAGACCGGCGTCCATTCGATGTCGAAGGACGCCCCGCGCGCGGCCGCGAACAGGCCGAGAAACGTCGCCCCGTAGACCATGCCCCAGGCGCTGGCCGAGACCAGCGGGATGCCGCTCTTCTGGTTGGCGGTCGACACCATGTTGCCGAGGCAGAAGGACAGGGTGCCGGCAACGCACAGGCCGAGCCCGAGCACCGCCTGCATGTCGAGCCCGACGCCGGCCGCGCCGAGGATCTGCGGGCGAAACAGCAGCGCCACGCCGACAAAGCCGAGCAGCGCGCCCAGCATCACCCGCCGGCTGATGCGCTGGCCGAAGATCGCGAAGCCCAGGATCATATTGAACACCGAGGCGAGCGAGAACACCACCGACAACAGGCCCGAGGGCACATGCTGGGCGCCATAGTAGAACAGCGTGAAGTTGGTGGAGAACAGGAACAGGCCGAGCCCGGCGAAGCGCAGATGCGCGCGCAGCGGGAAGTCGAGCCGCACGCCGCGCAGCGCCGCCCAGGCCATCATGATCGCCGCCGCCAGCACGAAGCGCCAGAACAGCGAGACTTCCGGCGCCACCACGCCGAGCTGCATCTTCAGCGCATACCAGGAAAAGCCCCAAGCCAGCACGGTGAGGCCGTAGAGCCCCATGTCGAACGGGGAAAGGGAAGGGCTGTCGCGCAGCGCGGCGCCGGAAGCGAGCGTGGTCATGAGCGGCTTCTAGAGCCCTTTCGGCCAATTCGAAGTCAATTCTGCTTCTCGATTGGGGCGGCGATCCGGCGTCGAAACGGTCGCCGCGCGATGTCGTAGCATCGGGCAAGACCGGTTCGGCGTCGGGCGCCCGCCAATCGGAAGTCCTGCGGGACGGGCGATTTTGCGCCAATTCCGGCGCAAAGCCCCTTGTCCGTATCCAGATACGGCCTGCGCGCCTTTGCTTGACCTTGCCACAAAATCGCTCCGTCAGAATGGCTCCGAATTGGCCGAAAGGGCTCTGGAGGGAGAGGGTGAGGCGATCATGCCCCATCCCGCTCCCCGCGACCAATCAGGATTGTTGACCGGATCGATGCACGCCGCTGATGGTTCACGCCCGCTGCCGCACCCTTTATGAGCGCCGCGTGCGCCAGCGCGCGCGCAAGCCTTCCGAGGTCAGGTAGACGAGGGCGAAGAGATAGAGACCGGTCAGCGTCAGCATGGTGACGATCAGCACCGGATAGCCGTACCAGGCGACCGCCAGCAGCCACAGCGCCAGGATATTGAAGAAGAAGGCCCAGCGCTCGGCCTGGCCGCCGCGGCGCGCGCTGCGCAGCAGGGCGCCGAACACGGGAATATATTCGAGAAGGCGGGTGAGCCTGTTCGTCATGGGATGTCCGTCCTCTTGTCGCGGCGTCCGAACGGCCCCCGGCGGGACCGCCCTCCTTAAGGACGCCAGAACGGCAAGGTTGGCACGGGCGGCGCGGCGCGGCGATGCGGCGCCCTGTCTCTGCGACAATCAGGCCCTGCGACACTCAGGTTCTGTTCGGGCTGTCCGCGCTGTCATGCCAGAGCGGCGCATAGCCGGCGGTAAGCACCGCGACGCTCGCCGGCGGCGTCAGCAGCTCCGCCGGACTGTCCGGCGGGCAGGCGAGGGCGTCCGGCTCGGCCGGGCGGTAACCGTCGAAGCTCCAGGTGAGCCACCGCCCCTCGCGCCGCGCCAGGATCGTCTCGCCAAGCCGCGCCATCGCCCCGTCGGGCAGCGTCTCAAGGTCGCGGAGCGAAAGACGCGTCCGTTCGCGTATGCGCTGGTCATGTAGCTGCCGGTCCATCTCCGGCGCGCTGGGCGGGGAGGGCAGTCCCTGCGCCCGCTGCCAGGCCTCGCGATAGCGCAGCGCATCTGCGCGCCGGCACTCGTAGCAGGGCCGGTGCCCGGCGGCGATCGCCGTCACCTCGTCGAGGAAGAACAGTTCGGTATAGCCCGGCCCCATCACCTTTCGCCTGCGGCCGCGAAACTCCAGCACGCAGCAGATCCAGGCACGCGAGCGCCAGCGCGCCCGGCCGAGCGTCCTGGTTTCGGGGTCGTGCAGCCGGCCGCCGCGATTGCCCATCATCGTGCCGCGCGCGGCGACCGCGTGCAGGCTGCCGTCGGCGGCGACCCGGTTGGTGAGCGCCCGGTTGGTGAGTGCCATGGCGACCTCGGCTCACGCCTCGCCGACCACGACGATATGCAGCGCGCGCGGTCCATGCGCGCCGAGCAGCAAGGTCTGCTCGATATCGGCGGAGCGCGACGGACCGGTGATCATGTTCACCGTGCGCGGCATCGTGCCCTTGCCGTGCGCTGCGCGGATCCGCTCCCACAGGCTCTCGTAGTCGCCGGCGATATCGGCCGCCGACACCACGACGATATGGTGCTCGGGTAGGAAGTTCAGCGTCGTCGGGTTGTCCGGGCCGGAGGTCAGCATCAAGGTGCCGGTCTCGGCGATGCCGCCGAAGGCATGCGAGACGGTGGCAAGATCCGCGTTCTCGGCCCGGCCGCGGTCGATCTCCAGGTTCGCCTGCCCCGCCCAGGGCATTTCGGCAAGCCGCGCATCCTCGCCGAAGCGCACCCGCGCCGGCAGGTTCTTCGACTTCAGATAGTCTGTGACCGCCTGCGGCACCTCGTCCGGGCTCGCTACAAGGGCGATGCTCGCCTGCACCTTTTCCGCCATCTCGCAGAACAGCGCCACCTGCGCCGCCGGGTCGAGTTGGCCGCGCGCCGGGATCAGGCCCTTCGGCGCGCGCTGCAGCCGGTCGGCCACCGCCGCGCGGCGGGCCGTCTCGTCGCCCTTGCGGCCCATGGCCGAGCGCATCCTGGCGAGGATCGAGGCTTTTGCGTCACTCATGCGGAGGCCCTTTCGCCGTTTGACCGCATCTCCTTCGACCCCCGCGCCTTCGCCCATTGCGCCTGGAACGTGCCGCCTTGCGGCGCCGGCAGGTCGCGGTGCCGGGTCCAGCCGCCGGCCAGCGGCAGGAAGGAGAAGCGCCCGCGCCCCCGCCCGATCAGGCCGAGCGCGCCCATGGCAAGCCGCGTGACCCCCTGGTAGAGCGCCGGCCGCCTTGCGAAGAACGCCCAGAGCGCCAGCCCGTAGCGGGCGGTTGCCGGGTTGAGGTTGCGCGAGAACTCGCGCTCGCGCCAGTGCCGCATCATCTTCGGCAGCGGGATGCGCATCGGGCACACGCTCTCGCAGCGCCCGCAGAAGGTCGAGGCGTTGGGCAGGTGGCCCGACTGGTCGACGCCGATCAGCGAGGGCGTCAGCACCGCCCCCATCGGGCCGGGATAGACCCAGCCATAGGCGTGGCCGCCGACCGCGTGATAGACCGGGCAGTGGTTCATGCAGGCGCCGCAGCGGATGCAGCGCAGCATGTCCTGGAACTCGGTGCCCAGCATCGAGGAGCGGCCGTTGTCGAGCAGCACCACATGATACTCCTGCGGCCCGTCGGGATCGCCCGCCCGCTTGGGCCCGGTCGACACGGTGGTGTAGACCGACATGTCCTGGCCGGTCGCCGAGCGCGCCAGCACCCGCAGGATCTGCGACACGTCCTCCAGCGTCGGCACGATCTTCTCGATCGAGGCGACCACCACATGCGTCTTCGGCAGGATCTGCGTCAGGTCGCCATTGCCCTCGTTGGTGACGATGATCGAGCTGCCGGTCTCCGCGACCAGGAAATTGGCGCCGGTGATGCCGATATCCGCCTGGAAATACTTGTCGCGCAGCACCGCCCGCGCCTCGCCGAGCAGGGTCGTCGGCTCCTCCAGGTTGCGGTCCGGATCGAGATGGGTATGAACCCTTCGGAAATCCGCCTCGACCTGGTCCTTGTTGACATGCACCGCCGGGGCGATGATGTGGCTCGGGTGCTCGCCGCGGAGTTGGATGATGTATTCGCCCAGATCCGTCTCCACCGGCGCGACCGAATGCTCCTCCAGGAAGGCGTTGAGGCCGATCTCCTCGGTGATCATCGACTTGCCCTTGGTCACCGTGCGGGCGCCGCGCTTGCGGCAGATGTCGAGGATGATGCGGCGTGCGTCCTCGGCCGTCTCGGCCCAGTGCACCGTGCCGCCGGCCGCCTCCACCTTCTCGGCATAGGCTTCGAGGTAAAGGTCGAGATGCGCCAGCACGTGGTCCTTGATGTCGCGGGCGCTGTCGCGCAACTGCTCGAATTCCGGCAGCGCCGCGGCCGCCACCGCCCGCTTGGTGATGAAGCCCGAGCGCACATGGCCGAGCGCGCGCTGCAGCGGCGCGTCGTCCAGCGCGTGGCGGGCATTCGCCTTGAACTGCGGCGAGGTGATCTGCATGTGCGGCTGGCTCCCCTGCGCTTGCCTGTTGCCTGTTGCGGTCAGCCCTGACGCTTTTCGCCGATCGCCGGCTGGTCGGTCATGCCGGCCAGCACTTCGGCGATATGGCGGACCTCGATGGCCGACCCCTCGCGCTTGAGCTTGCCGGCCATGTTCATCAGGCAGCCGAGATCGCCGGCGAGCAGCAGCCCGGCGCCGCTCTCGCGGATCGTCTTGGTCTTCTCCTCGACGATCTTGTTGGAGATGTCGGGATATTTGACGCAGAACGTGCCGCCGAAGCCGCAGCACACGTCGGGATCGCGCATTTCCTTGAGCTCCAGCCCCTCGACCGAGGCGAGAAGCTTGCGCGGCTGCCGGGCAATGCCGAGTTCGCGCAGGCCCGAGCAACTGTCGTGATAGGTGACGCTGCCCGCAAAGCTTGCATCCACCCCCGTCACGCCGAGCACGTCGGTGAGGAAGCTGACCAGCTCGAACACCTTGGCGGAAAAGGCCGCCGCCCGTTCGCGCGCCGGCGCGTCGCCCTCGAACAGCTCCTCGTAATGCTTCTTCAGCATGCCGGCGCAGGAGCCGGACGGCGCGACCACGTAGTCGTAGCCCTCGAAGGCGCGGATCGTCTGCTCGGCGATGGCGCGCGCGTCGGCCCGGTCGCCGGAGTTGAAGGCCGGCTGGCCGCAGCAGGTCTGCGCCGCCGGCACCTCGACGAGGCAGCCCGCATCCTCCATCAGCTTCACCGCCGCGAAGCCGACGCTCGGGCGGAACAGGTCGACGAGGCATGTCACGAAAAGGCCGACGCGCGGGGCGGTTTTCGGCGCCTGCGCTGTCTCGTTTGGCTGCGCGCCGGTTTGCGCGGTGGCTGTCATTGCGTCCCTGCTTCCTCTGTCGGGCGGCGCGAGGTCCGCCGCCGTTTGCTGTCGTCCTGCTCGCTTTCCAGGCGTTGCGCCAGCCGCAGCTCCGACACGTTGCTCCAGCCGCCGGCGCGCGCCATCGCATAGGCGACCTGCTCGACGAAATCGATGTGGGAGCTCGCCGCATCGCCCGCCTGGGCCGCATCGCCCGCGATCACCGCCTCGTAGATCGCCCGGTGCTGCTCCAGCAGCTTCTCGCGCGAGCCGGGATAGCGGTAGAGCTGGACGCGGCTGTAGAACACCCCGTCGGCGAGCAGCCGGTAGCAGGAGCGCAACGTGTGCAGCAGCACGATGTTGTGAGCGCTCTCGCCGATCGCCTGGTGGAATTCGACGTCCAGTTCGGCCTCCCGCGCGAAGTCCTGGCCGTCATGGGCCGCTTCCATGGCGCGGAAGATCCGGCTGATGATCTCCCTGTCGGCGTGCGTTGCCCGCTGCGCCGCCAGCCGCGCGGTGGTCCGCTCGATCTCGCGGCGGTATTCCAGATAGTCGGCGATCGCCGGCGGATGCCGACGCACCAGCTCGACGATGGCCTCGGAAAAGACGGTGCCGATCACGTCGGCGATGAAGGTGCCCTCGCCATGGCGGGTCACCAGCAGGCCACGCTCCTCCAGCGTCTTGATGGCATCGCGCAGGATGGGGCGCGAGACGTCAACTTTCTTTGCCAGGTCACGTTCGGCCGGCAGCCGGTCGCCGGGGCGCAGAACCCCCTGCAGGATCAGTTCCTCCACCTGATCGACAACGGAATCTGCCGTCCGGTTGTGATGGATCTTCTGGAATACCATCGTCCCGTTCTTTATTATTGCAGCGCAAAAGAAACATACTGCAATGCAGCAGAGCTCTTCGCGCTGAAGTTCGCAGCCGCAATTTATTCCGTATTGCGTTCAGTGGTCAATATTGTTATCCAGTTAGCGCGGATCGCTGCTCCGGTTGGGAGGCCGGGGTGGTCCGCGGATGGCAGGCGCGGATGTGGCCAGGCGGGTTGTGCGGCGACAACCTTCCGGCAAAGGCAGGCATCCGGTTCTGTCCTGTTGCGCGAGGGGAGCGTTTTCGGCGTCGGACAGGCGGGGCATTGCGCCCGCCCGTTGTCGCCGTGTCCGGTCCCTGGAGCGCAGGATGTTCCTAGGGAGGACCTGAACGTGAAATCTCTTCTTTCTGCAGTTGCCGTAACGGCGTCTCTTGCGATCGGTGCGACATCGCCGGCCGTCGCGCTGGACAAGCTCGACTGGGACATGCAGTCGACCTATCCGGGCTCGCTCACGCAGCTCGGTACGCTCGGCAAGGTGTTGTCCGAGCGTCTCGCTGCTGCTTCCGGCGGCCAGATCAACGTCAAGTTCCAGGAGCCGGGCGCCATCGTTCCGGCGCTTGAGGCCTTCGACGCCGTTGCCACCGGCGCGGTGCAGGCCGCATGGTCGACCCCGGGCTACTGGACCGGCAAGGACAGCTCGCTCGCGCTCTTCGCCGCGGTGCCCTTCGGCCCCAGCGCGCCGGAATATGTCGCGTGGCTGAAGTTCGGCGGCGGCCAGGAGCTGCTTGACGAAATCTATGCCACCTACGGCATCAAGTCGCTGATCTGCGCCGTCATCGCACCCGAGGCCGCCGGCTGGTTCCGCAAGGAAATCAACTCGGTCGACGATCTCAAGGGCTTGAAGATGCGCTTCTTCGGCCTTGGTGCCAAGGTCATGCAGAAGCTCGGCGTCTCGACGCAGCTTCTCGCCGGCGGCGACATCTTCCCGGCGCTCGAGCTCGGCACCATCGACGCGACCGAGTTCTCCATGCCGGCGATCGATCTCAAGCTCGGCTTCCACCAGGTCGCGAAGTTCTACTACTTCCCGGGCTGGCACCAGCAGTCGACCATGTTCGATCTGATGATGAACAAGGCCGAGTGGGACGGGCTGGACGACCAGACCAAGGCGATCTTCGAGGCCGTCTGCGATGCCAACATGATCTACGGCATCGCCGAGGGTGAGGCCATCCAGGCCTCCGCGCTTGCCGAGCTCCAGGGCCATGGCGTCCAGATCAAGGAGTTCGACCCGGCGATTCTCGAGGCGATGGAGAAGGCCTGGGCCGAGGTGGTCGAGGAAGAGAAGGCAGCCAGCCCGAACTTCGCCCGTGTCTGGGAGTCGCTCTCCAAGTTCCGCGCGGAGTACAAGATCTGGTCCGACGTCGGTTACCTGAAGAAGTAACCCGGAACGCCTGATACGGCGGGTCCGCGCTGCCCAACGGTGGTGCGGGCCCGTCATTTGCGCTCAAGGCCGCAGTGCCTGGCGCCCGACGGCTCGCTGGACGCCGACCGCGGCCGTACGGTCCACCGATTATCCGGTCGGGGAGAGGGTTTCCATGTCAACGCTGATCAGCCTTCTCGGCATCGCGGCCTCCGTCGTCGCGGCGTTCGAGCTTGGCGTTCCTGCCTATTATCTTTGCGTCGCCGGCTTTGCGCTCGGCGTCGTCGGCGGGTTCCTCGGAGGGCGCGTGTCGCTGTCCGTGGCCGCCATGGTGCTGGCCGCCTTCGTCTTCGCGGTCACCGATTCGGGAATGACGGCCGTCCTCCGGTTGATGGACGTCGATCCCCGCGCCTTCTTCCGCGCCAATGACGGGCTGTCCGGCCTGATCGGCTCGCTGCTGGTCCTCGGCCTCACCCTGCTGATCCTGCGCAGCCGTTCGCCGCAGGCCTATGAGACCATGCTGGAGACGTCGGACGACTTCGACCGCGCGGTCAACGGCGTCGGCAAGCTCGCCTCCTGGATCTTCGTGCCGTTGATGCTGGTCATCTTCTACGATGTCACCCAGCGCAAGTGGCTCGACTTCGACACGTCGATCATGGACACCTCGTTCTATGTCGACAGCACCAAGCTGCAGGAGTTGGAGTGGCACCTGCATGCCGTGCTCTTCATGCTCTGCCTCGGCTTCGCCTATCGCAAGGATGCGCATGTGCGCATCGAACTGGTGCGCGACCGGCTGACCCGGCGGGCCCGCGTCTGGATGGAACTGGCCGGCATTCTCTTCTTCCTGCTGACCTATTGCTATCTGATCGTCTCGTTCGGCTGGGTCTTCGCGAGCAAGTCCTACCAGATCGGCGAGGTTTCGGCCGCCCAGACCGGCCTCAGCCACCGCTGGATCATCAAGTCGGTGCTGCCCATCGGCTTTGCGCTGCTGTTCACCGCCGGCGTTTCCGCCGCGTTCCGGTGTGTCGTCTATCTCTTCGGCCCGTCCTACCTGAATGAGCGCTCCGGCGACTATGCCGGCACCCATCATGCGGACCTGCCCAAGGATGTGGTCACCAACGGACCGATCGCGGACTGACCGGAGCTCGACACATGACATTCATCGAACTTCTGCCGGTCTTCATGTTCGTGGCGCTCGCGCTGCTGCTGTTCACCGGCTTCCCCGTCGCCTTCATCCTCGGCGGTGTCGGCCTCGGCTTCGCCTTCCTGGCCCAGGAACTGGGCACCTTCAACGTCGCGCGGCTGGTCATCATCCCCAACCGCATTTTCGGCGGGACGATGGAAAATCCCGTCCTGGTCGCGATTCCGATGTTCATCTTCATGGGCACGATGCTGGAGAAGTCCGGCGTCGCCAAGGACCTGCTCTACTGCCTGCAGGTGCTGACCCGCCGGGTTCCCGGCGGCCTCGCCCTGTCGGTGACCTTGATGGGCACGATCATGGCCGCCACCACCGGCATCATCGGCGCCTCGGTGGTGATGATCACCCTGCTGGCGCTGCCGGTGATGCTGGACCGCAACTACAATATCCCGTTGGCCACCGGCACCATCGCCGCCTCGGGCACTCTCGGCATCCTGATACCGCCCTCGATCATGCTGGTGATCATGTCGGACCTGATGTCGATCCCGGTCGGCACCGTGTTCATCGCCGCCATCATCCCCGGTCTGCTGCTGTCGGCGCTCTATGCGCTCTACATCATGGTGCTGTGCCGGGTGCGGCCGCAGCTTGCTCCGCCGCTGCCCGACAATATCGGCCCGACGACGCGCGGCGAGTTCTGGGCGATGATCTTCAAGAGCTTCGTGCCGCCGGTGTTTCTCATCGTCGTGGTGCTCGGCTCGATCTTCGCCGGCCTTGCCACCCCGACCGAGGCGGCCGGCGTTGGCGCGGCGGGCTCCACTCTGCTCGCCTTTCTCAACCGCAAGCTCAGCTTCCAGGTGATGAAGGATGTCTGCCACCGCTCGGCGCTGACCGGCGCCATGCTGTTCGGCATCTTCCTCGGCGCCACCTGCTTCTCGCTGGTGTTCCGCTGGCTCGGCGGCGAGGCGCTGATCGACGAGTTCATCGCCTGGGCGGGCGTCGGTCCCTGGGGCATCCTCTTCGTGCTGATGGGGATGATCTTCTTCCTCGGCTTCTTCTTCGACTGGATCGAGATCACCCTGATCGTCCTGCCGGTGTTCGGCCCGATCGTTGCCAAGCTCGACTTCGGCATGCACCTGGCCGGTTTCGAGGGCGTCGGGGAGGTGGCGCTGATCTGGTTCACCATCCTGGTGTCGACGAACCTGCAGACATCGTTCCTGACACCACCCTTCGGCTTCGCGCTGTTCTACATGAAGGGCGTGGCGCCGCCGCAGGTGACGATCCAGCAGATCTACAAGGGCATCATTCCCTTCGTGCTGCTGCAGTTGTTCGGCCTTGCCCTGTGCATTGTCTTCCCCGGCATTGTCCTGTGGCTACCTAACGCATTGCTCGGCAACTGACGCCTGTGGCCTAATGCAGCCTGCCCCGTCCGCGCTCGCGGGCGGGGCAGGCTTTTTTTCGTGCGAGGGGGCGCCGGAATGGCGGACAGCGACAGCGAGGCGGGCCGGGCCCCGCGGACGGGCGGCGACGGTCGGGGCGGCCCCCGCGACGAGGGCGGAGGTGGTGACGGTGACGGTGGCGGTGGCGGTGACGGTGCGGAGCCGCGTCTGCCCGGTTTCACCGTGCATCCCTCCCGCGACTTCGTGCTCGGCGAGCTGCATGCCCGCCCGTTCCGGCCGCAGGTCGGGCCGCGCGTCTTCCTGCGCTACGGCTTCACCGTCGACGAGGCGGCGGCCGAGGCCGATCGCGCCTGGTTCGCCGGCTATTGCCGCTCCCTCGGCCTGCAGGGGCCGGGCGAGGCGGAGCGGCACCATCTGGTGGAGATCGGCGAGGGGGTGCTGCGGCGCGAGCGGCATGGCGAGTTCCTCACCTATACCTGGGACGGGCCGCTCGATCCGGCCGCCGCGATCGACGGCGCCCCGGCCGGCCATCCCTTCGGGGCGCGGTTCCGCGCGCCGGGGCCGATGATGGTGGCGGCGCGCCTCGATGTGGTGCCGGCCGACAGTTCCGCCTTCGAGCGGCGCTTCGCCCGTTTCGACCGGGCGAGCCTGTGCGTGGCCGAGACCGATGGCGGCGCCTCCGTCATCGCCACCGATTTCCGCCAGGACCGCGACGGCCTCACCCGCATCCTTGTCGGCGACCGCGGGTTGTCGCCGGTGCAGGCCGGCGCCCAGAGCCAGCGGCTGCTGGAGCTGGAGACCTACCGCGTCTTCGCCATGCTCGGCCTTGCCGAGGCGCAGCGCCAGATGCCGCGCGTCTCGGCGATCGAGGGGGCGCTCTTGGCGCTGGCCGAGCGCATGCGCACCAGCGTCGGGCTGGAGGCCAACCGCGCCCTGCTCGACGAGCTGACGCGCCTTGCCGCCGATCTGGAGGCGAGCGCGGCGGAGAGCGCCTATCGCTTCGGCGCCAGCCGCGCCTATTACGGCATCGTCCGCCAGCGGCTGGAGATCTTCGGCGAGCGCCAGCGCGAGGGCTATTTCACCCTCAGCCAGTTCCTGTCGCGGCGGCTGGCGCCGGCCATGCGCACCTGCGAGACTCTGGAGGAGCGGCAGGTCAAGCTGGCGGAAAAGCTGGCACGCGCCGCCACCTTGCTGCGCACCCGCGTCGATGTCGAGCTGCAGCAGGACAACCGCTCGCAGCTTGCCGCGATGAACCGGCGGGCGCGGCTGCAACTGCGCCTGCAGCAGACCGTCGAGGGCCTGTCGGTCGCCGCCGTCAGCTATTATGTGGTCGGGCTGATCGCCTATCTCGCCAAGGGTGCCAAGACCGGGCCGCTGGCAGCCTGGCTGCCCTCGCCGGAGCTGATGACCGGCCTTGCCGTGCCGGTGGTGCTCGCCGCCGTCTTCCTCACCGTCCGCCGCATCCGCCGCCACCACAGCGACGAGGACCACGGCGAAAGGTGAGGGCGAGGGAAAGGGAGAGGGGCGCGCACGACCTCTCTTTTCGTCTTCCCGGACGAGGCCTGAACTTGCTTCGCAAAAGTGGAGAGGGGTTTTGTTATCCGCCCATTTTTTCGAACTGGACGGGGCTGATGTATCCAAGCGCCGAGTGGCGTCTTGAGGGATTGTAGAAACCGTCGATGTAGCGCGCGATGGCATTGACGGCGTCTTTTCGGGTTTCGAACCGGGTGCGCCAGACGAGTTCCGTTTTCAAGGTCTTGAAGAAGGTTTCCACCATGGCGTTGTCGTAAGCGTTGCCCTTGGCCGACATGGAGGGGGCGATGCCGTTGGCGTGCAGCCTGGCCTGATAGGCGGTTGCGCGATACTGGCTGCCCCGGTCGGAGTGGTGGATGAGGCCGGGCGCCACCCCGCGCAAGGCGATGGCCTTGTCGAGGGCCGACAGGGCCACGCCCGCATGCAGCCGGTCGGAAGCCTCCCACGCGACGATCCGCCGGGCGTACAGGTCGAGGATGACGGCCAGATAGAGCCAGCCCTGACCGGTCCACAGATGGGTGATGTCTGCCGCCCACTTGCGGTTCGGGCCATCGGTGGCGAACTGCCGCGCGATCAGGTTCCCGGCGACGGCCAAGCCGCCGGTTCCCGCATCCCGGTGGCCGCGCCGGCGCTTCTGGCGCGCCCGCAGGCCGGTCTCGCGCATCAAGCGCGCAACCCGCCGCCGGCCGACGGCGAACCCCTGATCGCGCAACTCATGCACCATGCGCGGGCTGCCATAGGTGGCGTGCGACAGGAGAAACGCCATGCGTATCCGGGCAGACAGAACCTTGTCGTCGCGCCGCCGCCGGCTCTGCGGGCGCCGCTTCCAGGCATAATAGCCGCTCTGGCTGACCGACAGGACGCGGCACATGCGCGAGACCGGATGCTCCGCTTTCCTTGCATCGATGAACGCGTAGCTCATCGCCTTGCCTCGCTTGCAAAGAAAGCCGTGGCTTTTTTTAGGATCTCGCGCTCCTCGCGCAGGATTGCATTCTCACGCCGCAGCCGCTTCACCTCGTCTTCCGCCGTCTCCGAGACGGGCGCCGAAACGGCGCGCGCGCGAGCCGAGGCAACCCACCGCTCCAGCGTCGACAAGCCTATCCCCAGTTCCCGCGAAACCTCCGCCTGGCGACGACCAACCGAAACAACCAGCCGAACCGCTTCGTCCCGGAACTCCTGCGTAAATCGTTGCTGCTTCATCAAAAGCCCTCCAAGGCCAGGAAACCCTCTCCACTTTTGCGAAGCAAGTCCAAGCCGTTCGGGGGAACGGCTCCCCCAAAAATCCCCAAATGAAAAGGGAGCCGTTCGGGGGAACGGCTCCCCCAAAAATCCCCAAATGAAAAGGGAGCCGTTCGGGGGAACGGCTCCCTTGAAACTCTGATGCCGGCATTCTGGCGCTTACGCGCTCCCGCCCGCGGCGGGCCGGGTCACTGCTTGCTGCCGTCGAGGGCGAACTGCGCCAGATAGGCGATGACGTCGGCGCGCTCGTCTTCCTTCTTGAGGCCGGCAAAGGCCATCTTGCCCTTCGGGATGACGTCCTTCGGGTTGGTGAGATAGGCGTGCAGCGTCTCGTTGTCCCAGACCTTGCCGGCCTCCTTGCCGTCCAGCAGCGGCTTGGAATACTTGAAGTCGTCGACATGGCCCCAGGCCGCGTCGACCACGCCGTTCAGATGCGGCCCCACCTTGTTCTTGGCGCCTTCGCCGACGGCGTGGCAGGCCATACACTTGCGGAACACCTTCTCGCCGGCGGCGGCATCGCCATCCGCCTGCGCGCTCGCGGAGGCAGCGAGGAGGGCGGCACCGGCCAGCAACACAAGACGCTTCATAGTCTGTTCTCCCAGGATTTCTCTCTTCGTCGGGTCGGCCGAGCACGGTCGGTCGCGGGGGCCGACCCTATCACGATCCGGCTTGGCGTCATCCTGCCTGGAGCGAGGCAACATGTCGCATTTTGCGAAGGTAGAGGGTCGCGGCCGCGTTTGCCAGATGGGAGAACCACGGTCCTCGTTCTGTGTCTCGCCAGTCCTCAGGCCGGCGAGGCCTCGCCGGCCCTGCCGCCCGTCATGTCGGCGCTCTGACCATCCAGCCGCCCATCCAGCCGGCCATCGAACTGCCCGTCGAACTGCCCGTCCATCCGCCCGTCCGGCGCCTCGCCGTCCTCGCCCGGCCGCGCCAGCCACTGGTCCAGCCCCTCGTCCCAATAGGGGGCCGGGCCGTAGAGCTTGGCGAGGAAGTCGATGAACACCCGCACCTTGGCCGGCAGGAAGCGGCGGCTCGGATAGACCGCGTGCAGGCCGACATTCTTCGAGGCCCGGTACTGCGGCAGCACGATGCGCAGCCGGCCCTCGCGCAGTTCCGGGCCGATGTCCCAGGTCGAGCGCAGGGCGATGCCGAGCCCGGCCAGCAGCGCCTCGCGCACCACCTCGCTGGAATTGGTGCGGATCGGCCCGCCGGTGCGCACGATCTCCGGTCCGTCCGGCCCGGCCAGGCGCCACAGCTCCTGCTGGGTGGTGGAGATGCAGGCATGCTTGTCCTGCAATTCGCCGATGGTCTGCGGCGCGCCGCGCCGGTCGAGATAGGCCGGGGCGGCGCACAGCACCCGGTGCACCGGCGCCAGCCGCCGCGCGACCAGGCTGGAATCCTCCAACTCGGCGATGCGGATGGCAAGGTCATAGCCTTCGCCGACGATGTCGATGAATTCGTCCGACAGGTCGAGGTTGAAGGAAAGGTCCGGGTTGTCGGCAAGGAAGGCGCCCAGATGCGGCGCGATATGCATGCGGCCGAAGGCGGTCGGCGCGCTCACCCGCAAGGTGCCGCGTGCCAGCGCCGAGCGGCGGCTGACATAGCTTTCCGCCTCCTCGATCGAGGCGAGGATCGCCACCACCCGCTTGTAATAGCCCTGTCCGGCCTCGGTCAGCGCCAGTTGCCGCGTCGTGCGCTGCAACAGCCTTGTCCCCAGCCGGTCTTCCAGCCGGCGCATCCGCTTGGAGACCACGGCGGGCGACAGGCCCATCTCGCGTCCGGCCGCCGACATGCTGCCGGCCGCCACCACCCTTGCGAAGATTTCCATGTCGGCAAAATCGGTCATTTTCAACCCATAGGAAATTGTTTTTATCGATTTTCAACGCTTCATCGCGTGCGAGCTATTTGCCATGCTATGCGGGTTGCCATCGCCGTCCGCAATCGCACCTTAGGTCAAGAGACGCCCGGAAACTCCGATCCGTCCGCTGGAGCGGAGTTTCCAGGAAGCCGCTTATCCTGGATACTACGCTGGCGCGCGACTGCCGGATCACGCAGGCCGGCGCGATTCGTGCCGAGGGAGGAGACCACATGAGCGGCATTGCCATGCCCAGGCCGGACGCGGCCGTCCTGTCGCGCCGCGACGAGATCGTGCGGGCGCTGAAGGAGATGGTGCCGGGCGAGGGCGTCATCGACACCGACATCGGCATGCGGGTCTACGAGACCGACGGCTTCAACGCCTATCGCCAGATGCCGATGGTCGTGGTCCTGCCGGAAACCGTGGAGCAGGTCTCGGCGGTGCTGCGCTATTGCCACGACAACGGCGTCAAGGTGGTGCCGCGCGGCGCTGGCACCTCGCTGTCCGGCGGCGCCCTGCCGCTCGGCGACGGCGTGCTGATGTCGATGATGAAGTTCAACAAGGTGCTGGACATCGACGCGGCCAACCGCGCCGTCGTCGCCCAGCCCGGCGTCACCAATCTCGGCATCACCCGCGCGGTCGAGCATCTCGGCTTCTACTACGCGCCAGATCCCTCCTCGCAGATCGCCTGTTCCATCGGCGGCAACATCGCGGAAAATTCCGGCGGCGTGCACTCGCTGAAATACGGGCTGACCACCAACAATGTGCTCGGCCTCGAAATGGTGCTGATCACCGGCGAGGTGATCCGCCTCGGCGGCAAGCATCTCGATGCCGAAGGCTACGACCTGCTCGCCCTGATGACCGGCTCGGAAGGTCTGCTCGGCGTCGTCACCGAGGTCACCGTGCGCATCCTGCAGAAGCCGGAGACGGCGCGCGCCGCGCTGGTCGGCTTTCCCTCCAGCGAGGCCGGCGGCCAGTGCGTCGCCGAGATCATCGGCGCCGGCATCATTCCCGGCGGCATGGAGATGATGGACGAACTGGCCATCAACTTCGCCGAGGACTTCGTCAATGTCGGCTATCCGTGCGATGCCGGCGCGCTGCTGATCGTCGAGCTCGACGGTCCCGAGGCCGAGGTCGATCACCTGCTCGCCGAGGTCGAGGCCATCGCCCGCCGCAACGGCGCCACCTCGCTGCGCGTCTCCACCTCGGAGGAGGAGCGCCTCGCCTTCTGGGCCGGGCGCAAGTCGGCCTTCCCGGCGGTCGGGCGCATCTCGCCCGACTATCTGTGCATGGACGGCACCATTCCCCGCCGCGCCCTGCCGCAGGTCCTCGCCCGCATGCGCGAGCTTTCCGAAAAGCACGGGCTGCGCTGCGCCAATGTCTTCCATGCCGGCGATGGCAATCTGCATCCGCTCATTCTCTACGATGCCAACAAGCCGGGCGAGTTGGAGCGGGCGGAGGATTTCGGCGCCGACATCCTGCGGCTCTGCGTCGAGGTCGGCGGCGTCCTGACCGGCGAGCACGGCGTCGGCATCGAAAAGCGCGACCTGATGCCGGTGATGTTCTCCGAGGACGATCTCAAGCAGCAGCAGCGGGTCAAATGCGCCTTCGATCCCAAGCAGTTGCTCAATCCGGGCAAGGTCTTTCCGGAGCTGCATCGCTGCGCCGAGCTTGGCCGCATGCATGTCAGCAAGGGGCAGTTGCCGTTTCCCGACATTCCCCGGTTCTGATGCGCGCGCCTCTCGAGCCCGCCTCTCTCGACCCGCCCCTCTCGACCCGCAAGCCAGCACGAGAAGACAAGATGCCCGACACGTTCAAGCCGCGCACGGCGGAGGAGGCCCGCGACGTCGTCCGCTGGGCGGCGGCCGAGCACGAGCCGCTGGAGATCGTCGGCCAGGCCTCCAAGCGCGCCCTCGGGCGCCCGGTGCAGGCCGGCCAGGTGCTCGACATGTCCGGCCTTGCCGGCATCGAGCTCTACGAGCCGGAGGAACTGGTCCTCACCGCGCTGCCCGGCACGCCGATCGCCGAGATCGAGGCGGCGCTCGCAGCAAAGAACCAGGAACTCGCCTTCGACCCGCTCGACTACGGCCCGCTGCTCGGCCGGCCGGCAGGGCAGGGCACCCTTGGCGGCGTCATCGCCGCCAACCTCGCCGGCTCCAAGCGGCTGAAGCACGGCGCCGCGCGCGACCATGTGCTCGGCATGGACGCGGTGTCCGGACGCGGCGAGATCTTCAAGTCCGGCGGCCGGGTGGTGAAGAACGTCACCGGCTACGACCTGCCGCGCACCCTGACCGGCTCCTGGGGCACGCTGGCGGTCGCCACCCGCCTCACGCTGAAGGTGCTGCCGCGGGCTGAGACCGAGGCGACCTTCCTGCTTTCCGGCCTTGCCGATGCCGAGGCCGCCACCGCGATGACCGCCGCCATGGGCTCCTCGGCCGAGGTCTCCGCCGCCGCGCATCTGCCGGAAGCCGTCGCGCGGGATCTTGCCGCGCGCGGCCATAGGCTCTCCGGTCCCGCGACCCTGTTGCGGCTGGAGGGCTTCGGCCCCTCCGTCGACTACCGGTTCGAGCGGCTGCGCGCCCTGCTCGGCACCGGCCGGTCCGTTTCGCGGGTGGAGGTTGACGCCTCCCGCGCCCTGTGGCGGGCGGTGCGCGATGCGGAGGCCTTCGCCGGCAGCGACGATCTCGTCTGGCGCCTCTCCGTTGCCCCGACCGCCGGTCCCGCTGTTGTCGCGCAGCTTGTGGGTCAGTTCGCCTGCACGGCCTTCTACGACTGGTCGGGCGGCCTTGTCTGGCTCGCCGTACCGGGCGTCGATGCCCGCGCCGAGGCGATCCGCGCCGCCATTGCCGCCTGCGGCGGCGGCCATGCGACCCTGGTGCGCGCGCCCGCGCCGCTGCGCTCGTCCATCCCCGTGTTCCAGCCCCAGCCCGGTCCGCTCGCCGCCCTGTCGGCCCGGCTGAAGGAGCAGTTCGACCCACACGGCATCCTCAACCCGGGCCGCATGACGGCGGGACACTGACATGCAGACCAGCTTCTCCATCCATCAGCTCGCCGACCCGCATATGGCGGAGTCCGAGAAGATCCTGCGCAAATGCGTCCATTGCGGCTTCTGCACCGCCACCTGCCCGACCTTCGCCCTGCTCGGCGACGAGCTCGACAGCCCGCGCGGCCGCATCTATCTCATCAAGGAGATGCTGGAGAACGACCGGCCGGCCGATGCCCGCACCGTGCGCCATATCGACCGCTGCCTCTCCTGTCTCTCCTGCATGACGACCTGCCCCTCGGGCGTGCATTACATGCACCTGGTCGACCATGCCCGCGCCCATATCGAGAAGACCTATCGCCGCCCGCTCGGCAACCGGATGGTGCGCGCGCTGCTCGCCTTCGTGCTGCCGCATCCCGGCCGCTTCCGCGTGTCGCTGGTCGCCGCCTTCTACGCCCGGCCCTTCGCCGGCCTACTGGGCGCGTTTGGCGGTCCGTTCAAGCAGCTCGGCGCCATGCTCGCGCTCGCGCCCCTGAAGGCGCCCTCGCCCTCCTCGCTGAAGCCGGGCAGCGCCTATCCGGCAGCTAGCGCCGCGCGCAAGGGCCGCGTCGCCCTGCTCACCGGCTGCGCCCAGCCGGTGCTGGCCCCCGAGATCAACGAGGCGACCGTCCGCCTGCTCACCCGCGTCGGCGTCGAGGTGGTGCTGCCGAAGGGCGAGGGCTGCTGCGGCGCGCTGGTCCATCACATGGGCCGCGAGGACCAGGCGCTGACCGACGCCCGCCGCAATGTCGATGCCTGGACGCGCGAGCTCGACGGCGAGGGGCTCGACGCCATCCTGATCACCGCGTCCGGCTGCGGCACCACGATCAAGGATTACGGCTTCATGCTGAAGGACGATCCGGCCTATGCGGAAAAGGCCGCGAAAGTCTCGGCGCTGGCCAAGGACATCACCGAGTACCTCGCCGGCCTCGACCTCGGTGCGCCGGCCCGCGCCACGGGGCTGACGGTCGCCTATCACTCGGCCTGTTCCATGCAGCACGGGCAGAAGATCACCCGCCAGCCAAAGCAGTTGCTCACGGCGGCCGGCTTTGCCGTGCGCGACGTGCCGGAGGGGCATCTGTGCTGCGGCTCGGCCGGCACCTACAACATCCTGCAGCCGGACCTTGCCCGCCGCCTGCGCGACCGCAAGGTCGCCAATATCGAGAAGACCGCGCCCGATCTCGTCGCCACCGGCAATGTCGGCTGCATCACCCAGATCGGCAGCGGCACCGACCTGCCGGTGCTGCACACGGTGCTGCTGCTCGACTGGGCCTATGGCGGGCCGGAGCCGGCGCTGTTGGGCGAACGGGGTCTTGCCGCCACGGCCTGAACCAAACGAAAACCCCCGGGCGGCGGAACCGTCCGGGGGCTGTCGCTTGCGGGGACCTTGCAGAAAAACGGTTAGCGGACGTGGACCTTGGCGCCGACCGGCACCCGGTCGTAGAGGTCGATCACGTCCTCGTTGCGCATGCGGATGCAGCCCGAGGACACCGCCCGGCCGATGGTCCAGGGCTCGTTCGAGCCGTGGATGCGGTAGAGTGTCGAGCCGAGATAGAGGGCGCGGGCGCCGAGCGGGTTCTTCGGGCCGCCGGCCATGTGCACCGGCAGGTGCGGCTGGCGCTTGCGCATTTCCGCCGGCGGGCGCCAGTCCGGCCACTCGGCCTTGCGCGTCACCGTGTGCGTGCCGGCCCATTCGAAGCCGGGACGGCCGACGCCGACGCCGTAGCGGCGGGCAAAGCCGCCCTTTTCCACCAGGTAGAGATAGCGCGCCTCGGTATCGATGACGATGTCGCCGGGCTTGTGCTTGCCGTCATAGGCGACGGTGGTCGGCAGGAAGCGCGGGTCGACCTGGCGCTGCGGCGGCTGCGGCCGGGCCGCCACCGCCGGGGCGACGCCCATATGGCGCACCTGTTGCAGGGTCTGCGGTTGGCGCATCACCGGGCGGGTGGTCACCTGCGACCGCATCTGGCGCCGGTGGGGCTGCAATTGCATCACCCACGGTTCCGTCAGGTCGGGGCTCAGCAGAAGCGGCGGCGCGCCGGCGCCGCTGCGATAATCCGCCCTGGCGGGGGACAGCGCCATCGCGCCGGCCAGCATCGCCGCGGCAAGGAGAAAACCTGTTCGGCTCATCGACGTACTCGCAACCTCTTCGTCGCACCACGATAGGCCGCCGGCCGGTCTGGCGGCGGATTGCTTCAAGGTAGCGGTTGCGTGGCAGCCAATCGTAAACCCTGGCGCAAGCTGGGCGGGATTCTCTTCGCTTGGTTAGCGCCGGGTTGAAGGACATGGTGAACGCCGCGTGAATCGGCGGCGCGTCAGTTCACCAGCGGGCGGATCTCGCGCACGATCGCCGGCAGCAGGGGCTCGACCTGGGCCGGGCTCATGCCCGGCTGGATGCGCGGATGGTAGAGCATGTTCAGCAGCAGCCGGTCGAAGGTGGTGAAGCGGCTATGCCGGGAGCGGTCGTTGAACACCGAATGCACCAGCGAATCGTCGTCGTTCATCGGCCCCAGCCCCTGCAGCAGCTCCTCCACCAGGCAGCGGCGGAACAGGAAGTCGCCCTCGTCGGAGACGATCACCGCCGCCGATTGCGAGATGCCGCGCCGGTCGGAGACGACCCGCACCAGGCAGCGGCCGGGCACGTCGGCGGTCGGGTCCTTGTAGATGTGGCGCCGCACCACGTCGCGATACTGGCCGCGGTCGACCACATAGACGTGGAAGTTCGCCTCCTCCGGCGTCGGCACGATGATCGTCGACAGGCCGCGGATCCCGGCGCCGATCTGCTCGATGAAGCGATAGACGGTCGGCCGCCGGTCCCTCGCCGCCATGTTGTGGACGTAGAAGCGCACCGGCCCGGTGTATTTCTTGACGAGATAGGGCTGCCAGCTCCACGAGCGGTATTCCAGCCCGAAGACGGTCTTCATGAAGCCGTCGATCAGTTCCTCGGTGGAGAAGGTGTGAGGCGCCGCGCGCAGGGACACTGCGCTGCCGGCAACGGCCGGCAGGGCAAGGCATAGCAGCAGGATCAGTCGCGACAGCGGTCGGCGCAAGGGTTTGGTGTCCCGGTAACGGCATCTCAATCAGGCGTCGACCGCCGCCGGGCAGCATACAGAACCGGGCAGGGGAGCGGAACGCAAAAGCTCGCCCCCTGTCGAAAATGCCGTTGCGGCAGCCATGCCCGGAACCATTCCTTAAATCCTCGCCGGCTATAGCAGGAGTCCGGCGCCCCCATTGCCTGTCCCGACATCGCCTGACCTAGAAGATCTGGAGACGACCCCGACCATGATGGCCACCAGACGAGCCTTTAGAGCCGAGAGCCTCCTGCAGCAGTCGAGCGCCGACAGCGGCTCCGCGCAAGGGTCGGACATCCAGTATCGGGCGCTGATGGCGGAAATCGCCTCGATCAAGGCGATGATTCGCCCGCCCGAGGAGGTCGGCAACCAGATGCTCGAGCAGTTCAAGCATGAGCTGGGCGAGGCGGTGAAGCTGAAGGCCGAGCTCGATTCGATCTACGAGGCGATCGCCCGGACCAAGCGCGAGATCGCCACGCTGCATCACACCACCGGCCATGAAGGCCAGGAGATGAACCGGGTCACCAACGAGCTCGACGCGGTGGTCCACGGCACCGAAGGGGCGACGGAGAGCATTCTCTCGGCGGCCGAGTTCATCGACGAGACGGCGAACACGCTGGCCGCGCGCCTGCGCGGTCAGGACGCGGATCTTGCCAACGACATCCAGGAGAAGGTCGTCCAGATCTTCGAGTCCTGCAACTTCCAGGACCTCACCGGCCAGCGCATCAACAAGGTCATCACCACGCTGCGCTTCATCGAGGACCGCATCATCCGGATGATGGACATCTGGGGCGGCATCGAGACCTTCAAGACGATCGAGCCGGACGAGCGCGCCGTGCGCGAGGGCGACGCCGCCCTGCTCAACGGCCCCTCGCTGGACACCGACGACGGCGTCGCCAGCCAGGACGACATCGACGCCCTGTTCGCCTGATCGCGGACCCCGCCATCCCGTGCCCCGTCGCTGGGCGACGCCCGCCCCCGCGGAGCCGGCGACCGCAGCGAGTCCGGTGCGAGCGAAAAAATGGCATCGCTTCACAAGCCTTGCCGTTCCTGCTATCAAGAACAAAGAGCGAACGATTGGCGCGGCCGCGGGCCGGGGAGGGATGATGAGCGAGGCTTTCGACACCGGCGGGGCAGCAGCGCAGGACGACCTGCCGCCCGGCCTGCTGCGCGGCGAGGATGGCCGCTGCCGCTGCTGGTGGCATGGCAACAAGCCGGATTATCTCGCCTATCACGATACGGAATGGGGCCGCCCGGTCACCGACGACCGCCGCCTGTTCGAAAAGCTCTGCCTCGAGGGGTTCCAGTCGGGCCTGTCCTGGCTGACCATCCTGCGCAAGCGCGAGAGCTTCCGCGCCGCCTTCGCCGGTTTCGATTTCGAGGCGGTGGCCCGCTTCGGCGAGGCCGATGTCGAGCGGCTGCTGCAGGACGCCGGCATCGTCCGCCATCGCGGCAAGATCGTCTCGACCATCAACAATGCCCGCCGCGCCTGCGATCTTGCCGCCGAGCGCGGCTCGCTCGCCGCCTATGTCTGGAGCTTCGAGCCCGAACCGCAGGACCGGCCCGAGCGCTGCGACCATGCCTCGCTCTCGGTGCTCGCCCAGACGGCGGCCTCCCGCGCCCTGTCGAAGGACCTCAAGAAGCGCGGCTGGAGCTTCGTCGGCCCCACCACCGTCTATGCCTTCATGCAGGCCATGGGGCTGGTCAACGACCATCTCGAGGGCTGCTGCGTGCGCGAGGAGGTCGAGCGGCAGCGGCAGGCGCTGGTCCGCCCGACGTAAGACGCGGCCGTTCCTCTCTCTCGGAGGTCATCCCGGCCGCGCGTAGCGCAGAGCCGGCCAGACGACGGTTCGCCGCGTCCCCGCCGCCGCTCTGGCAGCCAATAGACCCCGTTGGGGTGGACGGCCCCCATCCGGCGCCGTTTTGCGCCAAGATGATGGTCCCAACACATCGAAGGAGCCGCCCAATGAACGAGATTACGCGCATCGGCATGGACACGTCCAAGCATCTCTTCCAACTCCACGGGGTTGATGCCGCCGGAGAGAC
>NZ_FYAV01000065.1:0-1120 GCF_900185745.1 Stappia sp. TSB10GB4 | reverse complement strand
AGACCGGCAACTGTGTTCATGCGATGCGATAGGGGACGTTGTCGCGCAGCATGGCGTTGAGGCGGATGAGGAGTTTTCGTGCGGTGGCGATGAGGGCGATCTTGCGGGCTTTCGCGGTTTGGGTGATGCGGTCGGCGAAGGCCTTGAGATCGGGACAGGTCCGCGCGGCGATCAGCGCGGCCATGTAGAGCGCCTTCCTGACACGGCTGCGCCCGCCGGCGATGCAGCGCTGTCCTTTGAGTTTTCCGGAATCGTGATTGAACGGGGCGAGCCCGGCCAGTGCCGCAAGCCGCTTGGGCCCGGTCCTGCCGAGCTCGGGCATGAGTGCCAGCAGAACCTGGGCAGAGACCGGGCCGATGCCCGGCGCGCTGGCCAGGAGGCGGGCCTGATCGCGCAAATCCCGCTGCGCCTGCACATGGCGCTGGATCTCCGCCTCCACGCGGGCGATGGCCTCGCCGAGACGGGTGACCGCAGCTTCGAGGTCCTCGCGCACGAACGGGTCCTCGGCCTGGGAGAGGCGGTTCTTCTCCATGACGCGCATGGCGACGATCTGGTCGCGGCGCGCGCTCAGCTCGGCCAGGCGAAGACGGTGGGGACAGGGCGGGGCGTCGGGCTCCGGCCTGAGCCGTTCGCCGAGATCGGCCAGCACCACCGCGTCCAGCGCATCGGTCTTGGCCTTGCGGCCGCGCGCCTGGGCGTAGCGGCGCACCAGGGTGGGGTTGAGCCGGGCATTGGCGACGCCTGCCCGGTGCAGGCCGTCTCGCAGGATCCGGTCGTAACTTCCGGTTGCCTCGAAGACGACGAGGCAGTTCGTCCGCGCCAGATGTCCGGCCCACTTCTGCACGGCCGCAGCCGTGTTGTCGATCCGCCGCACACGGCCCTCGGCCGGGTCGAAGAGATCCAGCCAATCCTTGGAAACATCGCATCCCACGTAGCGATCGAATATAGTCATGAGGCCTGTCCCTGTGATGCGAGGTCTGTTGCAACCAGCCTCGTGCAACTGTTCAGGTTGATCATGCGAAGCGGGACGGGGCCAAATGCCGGTCTACGGTCTCACAACGACCAGGGGTCCAACGGCCTCCGTCCCGCAAGCATCATGACACAACCCGGACATACAGGG
>NZ_FYAV01000077.1:0-44657 GCF_900185745.1 Stappia sp. TSB10GB4 | reverse complement strand
CCGTCTTCCACAGGCTGATCGCAAACGGAAAGAAGCCAATCGTCGCCCTCACAGCCCTCATGCGAAAGATCGTCGTCATCCTCAACGCCAGAACGAGAGACCACCTCAACGATATGAGTTGATGACGGCCGAGGGGATGGGAGGTCGTGCCGCTCTCTCGGACGTCATCCCGGCCGCAGGCGAAGCCGGAGAGCCGGGAGCCATTGGCACCCTCGGCGGGTGTGAGGCGGAGAGCGTTGGCGGAATTGCTCCTGCGCTTCAGCCCCTCCCGCGTCATCCCGGACGAGGCCGAAGGCCGACGATCCGGGATCGGGGAGCCGCGGCGGTCGTGGCGTCGTTCGGGAGCGTGGCCGAGAGGCCCTCGACTCTCCGATCCCGCATCTCCGCTTCGCTGCGTGCGGGATGACGAGAGGAGGGGCGGAGCGTGCGGGAGGACGCGGGGAGATGGCGTGAGAGCGAACGCCGTCCGGGAGGATGAGGAGACGTTCCGGTGTCCTCGCCGCCGCTCTGGCAACCAATAGGCCCCGCATCTCCGCTTCGCTGCGTGCGGGGTGACGGCCGAGGGGATGGGAGGTCGTTGCGGTTTAGGCCGCCTTTTTTTGGTACCATCACTGTTATGTAATAACATACGAGGACAAAATGAAACGCACCCTTCTTGCAACCGCCGCCCTGCTGCTGTTCGCCGGCAGCGCCGTCGACGCGGTGGCGCACGGCATCTGGATCGCCCAGCGTCACGGCGAGCTTGCCATCGTCTACGGTCACGGCGCCTCCGACGAGGCCTACGACCCGGCGAAGATCACCGCCGTTGCCGCCCATGACGGCGAACAGGCGGTGCCGGTCACGCCGGTGAACCGGGAGACCCATGCCCTGGTGCCGATGCCCGAGCGGGCGCCGGTCCTGATCGCGACGATGGACAACGGCTATTGGAGCCAGGGAGCGGACGGCAAATGGGTCAACAAGCCCAAGTCCGAGGTGCCCGGCGCCAAGCAGGCCTCGCGCTCGCTGAAGCACACGGTGGCGATCCTGCGCCACACCCATGACGCCGCCCTGCCCAAGGGGCTGAGACTGGAGATCGTGCCGGCCAAGGACCCGACGGAGCTGCATGCCGGCGATCTGCTGGAGGTGCTGGTGCTGCTGAACGGCGAACCGCTCGCCAATGCGCCGGTGACGACGGAATACACCACCGACTCCGAGGCCGAGCCGGTGCGCACGGGCGCCGACGGCAAGGCCACCATCGTGGTGCGCAACAACGGACTGAACGTCGTCGCCGTGTCCGCCATCGAGGCGCCCGACGAGCCGGAGAAGGCCGACAGGATCAGCCATTTCTCCACGCTCTCGTTCAACCTCGGCCACCACGAGCACTGACCGGGCCCGACCGACACGCCATTGCGGGCCGGCGCCGCCTGCCGGCCCGCGACCAGCCAGGAGCTTCTTTCACGATGGACAATCGCCTCCCCGTTACCGTGCTGTCCGGCTTTCTGGGCGCCGGCAAGACCACCCTGCTCAACCACATTCTCAACAACCGCGAAGGGCTGCGGGTCGCCGTCATCGTCAACGACATGAGCGAGGTGAACATCGACGCCAGCCTGGTGCGCGAGGGCGGCGGCAACGTCTCGCGCACCCAGGAGCGGCTGGTCGAAATGACCAATGGCTGCATCTGCTGCACGCTGCGCGAGGACCTGTTGCGCGAGGTCAAGACGCTGGCCGGCGAAGGCCGCTTCGACCATCTGGTGATCGAATCCACCGGCATTGCCGAGCCGCTGCCGGTCGCCTCGACCTTCGAGTTCCGCGACGAGGAGGGCGAGAGCCTGAGCGACGTGGCGCGGCTCGATTCGATGGTGACGGTGGTGGACGCAGCAAACCTCTTGAAGGACTACGGCTCCACCGACTTCCTCGCCGACCGGGGCGAATCGCTCGGCGAGGACGACGAGCGGACCCTGGTCGACCTGCTCGTCGACCAGATCGAGTTCGCCGACACGATCATCCTCAACAAGGTGAGCGATGCCCGCCCGCAGGACCTTGCCGCCGCGCGCCAGATCGTGCGCGGGCTGAACCCGGACGCGGTGGTGATGGAGACCGACCGCTCCGCCGTTCCCTTGCGCGACGTGCTCGGCACCGGCCGCTTCGACTTCGACAAGGCGCATGAGCATCCGCTGTGGTTCAAGGAGCTGAACGGCTTCGCCGACCATGTGCCGGAAACGGAGGAATACGGCATCCGCTCCTTCGTCTACCGGGCGCGCCAGCCCTTCGCGCCGCGCGCGCTGAACCGCTTCGTGCAGAAGAGCTGGCCGGGGGTGATCCGCGCCAAGGGCTTCTTCTGGCTGGCGACGCGGCCGCATTTCGTCGGCGAGATCAGCCAGGCGGGCGCCTTCGTCACCACCGAAAAGCGCGGGCTGTGGTGGTCGGCGGTGCCGCGCAAGCACTGGCCGGATTCGCCGGACTGGCGGCGGGCGATGGAGCCCTACATGCATCCGGTGTGGGGCGACCGGCGGCAGGAGATCGTCTTCATCGGCACGAGCGGCATGGATGAAGCGGCGATCCGCACGGAACTCGATGCGGCGCTGGTCGGGGCGGACGGCTTCCACCCGGAAGAGTGGACCGGGCTCGACGACCCGTTCCCCGCCTGGGGCAGCGCGGCGGCCTGAACCGGACCTTGCGGGCCGGCCGTCCGCGATTGGCCTTGAAGCGGTGCCCGTCATCTGCCAGTTTGGCGGCGATGGTTGCCGAAGGCCGAAGCGCCGGAGGCATGAAAAGGGAACACGGTGCGGCGTACCCATCAGGGGCCAAGACCGTGGCTGCCCCCGCAACTGTAAGCGGCCGGGGCCGACGTCCTTCACTGAAGGGCGGGCGGCCCAGGCCCTGCCGCACGATGCCACTGCCCGAAGCCGGGCGGGAAGGCGCGGCCGGGCCGGACCCGCGAGCCAGGAGACCTGCCATCTCCCGCAACGACGACCGGACGGGGTGTTCCGGGAAGGTAGCCATGACACACAACGAGTCCCTCTTCGGCCCATCGGCGGCCCTTACCCGCAACCTGCCGCGCCGGCACCGCATCACCGTGTGCACCACCTGCCGCGATCCGCAAACGCGCGAGCAGCCGGGCGCGGATCTGATCGAGACCTTGAGCGCCGCGCTCGCCGGGGACGGCGCCGCGCCGTTCGAGGTGGCGGGCGCGGCCTGCATGGCCGGCTGCTCGCGCCCCTGCACGGTCGCCTATCAGGCGGACGGCAAGGCGAGCTATCTCTTCGGCGACATCGAGCCGGCGCGGGACGTGGCAACGCTTGTCGCCTTCGCCCGGCAATATGGCGAGCTGGACGACGGCTGGTGCTCGTCGCTGCAGCGGCCCGAGGGGCTGAAGGGCAAGACGCTGGCGCGCATGCCCGCCCTGCCCGCTCCCGCCCTCGGGGCAGCGGACCGGAGGGACGGCGCATGAGCCATCGCAGCGGAACCCCGGTGGTGCTGGAGCTGCGAAAGGTCGGCTACCGGCCGCGCGGCGCGGATGCGCTCCTGTCCGACCTCTCGCTGCATGTGCATGACGGCGAGATCCTCGTCCTTGCCGGGCCGAACGGCGCCGGCAAGTCGACCTTGATCCGGCTGATCGCCGGGCTGAGCGAGCCGACCGGCGGCGAGATGCGGCTCGGCGGCCGGCCCTATCGCGACGTGCCGATCACCGAGCGCGCCCGCGTCATTGCCTATGTCGGCCAGAGCGAGGAGAGCTGCGACCGGCTGACCGTCTCGCAATATGTCTCGCTCGGCCACCTGCCGCATCACCGCACCGGCGGGCGCGAGGCCGGTGCCCGCGCGACCGACGAGGCGCTGGCGCTGGCCGACCTGACGCGGCTTTCCGGCCGGCGGATGGGCGAGATTTCCGGCGGCGAACGCCAGCGGGCGAAGATCGCCCGCGCCGTCTGCCAGCGCCCGCGCATCCTGGTGCTGGACGAGCCGACCAACCATCTCGACCCGCTGGCGCGCGGCGAGCTGCTCAGCCTCGTCTCCGGCCTCGGCATCACCGTGGTGGCGGCGCTGCACGACCTGACCTTGATCGAGGCCTTCGCCAGCCATGTGGCGCTGATCCAGGGCGGGCAGCTCGTCGCGCACGGCCATCCGGTCGAGGTGCTGTCGAGCGAGCGGGTGCGCGCGGTGTTCAGCGTCGACCTCTACCGGATGCCGCATCCGCTGGAGGCGCGCCAGATCAGCGTGCTGGACATCCCCATCGAGGGGCGGTTCGGCGCGGGCGCGGCGGGCGACACAGCCGGCGCTCCGCATCTGCGCGCGGTGGCAACGCGCGGCTGAGCCCCGCCCTCGTCTCTTCTCAGCGTTTTCACGGTTTTCATCCTCACCAGGAGCCTGTCCCCCATGAAGAAATCCGGCCTCAAGCCTCTTGCCGTTTTCGCTGCCGCGATGGCCTGTGCCGCGCCGGCCCTCGCCTTTCCCGTCACCGTCGACAATTGCGGCACGCCGCTGACCTTCGAGGCCGCGCCCGAGCGCATGGTGGTGCAGGACATCAACATGAGCGAGATGGCCTTCGCGCTCGGCCTGCAGGACCGCATGGTCGGCGTCAGCGGCATCAGCGGCTGGTACAAGACCAGCGAAGAGTTCGAACGCAAGCGCGGCGACATCCCCGAGATCGCGCCGAAATATCCGACGCTGGAAAACCTCGTCGCCGCCAGCCCGGACCTGTTCTTCGCCGGCTGGTATTACGGCATGAAGCCGGGCGGCGACGTCACCCCCGACACGCTGGCGCCGCACGGCATCAAGACGCTGATCCTCACCGAAAGCTGCATCCATCTCGACAAGGCGCGGCCCGCCGCCTCGCTCGACCTGCTCTATGACGACATGCTGCGGCTCGGCACGATCTTCGGCAAGGAGGCGGAGGCGCAGGCGCTGGTCGATGGCTGGAAGGCGCGGATGACGGAGCTTACCGCGCGCATCGGCGAAACCCGCGACATGAAGGTGTTCCTCTACGATTCCGGCGAGGACAAGCCGTTCACCGCCGGCCGCTATGCCATGCCGACGGCGATGATCGAGGCCGCCGGCGGGCGCAACGTCACCGCCGACATGGAGACGAGCTGGGGCACCACCTCGTGGGAGGCGGTGGCGGCGGCCGATCCGCAGTTCATCATCCTGCTCGACTATCAGGACGGCGGCGGGGCGGACAAGCTGCGCGCCTTCCTGGAAGCCCATCCGGTGATGAGCCAGACCGAGGCTGTGAAGAACGCCCGCTATCTGCCTCTGCGCTATGAGGAACTGACGCCGGGGCCGGCGAATGTCGACGGCATCGAGCAGCTCGCCCGGGCGATGCATCCGCAGGCGTTCTGAGCCATGCGGCTGGCGCTGGTCCTGACGGGCGGCCTGCTGGCGGTCATCGTGCTGCTGGTGGCCGCCATTGCCATCGGCTCGACGCCGCTGCCGATGCGCGCGGTGATCGAGGCGCTGGCCGGCGGCGACGGGCCGACGGCGCGCATCATCATGGACCTGCGCCTGCCGCGCGCGCTGCTGGCGCTGCTGGTCGGCGCCGGGCTCGGCACGGTCGGCTGCCTGCTGCAGACGACGACGCGCAACGACCTCGCCGATCCGTTCCTGTTCGGCCTGTCCTCGGGCGCGGCGGCCGGGGCGGTGCTGGTGATCACCGTCACCGGCGACCTGCTCGGCCTGTGGACGCTGCCGCTCGCCGCCTTTGCCGGCGGCATGGCGGCATCAAGCATCGTGCTGGTGCTGATCGCAAGGCTCGGCGACCGGGGGCCGGCGCGACTGGTGCTGGCGGGGCTCGCGGTCTCGTTCCTGTTCATGGCGCTGACCAATTACCTGGTCTTTGCCGGCGACCAGCGCGCCGCCCATTCGGTGCTGTTCTGGACGCTCGGCGGGCTCGGCCTTGCCCGCTGGGACCTGCTGCCGGTCGCGGCGATCGGCCTTGCCGCGATCCTCGGCTTCGCCTTCGCCCGCCACCGCAAGTTCGACGCGCTGCTGGCCGGCGAGGACACCGCGCGCACGCTCGGCGTCGACGTGGTGGCGCTGCGGCGCACGACCTTTCTCGTCTGCGCTTTTGCCACCGCCGCCTTCGTATCGATCAGCGGCGTCATCGGCTTCGTCGGGCTGATGGTGCCGCATATCGCCCGCGCCCTCGCCGGGCCGATGCATGGCCGCTTCGTGCCGGTGGCAGCAATCACCGGCGCGGCGCTGCTGCTGGTCAGCGACATCGCCGCGCGCACCCTGCTGGCGCCGCAGGAACTGCCGATCGGCATTGTCACCACCTCGCTCGGCGCCGTCTTCGTGCTCGCCCTGCTGACCCGCGAGCCGTGAGCGCCCGCCTCAGCCGGGAACGCAGGACGTCACCTTCTTCAGGCAGCGCAGCGAGAAGCTGGACTTGGAGTGGCGCAGGCCCGGGATCGGGAACAGCCGCTCGCGCAGGAATTCCTCCACGCCCTTGGTGCCGCTCGCCGCGACCTTGACGAAATAATCGCAATCGCCGGCCATCAGGTAGACCTCCAGCACCTCCGGGATCTCCGCCATCGCCTTGCCGAAGCCCTCCAGCGCTTCCGGATCGTGCCGCTCCAGCGAGACCTCGATCATCACCGTCTCGCCGACGCCGAGCGCCTCGTGGTCGAGCACCGCCGTGTAGCCGGAAATCACCCCCTCCTCCTCCAGCCGCCGCACCCGCTGCCAGCACGGGCTCGGCGACAGGCCGACCTCGCGCGCCAGTTCGGTGTTGGACAGGCGGCCGTTGGCGACCAGTGCCTTGAGGATACGGCGGTCGATGTCATCAAGCTGTCGCGGCACAACAGTTTCCTCCTGCATATCGGCTCAGAGCAGAAGGATATTTCACGCTGTCGCAAAATCGAAGCAAAATCAGCATGAAATTTCGCCCATGGCGGGCAATACTATCGGAATACCCGGCCGTCGAACGCGCCCCGCCACGAGGGCAGCGAGACGCCGGCGGCATTGCAGGCGGGGAGGCGCCACCCATGGATTTCGCGCTGTCAGAGGAACAGACCCTCATTTTCGACATGGCCCGCGACTTTGGCCGGCAGGCCATCGCGCCCAATGCCTATGCCTGGGAAAAGGCCGGCACCATTCCCCGCGAGATGCTGCGCCAGGCGGGCGAACTCGGCTTCGGCGCGATCTATGTGCCGGAGGAGTATGGCGGCACCGGGTTGACCCGGCTCGACGCGGTGCTGGTCTTCGAGGCGCTGGCCGAGGCCTGCCCCTCCGTCGCCGCCTTCATCTCGATCCACAACATGTGCGCCGGCATGATCGCCGCCTATGGCAGCGAGGCGTTGCGCGCGCGCTTCCTCGCCCCGCTCTCGAGCATGGAAAGCATCGCCTCCTACTGCCTGACCGAGCCGGGCTCGGGATCGGACGCGGCGGCGCTGCGCACCCGCGCGGCGCGCTCCAACGAAGGCTATGTGCTGAACGGCAGCAAGGCCTTCATCTCCGGCGGTGGCTATTCCGACGTCTATGTGGTGATGTGCCGGACCGGCGAGGACGGGCCGAAGGGCATCTCGACGCTGGTGGTCGAGGACGGCAGCGAAGGCCTGTCCTTCGGCGCGGCGGAGCACAAGATGGGCTGGAAGGCGCAGCCGACCGCCCAGGTGCAGTTCGACGACTGCCCGGTGCCGGCGGAAAACCTGCTCGGCGAGGAAGGCAGGGGCTTCGCCTATGCGATGAAGGGTCTCGACGGCGGCCGGCTGAACATCGCCGCCTGCGCGCTCGGCGGCGCGCAAGGAGCGCTGACCGCGGCGACTCGCTACATGGGCGAGCGCAAGGCCTTCGGCAAGACCATCGACCAGTTCCAGGGGCTGCAGTTCCGCCTCGCCGACATGGAGACCGAATTGCAGGCCGCGCGCGTCTTCCTGCGCCAGGCGGCGTGGAAGCTGGATGAGGGCGCACCCGACGCCACCAAATATTGCGCCATGGCCAAGCGCTTCGTCACCGACACCGCGTTCCGTGTCGCCAACGACGCGCTGCAGATGCTCGGCGGCTACGGCTATCTCGAGGATTACGGCATCGAGAAGATCGTCCGCGACCTGCGCGTGCACCAGATCC
Source organism: Stappia sp. TSB10GB4 (assembly GCF_900185745.1). NCBI lineage: Bacteria > Pseudomonadati > Pseudomonadota > Alphaproteobacteria > Hyphomicrobiales > Stappiaceae > Stappia > Stappia sp. TSB10GB4. Next base: position 36,617 of record NZ_FYAV01000077.1, on the reverse strand, counting down.
TGGAAGGCACCAACGAGATCATGCGCGTGATCGTCGCCCGTGCCATGCTGGCCGAGCGCGACCGATCCTGACTGCCCCCGCGGCGCGCGGCCCGCGCGCCGACCGGAATTGCTACTGTCGACGAAGGAGTTTCCATGACCGCTCCACGACCGCTGTCCCTGCATGTTCCCGAGCCCGGCTGCCGGCCGGGCGACACGCCGGACTTCTCCGATTTCGAGATCCCGCGCGCCGGCGCGGTGCGCCGCCCGGCCATCATTGAGGCGCCGGAGGACATGCGCGACATGGCCTTCTCGGTCGTGCGCGTGCTGAACAAGGCCGGCGAGGCGGTCGGCCCCTGGGCCGGGCTGCTGGACGCCGAGGCGCTGCGCAAGGGCCTGCGCCACATGATGACGCTGCGCCAGTTCGACGAGCGGATGCTGAAGGCGCAGCGCCAGGGCAAGACCAGCTTCTACATGCAGCATCTGGGCGAGGAAGCGGTCTCCTGCGCCTTCCGCATGGCGCTGGAAGACGGCGACATGCACTTCCCCACCTACCGGCAGGCGGGGCTGCTGATCGCCGGCGGTTATCCGATGACCGACATGATGAACCAGATCTACTCCAACGCCGCCGACCCGCTGAAGGGGCGCCAGCTCCCGGTGATGTATTCGGCGCGCGACCACGGCTTCTTCACCATCTCGGGCAATCTCGGCACGCAGTTCATCCAGGCGGTCGGCTGGGCGATGGCCTCGGCGATCTCCAACGACACGCGGATCGCCGCCGGCTGGATCGGCGACGGCTCGACCTCGGAGAGCGATTTCCACGCCGCGATGGTCTTCGCCTCCAGCTACAAGGCGCCGGTGATCCTCAACATCGTCAACAACCAGTGGGCGATCTCCACCTTTCAGGGCATGGCGCGGGGCGGCGCCGTCACCTTCGCCGCGCGCGGCCACGGTTTCGGCATCCCCTCGATCCGGGTCGACGGCAACGACTATCTCGCCGTCCATGCGGTGGCGAGCTGGGCGGCGGAGCGGGCCCGCTCGGGCCTCGGCCCGACCTTGATCGAGCATGTCACCTATCGCGCCGGCGGCCACTCGACCTCGGACGATCCCTCCGCCTATCGCTCGAAGGAGGAGTTCAGCGCCTGGCCGCTGGGCGAGCCGATCGACCGCTTGAAGCGGCATCTCGTCACCATCGGCGAGTGGTCGGAGGAGCGCCACACCCAGGCGCTGGCCGAGATCACCGATGAGGTGCGCGCCTGCCAGAAACAGGCGGAGGCCAACGGCACGCTGATCTCCGGGCGCAAGCCCTCGCCGCGGGCGATGTTCGACGATGTCTATGCGCAGATGCCGCCGCATCTCCAGCGCCAGCGCCAGGAAGCGGGGTTCTGACATGGCACGGATGACCATGATCGAGGCGATCCGCAACGCCCACGATCTCGCCATGGAGCGGGACAAGCGGGTCGTCGTGTTCGGCGAGGATGTCGGCTATTTCGGCGGCGTGTTCCGCTGCACCGCCGGGCTGCAGAAGAAATACGGCAGCAACCGCTGCTTCGACGCGCCGATCAGCGAGAACGGCATTGTCGGCGCCGCCGTCGGCATGTGCGCCTATGGCCTGAAGCCGGTCGTCGAGATCCAGTTCGCCGACTACATGTACCCGGCCTATGACCAGATCGTCAGCGAGGCGGCGCGCATGCGCCACCGCTCCGCCGGCCAGTTCACCTGCCCGATGGTGATCCGCATGCCGACAGGCGGCGGCATCTTCGGCGGCCAGACCCACAGCCAGAGCCCGGAGGCGCTGTTCACCCATGTCGCCGGCCTCAAGGTTGTGGTGCCGTCCAACCCGCGCGATGCCAAGGGCCTGCTGCTCGCCTCCATCGAGGATCCGGATCCGGTGATCTTCCTGGAACCGAAGCGGCTCTATAACGGTCCCTTCGATGGCCATCACGACCGGCCCGTCGTCTCGTGGAAGAACCACGAGCTCGGCGATGTCAGCGAGGACTATTTCACCGTGCCGCTGGGCAAGGCGAAGATCCGCCGCGAGGGCTCGGCGCTGACCGTGCTGGCCTATGGCACCATGGTCTTCGTCGCCCAGGCGGCGGCGGAGGAAGCGGGCGTCGACGCGGAGATCATCGACCTGCGCACGCTGCTGCCGCTGGACCTGGAGACCATCGAGGCCTCGGTGAGGAAGACCGGGCGCTGCGTCATCATCCACGAGGCGACCAAGACCTCCGGCTTCGGCGCGGAGCTGAGCGCGGTGGTGCAGGAGAGCTGCTTCTATCATCTGGAGGCGCCGATCGTCCGCGTGACGGGCTGGGACACGCCCTATCCGCATGCGCAGGAGTGGACCTATTTTCCGGGTCCCGAGCGGATCAAGCGCGCCTTCGCGCAGGTTCTGGAGGGCTGAGTCCATGGGTATCTTCACCATCACCCTTCCCGATATCGGCGAAGGCATCGCCGAGGCGGAACTGACCGAGTGGAACGTCGCCATCGGCGACGAGGTCCAGGACGAGGACGTGCTCGGCACCGTGATGACCGACAAGGCGGCAGTCGAGATCCCCTCGACGGTCGCCGGCAAGGTCGTGTGGCTGTGCGGCGAGCCGGGCGACGTGATCGCCATCGGCGCGAAATTCATCCAGATCGAGGTGGAGGGCGAGGGCAACGACGCCGCCGCGGCCGAGGCGCCCAGGGCGGCGGAGGCGAAGACCGAGGCCGAGGCGCCCGCGCCGGAAAAGCCTGCGCCGGCCAAGGAAAAATCCGAAGCCAAGGCCCAACCCCAATCGCAGCCTCAGTCTCAGGCAGGCCGGCCGGCGGCCGCGCATCGTCCGCTTGCCGCCGGCGAGAAGCCGCTCGCCTCGCCGGCGGTGCGCCGGCGCGCGCAGGACGCCGGCATCGACCTGCGCATGGTCGGCGGATCGGGCCCGGCGGGCCGCATCCTGCACGAGGATCTCGACGCCTATATCGAGCACGGGCCGCCGACCGCGCGCCAGAGCGGGCGCATGCCGGCGCTCGGCACCCGCGACGTCAAGGTGGTCGGCATGCGCCGGCGCATCGCCGAAAAGATGGCGCTGTCGAAGTCGCGCATCCCGCATATCACCATCGTCGAGGAGGTCGACGTCACCGCGCTGGAGGAGCTGCGCGGCCAGCTCAACGCCGTGCATGCGGCGGGCCGCGGCAAGCTGACCCTCTTGCCCTTCGTCATGCGCGCCATCGTCATGGCGGTGCGCGAGCAGCCGGAGATGAACGCGCTCTACGACGACGAGGCCGGCGTGGTGCGCCAGTATGACGGCGTGCATATCGGCATCGCGACGCAGACCCCGGCGGGGCTGACCGTGCCGGTCGCCCGCCACACGGAGGCGCGCTCGGTGTGGGATTGCGCGGCCGAGGTCGCGCGCCTCGCCGAGGCCGCGCGCGAGGGCAAGGCGAGCCGCGAGGAACTGTCCGGTTCGACCATCACCATCACCTCGCTGGGGCCGCTCGGCGCCATCGCCACGACGCCGATCATCAACCACCCGGAGGTGGCGATCGTCGGCATCAACAAGATGGCGGTGCGCCCCTTGTGGGACGGCAAGGAGTTCCAGCCGCGCAAGGTGATGAACATCTCCTGCTCCTTCGATCACCGCGTGATCGACGGCTGGGATGCCGCCGTCTTCGTCCAGAAGCTGAAGTCGCTGCTGGAAACCCCTGCCCTGATCTTCGTCGAGGACTGAGCCCATGAGCGACATGACCTGCAAGCTGCTGATCATCGGCGCCGGTCCCGGCGGCTATGTCTGCGGCATCCGCGCCGGCCAGCTCGGCATCGACACCGTCATCGTCGACGAGCAGAAGCCGGGCGGCACCTGCCTCAATGTCGGATGCATCCCCTCCAAGGCCCTGATCCACGCGGCCGAGGAGTTCCACAAGCTGTCGCAGTTCGGCGGCAGCTCGCCGCTCGGCATCACGGTCGCCTCGCCGCAGATCGACCTGTCCGCCACCATCGACTGGAAGAACGGCATCGTCGCCCGGCTGAATGCCGGCGTCGCCGGCCTCTTGAAGAAGTCCGGCGTGCGGCTGATCGCCGGCAAGGCGACCTTCCAGGACGGCAAGACCGTCAAGGTGACGACCGGCGACACCTCGGTGCAGATCCGCGCCGAACAGGTGGTGATCGCCACCGGATCGGCGCCGGTCGAACTGCCGTTCCTGCCGTTCGGCGGCAAGGTGATCGGCTCCAGCGAGGCGCTGTCGCTGCGCAGCCTGCCGGAGAGGCTCTGCGTCGTCGGCGGCGGCTATATCGGCCTGGAAATCGGCACCGCCTTCGCCAAGCTCGGCGCCAGGGTCACCGTGGTCGAGGCGGCGGAGCGGATCCTGCCGCAATATGACAGCGCCCTCACCCGCCCCGTGCTGAAGTCGCTGCAGGCGCTCGGCATCGAGGTGCTGCTGGCGACCAAGGCGAAGGGGCTCGGCGACAAGGGCCTCCTGGTCGAGAGCGCCGAGGGTAGCGAGCGCGAGATCGCCGCCGACAAGGTGCTGGTCACCGTCGGCCGCCGGCCGCGCTCCGACAGCGCCAATATCGCCAGCCTGGGACTGGCCACCGACGGGCCGTTCCTGCGCGTCGACGACCGCTGCCGGACCTCGATGCAGGGTGTCTTCGCCGTCGGCGATGTCACCGGCGAGCCGATGCTGGCGCACCGCGCCATGGCGCAGGGCGAGATGGTGGCCGAGATCGTCGCCGGCCACGCGCGGAGCTGGGACAAGCGCTGCATCCCGGCGGTGTGCTTCACCGACCCGGAAATCGTCACCTGCGGCCTGTCGCCGGACGAGGCAAAGAAACAGGGCGGCGCGGTGACGACGGGGCAGTTCCCCTTCGCCGCCAATGGCCGCGCCATGACGATGGAGGCGGAGGACGGCTTCGTGCGCGTCGTCGCGCGCAAGGAGGACGGCTTGATCCTCGGGCTGCAGGCGGTCGGCCGCGGCGTTTCGGAACTCTCCGCGGCGTTCTCCATCGCCATCGAGATGGGGGCGCGGATCGACGACATCGGCGCGGTGATCCATGCCCACCCGACCCAGAGCGAGGGATTGCAGGAAGCGTGCCTTGCCGCGCTCGGCCACGCGCTGCATATCTGACGAGCGGCGGGGGCGGCCTCACGGGCCGCGCTTCCTGTCCTTGTAACGAAATGGCCCGCGCCCCTTCCGGGACGCGGGCCTTTCCTGCGGCGGGGCGGGCGGGCCGTTGGAACCTGCGGCGCGGTTCCGTGACGCCCCTCCCGGCTCGTCGCGATCCGCCGGCCCGCATCTTGCGAAACCGGCGGGGGAGCTCGTGTTGTCTGCCCCGGTCTCTAAATGCCGGCCGACAGGAAGCCGCCATCGACCACCAGCACCTCGCCGGTGACGAAGCTGGCGGCCGGCGACAGCAGGAAGCCGATGGCCTCGGCGACCTCTTCCGGCGCGCCGTAGCGGCGCTGCGGAATGCGGTCAATCCAGGCCTGGCGCGCGGCATCGCTGTGCAGCCCGTCGAGCAGCGGCGTGCTGATCGGCCCCGGCGCCACCGCGTTGACGCGGATGCCGAGCGCGGTGAGTTCGCCCGCCATCACCTTGGTCATCGTCACCACCGCGCCCTTGGAGGCGCCATAGGCGGTGCGCAGCGAATTGCCGATCAGGCCCGACACCGAGGCGATGTTGACGATGGCGGCGTCCGGCTCGCGCTCGGCCGCCACGAAGGCGCGCACGGCGAGGAAGGTGCCGATCACGTTGACGTCGAGCACCAGGCGCATCAGCTCCGCGTCGGTCTCGCGGAACGGCACGGCGCGGGCGATGCCGGCGGAATTGACAAGGCCCGACAGCGGCCGGCCGAACCGCTCCTGGATGCCCTCGAAGGCGAGTTGCAGGCTGCCCTCGTCGCGAATGTCGGCGCGGGCGCCGAACAGGCGATCGGAGGCGCCGTCGCCCTCGGCGGAAAGGTCGGCGATCGCCTTGTCGAGCGCCTCGCGCGACATGTCGAGCAGGGCAACCTCTGCGCCGCGCGCCAGCAGCCAGCGGGCGGCGGCAAGGCCGATGCCCGAGGCCCCGCCGGTGACGATATAGCAGCGGTCCTCCAGCGACCGTAATCCGAGTGTCATACGCTCATGTCTCCCAGTTCCCCATGCGTTCGGCGCCCATGCGTTCGGCCGCCATGCGGGTGGCCTGCGCCTCGCCGGCCGCCACCGTTCTCGCCAAGACTGTGTCCGCCAGTTCCGTTTCACCAGGATGACAGGACCGTGCCCCGTCCGGCAGCCACTCTTCCAGCACCAGTTCGAAGGTCACGCAGACCGGATTGTGGCCGGAGACGAAGCGGCCGCCGCTGATCGCCCCGTTCGGCTCGGCGAGCACGCCGTGCAGCACCGCGACCGGCGTGCCGTCCGCATCCGCCTCGACCATGCCGCTCATGCCGATCACCTCCACCGCCGGGCCGCGCACCACCTTGATATGGCCGGAGGAAAAGGCGACGCAGGCATCGGTCAGACTGCCGAGCCCGGCGCGCAGGAAACAATGGGCGAGCCCCTCGCTGAGGCAGATCTTCTCGACCGACTGGACGAGATCCTCGTTGGGATGGACGCGGGCATAGACGGTGCGGCCGGTGCGGCCGCTGACAAGCATCACCTCTGCGCTCATTGTCCCCCTCCTGAACGATCCAGCGGCCGGAACAGGGTGTGGTTGGTCTCCGCGTCGGGAAGCTGGCGGATGTCGAAGCCGTCGAACACCGTCATGAGGACCCGAACGCCCTCGCCACCGATGCGGCTGGCGGCCGTGTCGAGATGACCGCCGAACACCCGGCCCTCATGCGGTTCGGCGAACCAGGCATGGCAATGCAGCAGCGGCGCGCCATCGGCGCCGATGCCAAGCGTCGCCGCCCCGCCGAAGAGGCGAACAGTGCCAGCGTCCCGCATCGGCGTGTAGGTCACCACCCGCGCGCCGCCGGTGTCAGGCGCGGCAAGGCAGTAGATGCAGGGCTCCAGCGCCCCCGACAGCAGCTCGAAGGCGGCCGGCCGCCACTCCCCGCCGGTTGCCGCGCGCATCGCCGCCACGAACGCCTCGACCAGCGGCGCGCCGGGGGCAAGCCGCACCAGATTGGAGCGCGCGCCCTCCCTGGCATCGCGGCCGAGGGTGATCCGTTCCCGCGCCACCGGCCCCGGCTGGCGCAGCAGGCGCGCGGCGGCGGGAAGGCCCCGGGTAAGTCCAGGGGAAAGACCGGCGGGCGCCCTCACCTCGCCCCCTCCAGAACCGGCGCTTCGGCGAGACGGCTTTCCAGCAGCTCGCGCACGGTCTTCTTGGTGATCTTGCCGTAGCCGGAGCGCGGCAGCGCGTCGAAGACGACGAAGCGCTTGGGGATCTTGTAGCCGGCGATGCGGGTCGCAAGATCGGCCTTGAGCTGCTCCGGCGTGATCTCGGCGCCCGGCTGCAGCACGATGGCGGCAACGCCGACCTCGCCCCATTTCTCGTCCGGCATGCCGACGACGCAGGCCTCGGCGATGGCCGGATGGGCGACCAGCTTTTCCTCGATCTCCAGCGGATAGATGTTGGAGCCGCCGGAGATGAACATGTCGGAGGCGCGCCCGGTGATGAACAGGAAGCCGTTCTCGTCGAAATGGCCGATATCGCCGGTGCGGAACCAGCCGTCGCGGAACGCCTCCGCATTGGCCTTCTCGTTGCGGTAATAGCCGTTGAACACCGCCGGGCCGATGACGCAGATCTCGCCGTTTTCCAGCGGCGGCAGCGGTTTGCCGTCCATGTCCTGGATCTCGATCTGCATGCCGGTGCGGGCATAGCCGCAGGTGCCGACGCGCACGCCCGGCCCGTCTTCCGGATCGTGCAGATGCGGCGGCAGCACGGTGATGTTGCCGGTCACCTCGCCAAGGCCGAAATACTGCACCAGGCAGCGGCCGAGCTTGCGCAGGGCCGTCTTCTGGTGCTCGCGCAGCATCGGCGCGCCGGCATAGATGACATGGCGCAGCGAGGAATGGTCGTAGCGGTCCACCGCCGGGTCGCTGACCAGCGCGGTCAGGATGCTCGGCACGGTGAACATGTTGGAGACGCGGTGGCGCTCGATCAGGCGGAAGGCCTCGTCGGCGTCGAGGCTGCGCGAGACGGTCAGCACGGTGGTGACGCAGCGCGCCACCTGGATGAGCTGGTGAATGCCGGCGCCATGCGACAGCGGCGCGACGACCAGCGAGGCATCCTCCGAGGTGGTGCCCGGCATCAGGTCGGCGAGATGATTGGTGATGACGAAGGCCATCTGCCCGTGGGCGAGCACCGCCGCCTTCGGCTTGCCGGTGCTGCCGGAGGTGAAGAAGAACCAGCAGGGATCGTCCCGCTCGACGGGCGCCGCCCGCAAGGGCGCGCCGCGCCCCGCCGCCACCAGATCGGCATGGACATGCTCGCCGTCGCGCCCCTCGCCGATACAGATGACGATCCGCGCCCCGGCGTCCCGCGCCGCATCGGCATGGGCGGCGAATTCCGGCTCGTAGATGATGGCTTTCGCCTGCGAAGAACTGGCGATATGGGCAACGTCGTCCGGCAGGATGCGGAAATTCGTCGGCACCCAGACGGCGCCGAGCTTGAACACCGCGAACATCGTCTCGAACATCTCGACCGAGTTGCGCGACTGGACGATGACCTTGTCGCCGAAGCCGAGGCCGAGCCCGGCGAGCGCACCGGCGAAGGCATCGACGCGGGCGTTCATCTGCGCCCAGGTCACGCTGCGCTCGCCATGCACCACCGCCAGCCGCTCCGGATGGCGGCGGGCGGCCTCGGTGAGCAGATCGCCGAGGTTCATCACCCGGTTGGACATGCGCTCGGCGCCTTCCACCCTCATTTCAGCCGCTCCAGGATCGAGACATAGTTGGCGACCGCCGCGCCGCCCATGTTGAAGACGCCGGCAAGCTCCGCGCGGGGAAGCTGCATGTCGCCGGCCTCGCCGCAAAGCTGCATCGCCGCCATCACATGCTGCGAGACGCCGGTGGCGCCGATCGGATGGCCCTTCGACTTCAGCCCGCCGGAGGGGTTCACCGGCAGGCGGCCGCCGAAGGCGGAAATGCCCTCGTCGATGATCCGGTGGCCCTCGCCCTCGCGCGCCAGACCCATCGCCTCGTATTCCAGCAGCTCGGCGATGGTGAAACAGTCATGGGTCTCGACGAAGGAGAGATCGGCGACGCCGACCTTGGCCCGCTCATAGGCGGAATTCCAAGCCCGTGCAGCGCCTTCGAAGGAGGTCTTCGAGCGGCGGCTGAGCGGCAGGAAGTCGTTCACATGCTCGGCGGCGCGGAAATATACCGCGCGCGGGGCGGTGGTCAGCGCGGTGTCGGTGTCGGCGATCACCATCGCCGCCGCCCCGTCGGAGATCAGCGAACAGTCGGTGCGGCGCAGCGGGCCGGCGACGATCGGGTTCTTTTCCGAGACCTCGTTGCAGAAGTCGAAGTCGAACGCCTTGCGCATATGGGCGTAAGGATTGGCCATGCCGTTGGCGTGGTTCTTGGCGGCGATCCGGGCAAGGCTGGCGCGCCGGTCGCCATGGGCCTGGAAATAGGCCTGGGCGATGTTGGCGAAGACGCCGGCAAAGCCGCCGTCGACCTCCGCCTCCTCCTTGCGATAGGAGGCGCCGAGCAGGATGTCGCCGACCTCCGGCGTCGGGGTCGCGGTCATCTTCTCCACGCCGACGACCAGCACCCGGCGGGCGCGGCCGCTCTCGATCTGGCGGAGGCCGGCATGGATCGCGGCCGAGCCGGTGGCGCAGGCGTTTTCCACCCGCGTTGCCGGGGTGAAGCGCAGCTCCGGCACCGCGAGGGCGACCAGCGAGGCCTGGAAATCCTGTTTCGCAAAGCCATTGTTGAAGGTGCCGAGGAAGATCGCGTCGATCTCCGAGGGACCGACATCGGCATGCCGGAGACAGTCGCCGATGACCTCGGCAATCAGCTCCTCCGCCCCTGCCGCATCCGATTTGCCGAACCTGGAATGGGCCCAGCCGATCATGCAGGCTACCATCGCGCTCCTCCCTGCGACATTTCACCAGCATCTTCACTATAGAGCCGGAATTCCGGCTGATCTTGTCTTTTCGAGCCGCCCGAATAGACTATCGCGCATGAAACTCGCGCGCTGTCGCGCAGCCGGAGCTGAACCATGCAGCCGCTCGACGATACCGATCTGAAGATCCTCCGCGTGCTGCAGCAGGACGGCTCCCTCTCGGTGACCGAAGTGGCCGAGCGAGTCGGCCTGTCGCAGTCGCCCTGCTCGCGCCGGATCAACCGGATGATCGAGGACAAGGTGATCCTCGGCCGCTCGATCATCCTCGACCGCCGCAAGCTCGGCTTCGACGCCACCATTCTGGTGCGGATCAAGCTGTCCGGCCACGGGCGCCAGTCGATTTCGGTGTTCCAGGAGGCGGCGCTGAAGATCCCGGAAATCCAGGTGGTGCAACTGATGCTCGGCGAGTTCGACTTCAACCTGCGCGTCGTGGTGCGGGACATGGATCATTTCCAGACCCTCTTGCGCGAAAAGCTGGTGATGCTGCCGGGCCTGCACGAGATCCAGAGCACGGTGATCCTGGAAGAGACCAAATACACCACGCACTTGCCAATATGACGGATCGTTTCGCGTCATTCAACACTGAGGACATCCGCGACATATATTATATATGTCGATATCATTATTATAATTGATCCAGGGATTTCGAGGCAATAAGGTCTCTCTACAGGAACGGCGGAGCGAAACGCGCTCCGGAACACCTGCGGCCTCGTGGCGGAATGGCGACGCAAGGGATTGCAACTCCCTAAATCCTGGTTCGACTCCAGGCGAGGCCTCCACTCCCTTCCGTTGCAACGATCTCCTTGCACAGCTCTCCTGTGATGATCCCGGCTCAGGCGGGCTGCGGCGTGCGCTCCTCGCGGGCTTCCTCCCGCCGCCGGCGCAGGGCCTGGCGGTCGATCTTGCCGGTGGAGGTGCGCGGCAGCAGGTCGACCGGCACGAAGCGCTCCGGCACCATGTAGTTCGGCAGCAAGGCGAGGCAGTGCCGCTTCAGCGCGCGCGCGTCCGGCGCCTCGCGCTCCGCGATGAAGCAGGCGGTCAGCGTGCGGGTGCCTTGCGGGTCGAGTTCGTCGATCACCGCCACCTCGCCGACGCCCTCGTGACGCAACAGGGCTTCCTCGACCTCGCCGATATTGACGCGGAAACCGCGGATCTTCACCTGGGAATCCCGCCTGCCGACATAGTGCAGCGTGCCGCCCGCGCCGATACGCACCAGGTCGCCGGTGCGGTAGATCGGATCGGGGTAAAGGTCGTGGCGCGGGTCCTGGACGAATTTCGCCGCCGTCATCGCCGGATCGCCCCAATAGCCCTTGGCCAAGGTTGACCCGCGGGCGCAGAGCTCGCCGACGGCGCCCTCCTCCGACAGCACCTCGCCCGCTTCGCCAAGCACCAGCACGTCCATATGGGCGCAAGGCACGCCGATGGGCAGCGGCCCGTCGCCGGGCAGGCCAGTCAACGTGTGGCAGGTGACGTCGTTGATCTCGGTGGCGCCATAGATGTTGTGGTAGCGCGCCTTCGGCAAGCGGGACATGAGATCGCGCAGCTCCGCCGGCGGATAGGGTTCGCCGGCGAAGAAGATCAGCCGCAACTGATCGAATTCCGGGCCCGGATCGCCGAGCTGGCGGGCGATCATCCGCAGCACGGACGGCACCGACTGCCACACCGTCACGCGGCTTTCGGCGATAAAGCGCACCAGATCCGTCGCCATGAAGGAGATGCCCTGCGGCACCAGATGCACGCAGGCGCCATGCGCCAGCGTCGTCCACACGTCGAACAGCGACAGGTCGAAATGCAGCGGCGAATGCGAGGCGACCCGGTCCTGCGCCTGAAGCGCGAAATATTCCCCCGCCCAGTCGGAAAAGGCGACGATGGCCCGGTGGCTGATCATCACGCCCTTGGGGCGGCCGGTCGAGCCCGAGGTGTAGAGGATATAGGCCAGGTCCTCGTCGATCACCCGCGAGGGCGGCGGCGACACCACCTCCGCAGTGTCCCCTCTCGGCTCCAGCATCATCGGGGCGATGCCCTGCGCGCCCGGCGACAGCGCCAGCGGCACACCGCCCGTCACCAGCACCGGCGGCAACTCGCCCCCCTCCGCCACCAGCGCCTCCAGCCGTTTCGTCTTCGCCGCCGAGGAGATCAGCATCGACGGCTCGCAGTCCTGAAGAATGCCGGCAAGGCGCGGCGCCGGCCCGGTCGGGTCAAGCGGCACGCAGATCGCATCCGCCATCATCACGCCGAGCAGCGCGCCGACCGCCTCCGGCGACTTGTCGAGCCAGACCGCGACCCGGTCGTCGCGGCGCACGCCGCCGGCATGGAGGGCGCGGGCGATGCGGACGGCAAAGTCCTGCAGCTCCGCCCGCGTCCAGGTCGTCTCCTCGAAGACGATGGCGGCGGCCTCCGGTGCCTGCCGCGCCAGAGCCTCGAGCAGTCGCGGAATGATGCGCGCCATCGTCGTACTCCTGTCCCTTTGTTTTTACGCAATTCCGGACGGAAAACCGGTTCCCACTTTTCCTGGAATTGCTTCAGAGATCGTACCGGCCCATCAGCCAGGCGAAATACTGGAAGCGGTCTCCGAGGAAGCGCTCGGCCTTGCCCCACATTTGGTCGTCGGTGATGTCGCTGGGATACTTGCGCCCGACGGCGCTGCGTTCGAACAGCGGCCGCAGCAGGGTCAGCGCCAGGATGTAGAAGAGGTCGTGGTCCATCTTGTAGGACTTGCGCCGGTCGCCGTCCCAGCCGCCGAGAATGTCGTCGCGGTGCTTGGTGAGCAGCGCCAGATGCGGGATGAAATAGCCCCACATCCGGCGGGAGATGGCGCGGATCTCGGCTTCCGGCACATCCGGGAAATAGCCGGCGATCTTCGCCGCGATCGGATCGAACTCCATCAGGTTGTGAATCGTGTATTTGCCGAGCGCGGTCGGGTAGCCGAGCTTGCCGACCATCCGGTAGATGGCGCTGGCGAGGTCGCGCCAGGCCTGCATCGCCTTCGCCGTGGGCGGCAGGTGGTTGATGTCCTGAACGGAATCGAGGTCGATCAGGAACAGCCGCTTGCTCTCGACCGAGTAGACGAAATTGCCCCAGTCGCCGGAATAGCGGTAGAGCTCGGCCAGCGAGAAATCGTGCAGCAGCTTGCCGGCCTCGCGGGCGAGCTTGCAGATGACGGTGAGGCGGACGCGCTCGTCGTCCGGATCACCCTCGACGCCGAGCGCCTCGCGGATGTCGTCGTAATGGGCGTCGAAGGCCGGATCGCTGCCGCGCGCCATGCCGGCGCCGAACAGGATCTCCGAGATGCGATAGGCGGCGGCGCCGGGCGACAGCGTCAGCACCGCGCCCATCGGCTGGCCCTGGAAGGTCAGGTTGCCGCCATACTCGATCACCGCCAGCGGCGCGATGGTCGGCACGCCGTGGCGCACCAGCCGCTCGGCCGACCAGAACTCGCGATGCGCCCGCTCGTGGACGATGCCGCCGATCGGGCTCGGCGAGCTGTAGGCATATTTGTACTCGCCCTCGTTCGAGATGCCGAAATGCGGATAGGTGACGAGATATTCCAAGAGGTCGGTCAGCGGCGGCACCGGGTCATTGCCGGCATCGTCATGCAGCTTGTTGGAATATTCCGCATCGCCCGGCAGGATCGGGTTCCACAGACCGACGCCCTTGAGCTTCGCCGCGTGGAAGGTGACGGTGGGATCGTCCTTCAGCGCGATCGGCTCGTTGAGGCTTTCCCAGGAGCCGCGGCCGCGCCGGGTGAAGGTCGGCACATGGCCGTTCCAACTGGCGATGTCGAGCAGGCGCTGGAACTCTCCGTCCGAGATGGTCAGGCCGTCGAACTGGTGGGTGATCCGATAGTCCAGCTTCTGGTGAGCGTTGATGTTCATCGAATAGCGTCCTGAATGAAAAGGAAAAGATCGGGTCAGGCATACGTCCTGGCGCCGAAGATGGCCGAGCCGACGCGCACGCTGGTGGCGCCGTGGATCACCGCCTTCTCGTAGTCGCCGGACATGCCCATGGAGCGGCGGGCGAGCCCCGCCTTGTCGGCAAGCGCGGCCAGCAACTCGAAATGCGGCGCGGGGTCCTCGCCTGCGGGGGGAATGCACATCAGCCCCTCGATGGTCAGCCCGTGCACATCGCGGCAGCGCTCGACGAAAGCGATGGCCTCGTCGGGGTCGATGCCGGCCTTCTGCGGCTCGCGCCCCGTATTGACCTGCACATAGAGGCGCGGGCTGCGGCCCTGGCGGGCGATCTCGCGGGAAATCTCGGCGGCGATCTTCTCCCGGTCGACGGACTCAATCACGTCGAACAGGGCGACCGCGTCGCGCGCCTTGTTGGATTGCAGCGGCCCGAGCAGGCGCAGCTCGATATCGGGATATTCGGCCTTCAGCGCCGGCCATTTCTCCTGCGCCTCCTGCACCTTGTTCTCGCCGAACACGCGGGCTCCGGCAGCGATCACCGGGCGGATCGCGTCAGCGTCGAAGGTCTTGCTGACGGCGACCAGCGTCACCGGGCCGGGATCGCCCTCGCGCACTTCCTCGGCCGCCGCGATCTTCTGCAAGACCGCCGTCAGCCGCTCCACCGATTGATCCTTGGTCATGGTCGTCACTCTCTGTGTCGGTTGTGGATGAGAAGGCTCACACGCCGACGCCGAACAGGCGCGGCACCAGCAGCGTCAGGGTGGGAAACAGCGCGCACAGCACCACGATCACCACATGGGCGAAGGCGAAGGGCAGCGATTCCCGCACCGCGCTCTCGTAAGGGGCGTTGGCTATTCGCGCGGCGGTCATCAGGGTCAGGCCGACCGGCGGGGTGATGTTGCCGAGGTTCAGCGCCAGCAGCATCACCATGCCCGCATGCAGCGGGTGGAAGCCGAGCTCGACCAGCGCGGGGGCCAGCACCGGCACGGCGATGATGATCGCGGGCAGCACATCGATGAACATGCCGATGACGACGAGGAGCGCCGCCACCGCCAGGATCTGCACCACCGGGTTGTCGCTCATCGTGGCGATGGTCTCGGCCGCATGGCGGGCGATGCCGGAGCGGGTGACGAACCAGCCGAGCACGTTGGAGGCGCCGAGCAGCAGGAACACCACGCCGCTGAAGCTGACGGTGGAGACCAGCGACTCCCACAGGTCCCGCCGAGTCAGCCGGCGATAGGCGAAGCCGCCGAGCACCAGCGCATAGATGCAGGCGATCACCGAAGCCTCGGTCACCGTGGTCAGGCCGGTCAGCACGCCGCCGAGAATGACCAGCGGAATGCCCATGGCGGCGAGCGCGCTGAGGCCGGTCGCGACGATCACCGAGAGCATCACCCGCTGGTGGCTGGCATAGCCGCGCTTCCACGAGATGATGCCGCTGACGATCAGCATGGCGAGGCCCATCATCAGCCCCGGCACGATCCCGGCGGCGAAGAGGCCGAGGATCGAGATGTCGCGCAAGGTGGCGGCATAGGCGATCATGATGATGCTGGGCGGGATGATCGGCCCGACGATGGCCGAGCAGGCGGTGACGGCGGCGCAATAGGCGGCGCTGTAGCCCTCCTTGCGCATGGAAGGGATCAGCGTGCGCCCGATCGCCGCCGTCTCGGTCACCGCCGCGCCGGTCAGCCCGGCGAACATCAGGCAGGTGGTGACGTTGACATGCGACAGCGCGCCCGGCACCCGGCCGAACAGCGAACTGGCGAAGGCGATCAGCCGCTCGGTCAAGCCGGCGCGGTTCATGATCTCGGCGGTGATGATGAAATAGGGCACGGCGATCAGCACGTAGCCGGAGACGCCGGAATAGAAGCGGTCGGCAAGGATGCCGAGGAAATCCGCCCCGCCGATGGAATAGGCGCCGATCATGCCGGCCGCGGTCAGCACCAGGCCGAGCGGCAGACCGATGAACATCAGCACGACAAAGGCGAGAGAGGCGCTCATCCGGCGACCTCCGCGACGCGGCGCGCCGGCGTCGGTCCGGCCGCTTCCGCCAGGCTCGGCGGCGATATGCCCGCCTCGGCCGGTCCGTCGCCGTAATCCAGCCCCGCCTCGGCGGCCTCGACCTCCTCCGCCGCCGCGCCGATGGCGCCGCGCTCCTCAAGAAGGGCCATGCCGTCGACCAGATGCAGGCACAGGATCGCGCCCGCCACCGGCACGGAGGCCGCCGTCCAGTGATGCGCCACCTGCAGGCTGGAGGAGATGATGTAGAGGTTGCTCGCCTCGCGGAAGAAGCCGAACCCGTACCACAGCAGCGCCAGGGCGAAGAGGCCGATGGCGGCAAGGTTGATGCCCTGCGCCAGCCGCGCCGCCCAGCGGGGCAGCATCCGCGCCACCGCGAGGATGGCGATATGCTCGCCATACTTGAAGGCGACGGTGATGCTGAGCATGCCGAGCCAGGGCAGGAACAGGCGGAACAGCGAGGGCCGGGTATTGGCATAGGCGAAGGCGAGCGGGCCGCTGTCGAACAGCGAGGCCTGGCCGAGCCGGTGGGCCAGCGCCAGCCCCATCTCCAGCACGATGCCCGCCGCCGAGACGACCAGCATCACGGCGAGCAGCAGGGCGCAGACGACGATGGTCGCACGGTTGACCGCGTCGCTGGCCCGGCGCAGGGCGCCGACAAGCGCTCCCGGCCCAAGGGTGGAAGTCGTGCTCATGGGGTGTCTTCCCGGTCGGCTCGGCTGAAACGGGCGCGGCGCGGCGGTGGCCGGCCGCGACGGGCGGGGATGCGCGGGCCACGCCCGGCCTCCCCGCCCTTTCGATCAGTCGAGATAGATCTCGATCGCGGAGCGATTCAGGTCGGCATGGATGCGCTCGACCTCGGCGCGCAACTCGTCATAGAGCGCCGCCTTCTCGCCGAATTCCTTCACCAGCCACTCGCGATAGATCGGCTGCGCGATCTCCCGCATCCGCTGCTTCTCGGCATCGGAGAGGATGTGGCACTGCTCGAACTTCTTGCAGGAGTTGACCCAGCCGACGACGGTGATCTGCGCGGCGATGCCATGCGCCATGGCGACCGCCTCGCGCGCGGCGGCGACGATGATCCTCTGGTAGTCTTCGGGCAGTTGCGAGAACCAGGCCTCGCTGACGCTCCAGGTGATGGTGTTGTAGACGTGGCCGCTCCAGGTGGTGAAATTGGTCACGTCGTAGAGCTTGAAGATGTCGTTGACGCCCGGCGCGTGGAAATGACCGTCGACGAGGCCGGTGGCAAGGCCGGTCTGCAACTCGCCCCAGGGCAGCGGCGTCGGCGAGGCGCCGAGCGCGCGCATGATCGTCATATGCGCCTGGTTCTCCTCGACGCGGATGCGCAGGCCCTGCAGGTCCTCGACCTTGGTGATCAGCCGCTTGTTGTTGGCGAAGGCGACGAAGCCGCCGCCGTCGTCGAGCGTGCCGAGGTAGCGCAAGCCGCTTTCCTTGACCATCGGCTTCATGAACGCGGCGAACCACGGACTGTCGAAGAAGGTCCAGGCCGTCCGGTAGTCCGGGAACAGGAACGGCGAGGTGATCATCTCGTAATTGCGGTAGAAGGAGGCCTGCGTGCCCGAGCCGAGCATGACCGACTGGATGGTCTTGCCGGCGCGGGTCTGCTGCGCCGCCTCGACCTCGCCGCCGAGCGCGCCGTTGCCGAAGACCTGCACGTCGATGTCGCCATTGGTGGCGCTTTCGACCAGTTGCTCGAAATGCTTGAGGGCCGGCGCCGTCTCGTTGTTGGTGAGATCGTCCGGGTAGAGATGGGCGATGGTCATGGTGTAGCGGGCGGCCTCGGCCGGGCCGGTCCAGCCGGCCGCGAGCGCCAGCGCCAGGACGCCGGTCAGCAGCAGTCCGCGCAAACCGGCGCGGCCGGACGAGCTGCCTTGCGCGCGGCTGCGAATTGCCTGCGCCGTACCCTTGTTACTTATACGTGGGAAGCAACAACAACAGTCTCCGACCGACATAATTCCCCTCCTCAAGCGAATATTATTCTATTCGATTGTAAGTTGAGGATAGGAAACCGCCCTTTTCCGGTCTAATTCTATTTTTCTATTTCTTGTGACTGTCGCAACGTAAATCGAGAGCGGCGCATAAACGCCAGCGGCCGGGGCCTTGCGACCCCGGCTCGACGTCCGGTCTCCGGCGTCCGGTCCATGACGTCCGGTCCATGACGTCCGGTCTGCACTCTCTCCAGGCGCCGGCAGCCCCGCCGCGCCTGCGAAAACCGGCCCGTCCGGCCTCCGGCACCCTCCTCCCATCAAAACGGGGTGCGGAAACCGGACGGGCGGCCCCCATGGGGCTGGGGTGGGGGCTGGGGCTGGGTTGGGTTGGGGCGGAAGCCGGGCCGAGGTCGGGGCCGGCGGCGCCCTACCCCGTCACCGCGCCCTTGTTCGCCGGCCGCGCCAGTTGCGCGAACTTGCCGAGCACGCCGCTGCGATAGCGCGGCTCCGGCTGGCGCCAGTTGGCGCGGCGGCGGGCCAGTTCCTCGTCGTCCACCTCGAGCTGCAGCAGTTGGCGCGAGGCATCGATGGTGATCGTGTCGCCCTCCTCCACCAGGGCGATGGTGCCGCCCTCATAGGCTTCCGGCGTGACATGGCCGACCAGCATGCCCCAGGAGCCGCCCGAGAAGCGGCCGTCGGTGATCAGCCCGACATCGGCGCCAAGGCCGCGGCCGATGATCGCCGAGGTCGGGGCCAGCATCTCCGGCATGCCCGGGCCGCCGCGCGGGCCGAGATAGCGCAGCACCAGGACGTCGCCGGGGCGGATGCGGTCGGACAGGATCGCGTCCATCGCCGACTGCTCGTCGTCGAAGACGCGGGCCGGGCCGGTGATCGAGGTCGACTTCAGGCCGGTGATCTTGGCGACGGCCCCGTCTTCGGCGAGGTTGCCGCGCAGCACCGCCAGATGGCCCTCGCGATAGAGCGCCTTGTCGATCGGCAGGATGACGTCCTGGTCGGCGGAGGGTTCGTCCGGCACATGCGCCAGTTCCTCGGCCAGCGTGCGCCCGGTGACGGTCATGCAGTCGCCATGCAGCAGGCCGGCATTCAGCAGGATCTTCAGCACCTGCGGAATGCCGCCGGCCTTGTGCAGGTCGACCGCCATGTATTTGCCCGAGGGTTTCAGGTCGCAGATCACCGGCACCTTGCGGCGCACCCGCTCGAAATCGTCGAGCGTCCACTCGACCTCGGCGGCGTGACAGATGGCGAGGTAATGCAGCACCGCGTTGGTGGAGCCGCCGGTTGCCATCACCAGGGTGATGGCGTTCTCGACGCTCTTGCGGGTGACGATGTCGCGCGCCTTCAGCCCCTTCTTCACCGCCTCGACGAGGGCGCGGGCGGACTCGGCGGTGGACTCGAACTTCTCCTGGTCGATATTGGCCATGGTCGAGGAATAGAGCAGCGACATGCCGAGCGCCTCGAAGGACGAGGCCATGGTGTTGGCGGTGTACATGCCCCCGCACGCGCCGGTGGTCGGACAGGCGTTGCGCTCGATGCCCTCGAAATCCTCCTCGCTCATGCGGCCGGCCTTGATGGCGCCGACCGCCTCGAAGGCGGAGATCACCGACAGGTCCTGGCCCTTCCACTTGCCCGGCTTGATCGTGCCGCCATAGACATAGACCGCCGGCACATTGGCGCGGACGATGCCGATCATGCCGCCGGGCTTGTTCTTGTCGCAGCCGCCGATCACCAGCACGCCGTCCATCCACTGGCCCTGCACCGTCATCTCGACACAGTCGGCGATCACCTCGCGCGAGATCAGCGAGTATTTCATGCCCTCGGTGCCCATCGACATGCCGTCGGAAATGGTGGGCACGCCGAAGAGCTGCGGATTGGCGCCCGCCTCCTTGATCGCCTTCACCGCGACATCGGCAAGCGGCTGCAGGCCGGCATTGCAGGGTGTGATCGTCGAATGCCCGTTGGCAATGCCGATCATCGGGTTGTCGAAATCTTCCTTGGTATAGCCGAGGCCATAGAACATGGCCCTGTTCGGCGAACGCTCGATCCCTTGCGAAATCGTCTTCGAACGCTCGTTATATGCCACCCGCAATCCTCCCTGGACATCCCGCGGCGCCGGCCCGCCGCCGTCCCGGCCCTCCCGCGGGCCGGCTCCCGATCCAGATGCGCACCGCCGGTCCGGCCGGACTTGCCGGAACAGTGCCGGAGATCGGCGCAACCGCCTCAAATCCCACGCTGTTTCCCATCCGGATAAGGTGTGCCCATCAGCCTCCAGGCGACGGTATCGCCTCGTCATTCATTTCAGAAATATATTTCTGAGAGGGTATTAAGACGTTTTTCGACCTAATCGCGCTGCGTTCCGCCCCCGCCGACAGCGGCGGCGCCGACCCTCCCGAGCCGGCGCCCCCGTGTGCTGCTTGCGCGTTCGAACTGCAAAAAGGGCGGCCGCTTCAGTCGATCCGGCCGGCGTGACCGTGACCCTGGCCGTTGAGGTCGTGGCGGGCCTGCACCATCGCCGCCTCGGGCAGGCCGAGACCGGGAGCGCCCCCGCCCCGGCCCTGACCGATCCCGCCGTCCTCGTCGCCGGCATGTTCGCCGAGGCCGCGGGCGATCTCCACCAGCCGCAGCACCGTCGGCGAGGGGTCCTCCTTGCGCCAGACGAGGCCGGTCTCGATCACCGGCGGCTTGCCCTCCAGGCCGACATAGCGCACCCCCATGCGGCCCAGCCGGCGCAGCGAACCGGGCACCAGCGCGAACCCCATCCCGGCCGAGACCAGGCTGATGATGGTCTGCATCTGGATGGCTTCCTGGCCGATCACCGGCTCGATGCCATGGGACGCAAAATAGGTGGTGATGATGTCGTGGAAGGCCGGGGCCGAGCGCCGCGGGAACAGCACCAGCGGCTCCTCGGCAACGTCCTCGATCTTCAGCCGGCCGCTGACGATCTCCACCCGGCCGGCCCGCACCCACTCCTCCGGCACCGCCGCCACCAGCGGCTCGTGCAGCAGCGGCTGGTAGGACAGCGAGGCATGCAGGGTCTGGTGCAGCGGGATGATCAGGCCGGCATTGATCTCGCCCTGCATCAGGGCCTCGACCTGCAGGTCGCTGGTCATCTCCTTCAGCGTCACCTTCACCTCCGGATAGGTGGCGCCATAAAGGCTGATCAGTTCGGGAAGCAGGTTGTAGTCGGCGGTCGTCACGAAGCCGAGCTTGAGCGAGCCGATCTCGCCGCGGGCGAGCTGACGCGCCAGCGCCGGCAGGGCCTCCACCTCCTGCAGCAGCTTGCTCACATGCGACAGAAGGTGCTCGCCGACCGGGGTCAGCGCCACGTTCCGCTTCGTCCGCTTGAACAGCGTGACGGACAATTCCTCCTCTAGCGCCAGAATGGCCTGACTGAGCGGCGGCTGCGTCATACAGAGCCGCTCCGCGGCCCTGCCGAAATGCAACTCTTCCGCAACCGTTACGAAGAACTTGAGCCTTCTCAGATTCATTGCTTGCCTTCTTCTCCCTAGGATTGCCCGTTTTTGCTGTCCCAAAAATTCGAACGCAAACCTTTATATGGCAAAAATATATATTTCTCGACACGAACGGAAAGTTGTATTTCGGTTGTAATTAAAATTAGTTTCTCGTCCTACGCGATAGTGCAATAAAGGAACTAGTTTTTGTCGCCAAGAAGGCCGAAACGGGAGGACACCATGACATATGAATTTCATATCTGTACCACCGAGAACTCGACCTTAAGCTTGAGATACGGGTAATCGCTCTACTACTGTCACGATTACCAATGTTGTTTTCGTCAGCGAGCAACACCCGGCCGCGGGCACGACCCGGCTCCGCGGAGGCGCCGGCACGGGCCGGGTTTCGCGCCCGCGCCTTTCCCGACGACCCGTCCCCGCCATCCAACCACCTGCCGGGGCGGCGCGCAAACGGCACGCCCCGCAAGGCATCGGCCGGCATCGGCCGCCGGGCCCTATCGCACCACCCCACCGCAACACCCCACAGCAAAACGAGGAGCGCAGATGGACTTCAGCTTCACGCCCGAGCAGGAGGCCTTCAAGGAGAAGGTCGTCCGCTTCGCCAAGGACGAGCTCAACGAGGGCGACCTCAAGCAGCGCGATGCCGAATGCATCCTCTCGCGCGAGCTGTGGCGCAAGATCGCCGGCTTCGGCATCCTCGGCCTGCCCTTCGAGAAGGCCTATGGCGGCGCCGAACAGGACATCATCACCACCGTGCTGGCGATGGAGGCGCTCGGCTATGGCTGCCGCGACAACGGCCTGCTGTTCAGCATGAACGGCCAGATGTGGACCGTGCAGATGCCGATCGCCCAGTTCGGCACGCCGGAGCAGAAGGAGAAGTACCTGCGCGGGCTGATTTCCGGCGAGCTGATCGGCGCCCATGGCATCACCGAGGCCGAGGCCGGCTCCGACGTGATGAGCCTCGGCACCACCGCGACCCGCGACGGCGACCATTATGTGCTGAACGGCGCCAAGGTGTTCTGTACCAACGGGCCGGTCGCGGATGTCTTCGTCATCTTCGCCACCGTCGACAAGAGCGCCGGCTCGCTCGGCCTCACCGGCTTCGTCGTCGACCGCGACACGCCGGGCCTGACGGTCAGCCCGAACCGCCGCAAGATGGGCCTGCGCACCTCGCCGATGGCCTGGCTGACGCTGGAGGACTGCCGGGTGCCAGTTGCCGCGCGCATCGGCAAGGAGGGCCAGGGCGGGCGCATCTTCAACAACTCGATGGAGTGGGAGCGCAGCTCGATCCTCGCCAATCTCGTCGGTGCGATGGAGCACCAGGTCGAACAATGCGTCGCCCATGCCAACAAGCGCACCCAGTTCCGCAAGCCGATCGGCAAGTTCCAGTCGGTGTCCAACCGCATCGTCGACATGAAGCTGCGGCACGAGACCTCGCGGCTGCTGCTCTACAAGGTCGCCTGGCTGAAGAAGACCAAGGGCAGTTGCCCGATGGAGGCGGCGCTCGCCAAGCTCTACCTCAGCGAGGCCTGGGTCGCCTCCTGCCAGAACTCCGTCGTCATCCATGGCGGCTACGGCTACATGGCCGACTACGAGGTGGAGCGCGACTTCCGCGATGCGGTCGGCAGCCTGCTCTATTCCGGCACCTCGGACATTCAGCGCACCATCGCCGCCCGCGCCCTCGGCCTGTGAGGGGCCCCCGTCCGGCCTCCGCGCCGGACGGGGCCGCACCCGCCACCTCAAAGCCCGCCTGTCACTTCTGCGGATATCACCTGCTGGAATGCATATAACTCAATAGAAATTCAGTAATACCGGTGATATTGACTTGCCATATTTGCTCAATAAGCTCCTTCCGTTAGGAAAATTTCCCAAATTTCAAAGACTATCTTTTCAGTCACTGTGCATATCACAAGGGCGAGACTGCAAAAGCGGCCGCCCGAACGGAGTTGCCAACCGTCGCCGTGTCCCATGCCGGGCGCGCGACAGCCTGAGGAGGAAGGCTCGTGACTGCAATCGACCTGATGAGCGTACACAACACCCTGCTCGCCTATCTGCTGGAAAATTCGGGCGTCAACGTCTCGGGCGGCATCGACCCGGACGAGAACCTGCTGGACAGCGGCATTCTCGACTCCCTCGGCATCGCCGAGATCACCGAATACATGGAGAAGGAATTCGACATCGTCATCGACGAGGACGAGATCACCTCGCAGAACTACAAGACGCTCACCGCGCTCTCCGGTTTCTGTCACAGCAAGATCACGTCGGCCGCGGCGTAAGGACCCTGTCCTTCCCTGCCACGGCGTCCGAGGAATGGCGACCATGACACGCATCAAGGCTGACCTGATCCTGGTCCATGCACCGGCGATCTTCGACTTCCGCAACCGGGACGACTTCGTGCTCGGCTGGTATGCCAGCCAGGAGAGCAGCAACGTCACCCCGATCTTCGAAATGCACCCGCTCGGCTTCCTGTCGATCAAGAGCTTCCTGGCCGAGCGCGGGCTGGACGTGAAGATCGTCAACCTGGCCTCGCTGATGCTGAAGCATCCGACGCTCGACGTGGAGAAGCTGTTCCAGCATCTCGACACCCCCGCCTTCGGCATCGACCTGCACTGGCTGCCCCATTGCCAGGGCTCGATCGAGGTCGCCGGGGTGCTGAAGAAGGTGCATCCGGAGAGCTTCGTCGTCTTCGGCGGCATCGTCTCGACCTATTATGCCCGCGAGATGATGCAATACCCGCAGATCGACGGCGTCATCCGCGGCTACGACACGCTGGAGCCGCTGGCGGACCTCGTCGGCCAGCTCAAGCGCGGCGTGCGCGGGCGCCTCGACGTCCAGAACATGGTCTACAAGGACAAGGGGGAAGTCGTCGACAACGGCCATTCCTACACGCCCGACGTGCTCAACGACGTGGCGATCGACTGGTCGAAGATGTTCCCCAAGACCGACAACCTGCTGAACATGCCGAACCTGATGGTGCTGCCGAACACCGGCTGCCAGCAGAGCTGCGGCTGGTGCTCGGGCTCGCGCTGGGCCTATCAGCGGATGATGAATGTGGAGAAGAAGACCGTCTTCCACCGCCGCTCGGAGCAGCTCGCGCGGGAGATCACCACCTTCCCCAAGACCGAGTCGCCGCTCAGCGTCTACACGCTGCAGGCCTATTCGGAATCGGCCCCGCGCCTGCTGTCCTACCTGGAGGCGGTCAACGACAGCGGCGTCGTCAGTTCGGTCTCCTTCGAGCAGTTCCGCCTGACCAAGCCTTCCGTGCTCAAGCAGATGGCCGAGGTCGCGCCGAACCTCGACATCTACATCAACCTGTCGCCGCAGTCGCATGACGTGGAGATCAGCCGGCTGACCGGGCGCGGCACCTATACCAACGAGGAGATGGAGGACTGGATCGCCGCCGCGCTCGATGTCGGCATCAAGGGCTTCTATCTCTGGTACACGATCGGCATGCCGAAGCAGACCCATGCCTCGGTCATGGAGACGGTCGCCTATTCGCGCCGGCTGATGCAGCGCTTCCCGAACGACAAGGTGATCCCGACGATCTTCGGCATGGTGCCGTTCCTCGATCCGGGCTGCCAGTGGTTCGAGCAGCCGGAGGAGCACGGCTACACGGTGTTCCACCGCGATCTTGAATCCCATCGCAAGTCGCTCACCCAGCCGCGCTGGCGCGACGCGATGAACTACGAGACCAGGTGGATGAAGCGCGACGAGTTCCTGCCCAGCATGTACGAGGCGATGCAGGTCATGGCCAACGACAAGGCGGAATTCGGCCGCATCACCAAGCGCTCGATCAAAATCGTCAACGACCGCATCGACCACCTGCGCCACCTCACCGGCTCCATCGACCGGGCCTATGAGCTCGACGGCGGGCTGCCTGCCTCGCTGCGCCAGGAGATCGGCCGGCACAACGACGAGATCCTCTCCTACGCGGCCGATGTCGCGCTGGTGAAGAAGCCGCTGTCGGGCCGCTGGTACGACGATCACACGGTGCCGGCGGAGATCATCGAGGCCTGCACCGGCACCGCCCGGGCCGCCTGAGCGGGCCCCTTTCGAAGGGCCGCCCGAGCGGCCCCGCGCCCCCCCACCGGCCGCGCCGCCCTTCCCGACCTTGCCCGCCGGCCGTCAGGCCTTGCGGGCAAGCGGCCGGCGGCGCGGCGCGCCCCTCTCTCCCAGCCAGGAGCCGGAGCCATGACCCGCGACAGCGCCAGAGACAGCATTAGAGAAAGCGTCACAGACCCCGTCGGCCTGCTTGCCGCCGCCCACCACCTGCCCGAGCGCATCTGCACGCTCGACGAGATCGTCGCCCGCGAGACGGGGCCGGTCGATGTCACCGCCGCCGCGCGGCTCGGCGTCGGCAGCGTCCATGTCTTCGAGGGCGAGAGCCCCACCGACATGGCCCTTGCCGTGTCGCGCAAGGTGCTGGAGGCGGCCGGCCTCACCCCGCTCGACCTCGATGCGATCATCGACTTCTCGATGATGCCGCAGCGCTATGTCGAGCCGGCCTGGTCGATGAGCAACGAGCTGCAGGCCGAGCTCGGCGCCAAGCGCGCCTTCACCCTCGGCTATAGCGGCGGCCATTCGTCGAACCTGCATGCGGCGATCAAGTTCGCCCGCGCGCTGATCCTCGCCAATGACGACGTCAACCGGGTGCTGCTGGTCGCCGCCGACCAGGCGATTGCCGGCAACCGGGTGATCGCCGGCACGGACGCACCGCTCACCGTGCTGGGGGATGGGGCCAGCGCCGTCATCGTCGCGCGCGGGGCGGGCCGCGCCGCCATCCTCGGCACCGCGCTGCGTTCCAACGGAGCGCTGCACGACGTGCTCAACATTCCCGGCGGCGGCATGAAGCATCCGACCCGGCTCGACCTCTACCGGCTGACGCTGGACGCGGCCAAGCATGAGCGCGCCGACCGCACCAGCGAGCTCAAGGGGTTGGTCGACAGGCTGCTCGCCCGCCACGGACTGTCGGGGGGCGACATTTCCCGCACGATCACCGCCAACATCTCGGCGGCGGACGCACAGGCCGTCGGCGACAGCCTTTGCACCGGCGCGCGGCTGGTGCCGGCGGGCTTTGCCTCGCGCGGCCACCTGCACGGCTCGGACCTCGTCCTCAACCTGCTGGAACTGGAGGAGGAGGCGCCGCCCGCCGGCAGCCATGTGCTGCTGGCGACCCACGGCCACGGCTTTCTCTACGGCGCCACCTTGCTGCAATACTGACAGGGAGATCCAGATGGACCACGTCGGCATCCTTTCCGAAGCCTTCTACCTGCCGCCCGGCAAGAAGCTGGTGGCGGACGTCTTCCGCGACGAGGACGTGCCCTTCGGCACCCTGTCGAAGAACATCGACTTCCAGCGCGACATCGGCATCCACGACATCCATGTCACCGACGAGTTGCCCTCGGTGCTGGCGGTCGAGGCCGCGCGCCGCGCCCTCGACCAGGCGGGCGTCGCGCCCGGCGAGGTCGACCTCGTCGTCGACTTCACCTCGATCCCGGAGGATTATGTCGGCCCGACCTGGTCGGCCGCCGGTCTCGTGCAGCAGGAACTGGGGCTGGACAATGCCTTTGCCACCGCCGTCAACACCGGCGGCTGCGCCAGCTATCATCTGGCGCTGAAGACCGTCGTCTCGCTGATGCTCGCCGACGACGACGTCACGACGGCGCTGCTCTTCGCCGGCGACCGGACGCCGGACCTCAACAAGACCTATTACCCGATCACGGTGGCGAGCGACGGCGGCAGCGCGCTTGTCCTGCGCAAGAACGCATCCCGCGCGCGTATCCTCGGCGTCGAGACCATCTCCATCGGCCGGCTGCACGACGTGTGGTACGTGCCGGGCCTGCAGAACCGCCAGCCGAACGAGGAAGTGACCGAACGGCTGCTGCACATGTATGCCAAGATGGACAAGTTCAACGAGGGCGTCATCCCGATCAACTTCCGCATGTTCGGCAAGGTGATGACCCAGTTGCTCGACAAGCTGGGCCTCACCTTCGACGATGTCGACTATTACGTCTATCCGACCTTCTCGACCTGGGATCAGGCCTATTTCATGAAGAAATTCGGCCTGCCGAAGGAAAAGGTCTACACCAGCGCGCTGAAGCATCGCGGCCATGTGCAGGAAAGCGACATGGTCATCAACTATGCGGAAGCGGTGGAGCAGAACCTGATCCGCACCGGCGACAAGGTGATGGTTGTTTCCAACGGCGCGGGCTTCGCCTGGTCGGCGGCCCTCATCCACCATTGAGCGCCGCCGCGCCGGACGGCGATCTCCTCGTCCGGCGGCAGGGCCGCGCCGGGCGGATCACCCTGAACCGCCCCCGCACCCTCAACCTGCTGAGCGAGGCGATGCTTCACGGCATCGCCTGCGCCCTTCAGGACTGGCGCTGCGACTCGGCTACAGACCTCATCGTCATCGATGCGGTCGGCGGGCGGGCCTTTTGCGCCGGCGGCGACATCGCCGCCGTGCATGGCCGGATCACCCTCGGCGATATCGAGGGCGCGCGCGGCCACTGCCTTGCCGAATACCGTCTCGACCTTGCCCTGGCACGCTACCCCAAGCCCGTCGTCACCCTGATCGACGGCGTCGCCATGGGCGGCGGCCTCGGGCTGGCGCTCCACGCCAGCCATCCGATCGCCAGCGAGCGGGCGAGCTTCGCCATGCCGGAATGCGGCATCGGCTGGATCCCCGATTCCGGCGCAACGCATCTTCTCAGCGCCCTCCCCGCTCCGCTCGCCGCCTTCATCGCGCTCACCGGCGAGAAGCTCACTGCCGAGGCCGCCGCCGCGCTCGGCTTCATGCGCTACCGGACCGCCTCGGAGCGGATGCCGGCGCTGGCCGAGGCGCTGTGCGAAGACGGCATCGCCGCCCTGCCCGCCCCCCTGCCCGCGGCCCTAACGGACTGCGCCGCCGCCCTGCCCGGCTTCGGCCCGGAACTGGAGCAGGCCTTTGCCGCCCCTGATGTGCCGGAGATCCTCGCCCGGCTGGAAACCGGCGGCGCGGCTTGCGCGCGTGCGGCAAAGGCACTCCTCAAGGCCTCGCCGCTGGCGCTGGCGCTGACGCTCGAGGTGCTCGCCCGCGCCCGCCGGCACGGCAGTCTGGAGGCCGCGCTCGGGTTCGAATACGCGATAATAAGCCGGCTCATGATCCATGCGGATTTTGCGGAAGGCATCCGCGCCGCGATGATCGACCGCGACCGCCGTCCGGCCTGGACGCATGCCGCGACGCACCGCTTTTCGGCCGCCGAGCTTGCGCCGTTCCTGCCCGCTGCCGGCGCGCCCTTGCCGCCGCTCGGCACCCCTTGAAAATCAGTCGCAAAGGCACCTGAACCCTGCGGAATTATATATTTCCCCCGCCTCCGGGGGGGCTTTAAATTTCCCCTGCAAGGTGCAGAAAATCCAACAACGATACGGGGTTGCACCCGGATCGCCGTCGCTCGCGCGCGGTGCTCCGGCGCACGCCCGCCCCTTCCCGCCTTGCCGTCGTTTCACGGCATTTCGCCGAGGGAAGCCTCGTCAACCGGCGACCGTTTCCGCAAACGCATTCGGGAAACAGACAATGACCTCAGTCCAATCGACACAACGTTCCTCCTTGATGGACAACTGGCCGACGCTCGCGGTCGCCGCGCTCGGCTCGTTCCTCGTCATTCTCGACGTGACGGTGGTCGCCATCGCGCTGCCCTCCATCGAGCGGGACCTGAAGGCGAGCTTCTCCGAGCTCCAGTGGATCATCAACGCCTACAACATCGCCTATACCTCGGTGCTGATCGCCGTCGGCGCCCTTGCCGACTGGTTCGGCCGCCGCCGGGTGATGGTGATCGGCCTCGCGCTGTTCGGCGCCACCTCGCTGATCGTCGGCCTCGCCGACACGCCGACGGCCCTGATCTGGGGCCGCGTCGCGCAAGGGCTCTCGGCCTCGGCGATGCTGATCCTCGGCGTCGCGCTGATCTCCAACGCCTTCCAGGGCGCCGAGCGGGCCCAGGCCTTCGCCCTGTGGGGCGTGTCGATCGGCTGCGGCGCGGCCTTCGGCCCGATCGTCGGCGGCATTCTCGTCGACCTGTTGAGCTGGCGCTGGATCTTCCTGCTCAACGTGCCGATCGTCGCGGTGCTGATCGCCCTGTGCTACTGGCGCGTGCAGGAATCCTCCGACGACAAGGCGGGCGGCCTCGACTGGCCGGGCATCCTCACCTTCACCGGCGCGCTGGCGTGCCTCTCCTATGCGGTGATCGAGGGCGGCGAGCGCGGCTGGGGCAGCAACACCATCGTCGCGGCCATGGCCGGCGCCGTGGTGCTGTTCCTGCTGTTCGTGTGGATCGAGACCAGCGTCAGGAAGCCGGCCTTCGACCTGCGCCTGTTCCGCATCCCGACCTTCACCGGCATCCAGCTCGTCTGCGTGCTCAACAGCATCACCTTCTGGGTCATGCTGGTCTACCTGCCGATCTACTTCCAGGTGGTGCATGACATGTCCGCCTCCTCGGCCGGCCTGATGCTGCTGCCGATGACGGTGCCGCTGTTGCTCGTTGCCCCGCTCGGCGCCCGCCTTGCCTCGCCGGAGCGGTTCGGCGTGCGCGGGCTGATCGCCTTCGGCTGCGCGCTGATCGCCGCCGGCTTCCTGTGGCTGGCCATCGCCCCGCCGGCCGAGGTGGTGCTGTGGGTCGTCGCCTTCGTGCTGCTCGGCATCGGCACCGGCCTCATCAACGGCGAATTGTCCAATGTCGCCACCGCCGTCGTGCCGCCGGAGCGGGCGGGCGTCGCCTCCGGCGTCAACATCACCTTCCGCCACGGCTCCTTCACCCTGTCGATCTCGGTGTTCGGCGCCATCCTGCTGTCGGCGATCACGCTGCAGCTCGGCGGCACGGGCGAGCTTGCCGCCGGCCTCGGCGACGGCCTCGCCAATACGGCGAACTTCATCGCCCGCGGCGACTTCGCCGGCGCCGTTGCCAATGCGCCGGTCGAGGTCCAGCCGGCGCTCACCGAATTCGGCCGGGCGAGCTTCGCCTCCGCCTTCTCGGTGCTGATGTGGATCGTCGCCCTGCTTTCGGTTCTTGCCATCGTCATCTCTGGTCTGATGATCCGGCGGCGCGACTTGCTGGCGGGCCCGGAGGCCCAGGCAGCCGCGGCGGCGGGCGAGTAACCGAAAGGCCGTCCGCCGCTTCAGCGGAGCCCGGCCCGCTTTGCCAAAAGCGGGCCGGGTTGCGGCGGAAGGCTCCTCCCCGAAACAAACTTAGGGCGCGTCTTCATCTCGAAGGCGCGCCCCTTTTCGTTCCGGTAACAAGAGGTGGCGGAGCGTCAGCTCCAATAGGTCAGCGGCTGGTCGTCGCCGCGATAGCCGACGAAGCAGGACATCGTCACCCGGCGCGCGCCGACGCCCGGCGTCACCCCATGGATCAGCAGCGAGTTGAACAGAACCAGGTCGCCGTTCTGCGGCCGGATCACCAGCCGCGGCTCGCCCAGCACCTCGCGGTCGAGCCCGTCGCGGGTCTCCTGCTCCTTGTCCTGCTCCGGCGTCGGCTCGCTCAGCCACAGTTCCAGCTCGCCCCCCTCCGGCGGCATGTCGAGATAGATGTTGACCGCGAGCTGGCCGGTCAGGTCCGACGTGCCGCTGGTCAGCATCCGCGCCAGCCGGTCGTTATGCGGCAGCATCTTGGCACCCGGATCGATCACCCGGCAGGTGCCGACGAAGCTCTTGCGCCCGTCGATCGACTGGATGGTGGCGCCGGCCGGCCAGATCTCCTCCAGCAGCAGGCGGAAATGGTCGAGCGGCGTCAGCCTCGGATAGATCAGGTCGCGGATGCCCCAGATCGAGCGCAGCGCCTCGCTGTGATAGCGTTCGGCATTGTCCGCGTCCTTGCCGACATCGACATAGCCCATGCCGAGCCGCTTCAGCGCGTTCTGCACCTTGTAGGCCTCGAGACCCGCATCGCCGGCGACGCGGTCGGCGAAGGTGGCCGCCAGATCCTCCGGATAGAAACCCGGCACATGGATCGCGTCGATGTTCTTGGCGATCAGCTTGCGAATGCTGTCCGCGTTAAGCTCCTTCGAAATCTCAACAGCCTTCAACATCGTATTTCCCTTCCCGGATAGGCAGAAATGACGAGCCGTTTTCTTTCGAGAAAGGCTCGAAAGACGGCACGCCTCCAGTATTCCAGAGAGGGTTTCTTGTCACAAAGTCCGTTTTCATATCTGCGCAACCAGCGCGAGACAGAAGAAAACAGGCCTCAGCCGGGGCCGAGGAAATAGGTGCCGATATGCCCCATCGCCCGGCGCAGCACGCCCGGCGCCGCCTCGCGCCCCTCGCCGACCAGCGGGTTGGGCAGCGTGCCGGCATATTCGAACCCCTTGTCGGGGTCGTTGGGGTCGAGAAGCTGCTGGTTGTCGCGCAGTTGCAGCCGGTTGATGCAGTTGCGCGGGAACTCCGGCACGAAGACGTCGTGGCGGGCGAACTTCTCGGCATAGTGCGGCTGCGCCGCCTGATAGGCGCGCACGCACTCGCCGACCAGCGCCCAGAACCTTGCCTCGGACAGCACCTGCCGCTCGTCGAGGATCGCCGCCAGATGGCGGAAATAGCAGTCGAAGACATCGGTGAAGATGCCGTCGAGTCGCACCGCATCGTCCAGCACCACGCAGTTGCGCCGCACCACCGGCGGCAGCGTCGCGCCGCTGTTGAGGATGCGCATTTCCTCCGCCAGGTCCTTCATGACGATGCGCGTCGGCGCGTCGTTCTCCAGAATGAGGATGACGTTCTCGCCATGCGGCATGAAGATGATGTCATAGGCGTAGTAGCAGTGCAGCACCGGCGCGAGATACGCCTTGAGATAGCGGCGGATCCACTCTTCCGCCCCCAGCCGCGAGCGCTCGATCAGGCTCGCCGTCAGCGCGTCTCCCTGCGGGTCGAGATGCAGCAGCGCGGCCATCGTCATCAGCCGCTCGCCGGGCCGGATCAGGTTCACCGGGCTTTCCCGCCACAGGGCGGCGAGCACGTGCTTGTAAGGAGAATCCGCCGCCAGCCCTTCCTCGTAATAGGGGTTGCGGTAGCTGATCGTCGCCTGTTCGCAGATCAGGCAGAAGCCGTTGTCCTGCAGGTAGCGGTCGCGCGCCAGGAGGTTGCGCAGCCACTCGTTGATCTCCGGCGTCGTCTGCATGTCCTCCGGCGACAGGCCGCGCTGCAGCATGAAGCCCATGTTGAGGATCGACAGCGCCATCTTGACATAGCGCTTCGACGGCGCGGAGGCATTGAAGAAGGTGCGGATCGACTGCTGCGGCTGGTAGAGGTCGCGCGACAGGCCGAGATAGACGATGTTGCGCCGGGCGATCTCCGGGGCAAAGCTCATCGAGATGCGGTTGAACCACTGCCAGGGATGCACCGGCATGAAATAATAGCGCTGGGGGTCGAGCCCCTCGCCGGCAAGCTGCGCCCGGTAATCGGCGACCGTTTCCGCCCCCAGTTCCTCGCTCATCAGGCGCTCGTGGTCGATGCCGGCCATCGCCGTGAAGCGGGCATGCTCGCGGGCGACCGCGATCCAGACGATGGAGAGCGGGCCGGCCGCCTCCGGCGCATAGAGCGGATAGTCGGCCGTGTCGAACCCCAGCCGGCCGTTGTTGGCGACGAAGGACGGATGGCCCTCGGTCATGCCGGTCTCGATGGTCTGGAAGTCGGCGCCGGCGAGGTCGGAGGCGCGGTGCGGCCTGGTCGCCGCCTTGTAGGCGCTGCCGTAGAGAATGCTGCTGATCTCGTCGAGATAGACCGGCATCATCGCGTCGCGAATGCCGAGCTCGCGCTTGAACTCGATGATGAACTTCAGCGCGTCGAGCGGTGCCTGCTCGCCCCTCACCCGCTTCTCGATGGAATGCGCGTCCACCTGCCAGTGGTCGAGCCGCATCCGCCTTGCGCGGAAGGTGTACTCGATGCCGAGCGCCGGCTGCTCCAGCACATAGCGACCGGCGCCCGCCGGCTCAATCTCCCGGGGGCCAAGCAGCAGTTCGTGGGCGAACTCGCAGATCGCCTTGCGCACCAGGAGCCGGTTGGCCCACAGCCAGCGGTCGCTTTCCAGATGCGCCACCGCCCGTTCGTGCGGCGGCATGGTCTGCAACGCGGCGGTCATCGCGTCCATCGTCCGGCCCCGTCAACCGCCGGCCGAGGCGGCGGCGGTGACCCCGTCCGCCGGCGCGGCGAAGCGCTGGAAGGCAAGGCTGCGCTCGATCGGATAATAGTCCTTGCCCAGCACCTCGCGGATGATGACCGAGTTGCGGTAGCAGGACTGGCCGAGATCCGGCGGCAGGTAGCTGTCGGCATGGATCTCCGCGTTCTGGACGAAGATCTCGCTGCCCCCGGTGTCGATGCTGCAATTGCGCGCCACCGCGAAGCGCCCCTCGCCGCACCAGTTGATGCGCTCCGAGATCGGCTTGAGATAGTCCGGCACGCGGAAGCGGTAGCCGGTGCCGAGGATCAGCGCTTCCGTCTCCAGCTCGAAGGTCCGGTCCTCCTCGACTTGGCGGAAGGTGACGCGGAAGCTGTCGCTCGCCGCATCATGGGCGCAGGCCTCGACCTGCGAATTGGAGATCAGCATCATGTCGACATCGCCGCTTAGCTGCTTGCGATAGCGCAGGTCGTAGATGTCGTTGATCAGCGACGGGTTGACGCCCTTGAAGATCGCCTGCATCGCCCGCACCAGTTCCTCGCGCTTCCCGCGCGAGAGCGAGAAGAAATAATCGGCATAGTCCGGCGTCGTCATCTGCAGGGTGAACTTGGTGAGTTCGCGCGGCACCAGGCGCGTCGAGCGCGTCACCCAGTTGAGCCGGTAGCCGTAGCGGTCGATGTCGCTCAGCAGGTCGTGATAGACCTCGGCCGCGCTCTGGCCCGAGCCGACCACGGTGATCGACCGCTTCTGCCGCACCGCCTCGCGGTTGCGCAGGTAGTCGGCGCTGTGCAGCAGCTTGTCGCGCAGCGGCTCGCAAGGCGCGGGATAGGCCGGCGACATGCCGGAGCCGAGCACGATGCGGCGGGCGCGCAGCACCTTGCGCTGGCCCATCCTGGTGTTGAGGCAGGTCACCCGGTAATGGCCGGCCGCCTCGTCATACTCGACCGCCTCCACCTCGCGGTTGAAGACGACATTATCGAGCCGGCTCGCCGCCCAGCGGTAGTATGTGTTGAATTCGTTGCGCAGCAGGAAGAAGTTTTCCGTGTCCAGCAGGAAGGCATAGAAGGCGTAGATCCGGCCGGTCTGCTTGAGGTAGTTGAGGAAGCTGAACTCGCTGGTCGGATCGGCCATCGTCACCAGATCGCACAGGAACGGCGTCTGCAGCGTCGCCGTTTCCAGCAGGGTTCCCTCGTGCCAGTTGAACTGGTCCTTTGCCTCCAGGAACAGGCAGTCGAGATCGCGGATCGGCTGGGTCAGGCAGGCAAGCCCGAGGTTGAACGGACCGATGCCGATGCCGATGATGTCGAAGACCTGGCCTTCGGCGCTTTGCACGGATTGCGACGTCATTGAAACTCCTTCCGGCGACGCCAACCGGGACGCGGACGGCATCCGCGGCGGACGAAAAGACCTTAGCGACCCGGCAAAAGCAGTTGAAATATATTATATTCGGTCCATTCGGTGGCTTGGCGACTGATTGCGGTCAGCCGTCCTTCGCCTTGTCCGAGACGCTTTCCGACGAGCCGGGTGGCGCGAGTTTCAAGACCCGGAGCGCAGCGTACATTCGGGTACGCAAGCACCGGAAGCGCAGAAAATCGCGTCAGGCGGCCGCCGGAGGGCGTCTGTCAATACGAGGACGGCCGGCCGCCGGAAAAGTCATGCGCCTCATGCCCCTCGATGGCGGGGCTGAAGATGCTGAGGCAGATCGCGGCATCGCGCACCACCATGCGGTGGGCGTCGTTGCGGTTCATGATGAAGGCGGTTGCCCGCGCGCCGTTGGTGTCGATCGGGTGGCTGCCGCTCTCCCAGACATATTCGCCGGTGCCCGAGACATAGTAGCAGCTCTCGAAATGGTGGCGGTATTGCAGCGGCGAGTCCGTGTTGGCATTGCCGAGCGTCTGGCACAGGGCGAAGCCGAAGCCGTCGGCCTTGACCAAGAGCCGCCGGCTCTGACCATTGCCCCAGAAGACGTCGCGCTCGGTGCCGATGAACTCGTCGACATGGCGGATCAGCGGACAGGCGCTGATCGCCTCCTGCGGCCCCTCGCCGCCGAACACGGTGCAGATGCGCATCTCGGTCTCGGCGACGAAGCTCACCTCGACCTCGGCGCGCGCGGCGACCAGCGTGCCGGGCGACACCCTTTCGCTGCGGCCGCCGACGGTCACCGTGCCGCTGCCAGAGAGGCAGAAATGCGCCTGTGCGGGAAATTCGCCGGCGGCATCGCGCGCCACCGTGTCGGCGGCGCCGGCGGCCAGCGTCGTGTCGTAGACCGCATGGCCGACCTGGTCGGTGCGCGCCACCACCTCGCGGGACACGGCATAGCGGAAAACCGGCGCATCGCCGGCGGCCTTGTAGGTACGGACGATCACGTGGAGCCCTCCCGAAGCCCTCCGGCCGCCCCTTTACCGGAGCGCGCCGGATCTGTTCGGGAACGGTATCGCGCTCGCCGCAAAAGGTATAAATCTTGTTTCGTCTTAGTCTTGCCTTGGAATCCTATCGGATACCGCTCACCCCCAAGGACAAGACGAAATAATTCGCAAAACATCTTCATGGCTGCGGCCCGCGATATCGAAGAGGCACCGCCGTCGCCCCATCCTCGGCTGTCACCCGGCCGCCGTCATGCCGCCGCCGTCGCCCCTTCCGCCGCCGTCATGCCGCCGCCATCGCCCCATCCACAGGCCGTCACCCCGGCCGCGCGCAGCGCAGAGCCGGGGCCTATTGGCTCCCAGAGCGGCGGCGGCGACGCGCCCGCGCGAACCCAACACACGGAGTGTCGTCGCCGCGCACCGCCCTTCCCCGCGTCGTCCCGCGCTCCTCCCCCTCCGGCGTCATCCCGCGCACCGGCCCCTCCTAGCGTCATCCCGCACGAAGCGAAGCGAAGATGCGGGATCGGAGAGCCGAGGGCCTCGCGGCAGCACGCCCGGACGCCGCCGCAACCGCCGTGGCTCGTCGGTTCCGTTGGGGTGGACGGCCCCCATCCGGCGTCGTTTTGCGCCAAGATGATGGTCCCAACACATCGAAGGAGCCGCCCAATGAACGAGATTACGCGCATCGGCATGGACACGTCCAAGCATCTCTTCCAACTCCACGGGGTTGATGCCGCCGGAGAGAC
>NZ_FYAV01000067.1:0-976 GCF_900185745.1 Stappia sp. TSB10GB4 | reverse complement strand
GATGGGGCCTCTGGCCGACACCACGCCCGCGAACAATCCGAAGCACGATCAGGATACCACTGCCATGGCCTTTCTGGAACATGCCCCGTCCCACGTCGTCGGCATCGACGTGTCGAAGCTGACCCTTGCCGTCTGTTCGGCGCAGGGCAACACCGCCAGCACCGTGGCCAGCACCGTGGCCAGCACCGTGGCCAACACGGCCCGCGCCATCCGCAAGCTGGTCGCCGGTCTGCCCTCCGGCACGCTCGTCATCTGCGAGCCGACCGGCGGCCATGAAACCCTGCTGCTGGCAGAACTTTCTGCCGCAGGCATCGCCTGCCACCGGGCCGACACCCTCAAGGCCAGGGCCTTCGCCCGCTCCTTCGGGCGACTGGCCAAGACCGATGCGATCGATGCGGCACTGCTGGCCGCCTATGGCCAGGAGCGGTGGCGCCACCTGCCGCTCCACCGCCCGGCGGACCGCACCCAGGCGCAACTGGCCGCACTCGTCGCCCGCAGGCAGGACCTCATGGCCATTCGCGGCGCCGAACTCAACCGCGCCAAGTCCCCCGGATGCACCCTGGTCGTCGCCTCCTGCAGGAGCCTCGTCAGAATGCTCGATCGCCAGATCGAGACCATCGACAAGGCCATCGCAGGCCTTTGCGCGCAATGCGCCGTGCTCGCACGACGTATCGCCATCTACCGCTCGCTGCCGGGCGTGGGACCACGAACCGCCATCTCCCTGGCCGCCGCCATGCCAGAGCTCGGCACCATGACCGGAAAGCAGGCCGCATCCCTGGCCGGCCTTGCCCCACACCCCAACGACAGCGGAACCTTGAAGGGCTACCGCAAGACCCGCGGCGGACGCCCGCAGATCCGTTCCATCCTCTTCATGGCTGCCCTCAGCGCCGCACGCTGCAAAGGGCCGCTGCGACCCGTCTTCCACAGGCTGATCGCAAACGGAAAGAAGCCAATCGTCGCCCTCACAGCCCTCATG
>NZ_FYAV01000068.1:0-45759 GCF_900185745.1 Stappia sp. TSB10GB4 | reverse complement strand
CCCGATGGCGACGCCTCGTGCGCGACTATGAGCAGCGCATCGACGTCTCTCATGCCATGATCCTCGTCGCCATGGGCGGAAACCTGCTACGCAGAACAGCTCATCCCTGATTTTCCAAACGGACTCTTAGAGCAAGCCACCTAACATACAGATTATATTTCAATTAAATATTCTGCCTCTGAATTCTTAATTACACTCAAATCGAAATAAAACTATATTATCCACACGTGCGCAATTCACTTCCACCACATGATTTTCACCACCTTGGCGCACACATCATCGAGCCAGTCAACTAGCGCAAAGACAGGGCCTCCAAACACATGGCCGAAGTCCAGGTTCAGCTTCGGTTGACGAGCCGGACATCAGGCAGCTTCTCGATCTCGCGCTTCTTCACGTCGATCGTGACGTCTCCGTAGTCGTCGCCCGCCGTGCGGCTGGCATGTCCTTGAATGGCGTCGGAGACGCGGTCTGACAGGCCATGGATCCTCGCGTTCGTCTTGAATGCGTGACGGAAGCCGTGAAGGGGAGCGACGCCCGTGGGAACCAGGTCAGCGTCCTTGAGCCATTTGGCGACGCGGTTGGAGATCGTCTCGGCGGACTTGACCGCATCCTGCTCACCGTCGCGCTTCGGGTAGAACAGGGGGCCATCTGCGGCATCCTTCACGAACTTAAGAAAGCCCTGCTCGATCAGCTGGCGATGCAAGGGGACATCGCGATAGAGACCGGTTTTCGTCGTTCCTGCATCTGGCGTGATCCGCATGACGGCGACGCCGTCTCGTTCGCTGATGTCCTGCTTGCGAAGCTGCGTGATCTCCCCGATCCGGGCTCCGGTGAAGTGGGCAAGCCAAGGAGCCCATCGTTTGGCTGCCGAAAGCTGGTCGCTCTCGCGCGTGTCGGCGGGCCGCACGTAGCTGTGGGCGAACTCAAGCGCGCGTGTTGCCTCTTCGGCCGTGTATCCCTTTTCGCGATTGAGCCGCTTCTTGGGGACGCTCACCGAGGCGGTTATCGCGATTGGTTCGATATAGCCGTGGTTGCTGGCCCATTTCAGCGTCGACTTCACCATTGTGAGATAGCGGCTGTTGATGGTCTTCGCTGCGAGGCCCCTTTCGAACTGAAGATGCGAAAGCCAGTCGCTAATCCTTCTGTTCGTCAACAGCGTCAAATCGTCGGCGCCGAGGAACGCGATCAGGCTCTCGACCGGCCCGGTATAGGCCTTGGTGGTGCGTTCACCTCCCTGACCACCGGTCTTCGCCTTACGACACGCCTCGAACAGTGCCCGGATCGATGTTTCGTGGTCATCGCCCTCCTCCGAGCCGTCTATAACCGCCTCCGACGCCGGCTTGGGCGCATGATCCAGGGCCCATTGGGGATGTTCAGTAACTAACTGACCTTCATCACGCTCGAACATCCGCTTCAAGACCTCGATCTCGGCGTAAGCGAGGTGGCGCGCCAGACGCCGCCAGTCCGCCCCACCGTGCGAGCACGAATAAGAGCCGTTCCGCAGATGTGTCTCGATTTCCCGACCGAAAATGCGGTGAATGAGAGCGTTGCTGGCCGCGCCCGCGACGATCTGCTTCACGTCGGCGACGTAACCGTCGTCGATCCCAATGCGCGCGTAGCCCGGCGTGAGATCGCGCAGTTCCTCATCTGCACGAAGTCGGTCGGCATAGTGAAGCGCGCCGATTTCCTCGACTGTGAGCGGTGTGACTGGCTTCTCAATCAACTGCGCAGTCTCAACGTTGCCCAAGCGAGCGCGCGCATTCTCAATCTGCCGATTGAACCCGGCAATCACCTCCGGCAGTGCGCGAAGAGCGATCTGACGATCACCTCCTAGGGCTTTCAAAAGCTCGCGCTTGCCGAGAGCGTCGCGCAGTTCAGCCGGGACGCTCACTCTCGCGTAGAATCGACCGCGCGAGTCCTGATGAAGGTGCCTGATCCTGCCTGCCATGACATGCTCGTTTGTATGCGTCTTTGTAGGCGCAGCATGTATGCAAGCGGCTGAAAAGCAAGGATGAATAACGATTTCAAGGGGATGGATGGTGCTGCCGGAGAGATTTGAACTCTCGACCTCTCCCTTACCAAGGGAGTGCTCTACCCCTGAGCTACGGCAGCGATGAGCGCGGGTGTATGCGCAAATTCCGGCATGGTCAAGAGGGGTTCACGGGTTTTGACATCGCAATCCACCTCCTGCTCCGCCAGGCCGGCAACGGCCAGGCGCGGCCGTCCCGGCGCGCCCTCGGAGTCCTTGCGATCCGCCTCGGTTTTGCGGCATATCCTGAAAGCCGCACCGCGCACCGGGCAGGCAAATCCCCAGCGCGGCGCGTCGACAAGCCTCACCATGCACGGGGATTGGCGTGACGGATCGTCCGCGACACATCAGCAAGCGCCCAGCGCCCGGCAGCGGCAAGAACGCCGACAGCGTCTCTGGCAGCGTCACTGGCAGCGACACCGCCAGGAGCGGCAAGCCGGCAAGCCGGGAGGAAGACCGCGCGGCGCGTCTGGCCGCGGCCCTGCGCGCCAACCTTCGCCGGCGCAAGGCGGCGGCGCAGCGTGAGCCCGCCTCGTCCGAGAACCATGATACCGAGGATCCGGCCGGCCCGTCCGCGCGGGGACCCGACGAGGATTGAGCGACCGACCCGCCTGACGGGATTCGGGAGGGTGCCGGGACAGGGCGGCAGGAGACGGGGATTGCAGCGGCGACGGCCGGCGCGGGCGGTCTCGGCCGGCGCGGGCGGTCTCAGGCGGCTCAGGCGGCCTTGCCGTTCTCGCCGTTGTCCATGCCCTGCCAGATCTTCTGCCGGTTGCGGATCTCGCGCGGCGCGGGACCGAAATAGCTCGGTGTCTTCACGAAATCACGCGGCTGCATGATGACGCTGCTGACCCGCTGGTAGAGCGCCTTGGCGGAAATCGGCTTGGACAGCAGTTCGTGCACGCCGAGCCGCCGCGCCTCGATGATGCGGCTGCGTTCGGTGTGGCCCGTGACCATGATGATCGGGATATAGGCGAAGGGATTGTGCGGATTGCGGATCATCCGCACCATGTCGGCGCCGTCGAGGATCGGCATCACCCAGTCGAGGATCAGGATGTCCGGATTGGCGCGTTCCATGGCCTCAAGGCCCGAGGCGCCGTCTTCGGCCTCGACGATCCGCCGCGCGCCGAATCCCTGCAGCATCGTGCGCAGGATGGTGCGCATGTAAGCGCTGTCCTCGACGAGAAGAAAGGTCAGGGATGCCAGATCAAGCGACACATTGAACCTCCGGTGCCCCTTCATATGGCACGGGAAATCTGAAATATCGGTTAGCCCGGTCGATCGTTTTTTCGCTCATCCGCCGGCAGGTCGTCATCCTGCAGGATCCGGTACTTGGCGCCTTCCAGATCCTCGTACTGACCGGACTTGAGCGACCAGAGAAACCCGATCAGACCGAGCAGCCCGAGCGCCAGCGCCGCCGGGATGAGATAGATCAGCACGTCCATCAGGTGGCCTCCGCTGCCGGTCGGGCCGCGCCGCGGTCCCGCTTCGGCGAAGCGGGCGCCGGGGCGGGCGCGGACGGGGCCTGCGCCGCATGCGGATCGCCAAGCCGCAGCCGCAGCGCGTTCAGCGTCACCACCAGCGAGGACGAGGACATCGCCAGCGCCGCCCAGAGCGGGGTGACGAAGCCGGCCACGGCGAAGGGAACGGCGACGAAATTGTAGAGCACCGAAAAGCGCAGGTTCTGCACCATCGCCCGGTGCGCCCGCCGGGCATGACCGAGCGCGTCGGCGACCGGCGCCAGCTTGTCGCCGAGGAAGACGGCATCGGCTGCGGCCTGCGCGACATGCACCGCCGTCACCGGCGAGATCGACACATGGGCGGCGGCCAGCGCCGGGGCATCGTTGAGCCCGTCGCCGACCATCAGCACCTTGCGTCCCTCGCCGGCCAGGTGTTCCAGCCGGGCGATCTTGGCCGTCGGGGTGAGTTCGGCCGCCCAGTCGTCGATGCCGAGGTCCCGCGCCACCTGCTCGACCGGAGCCGTGCGGTCGCCGGACAGGATGGCCAGCCGGTAGCCGTCGCGGCGCAGCCGCGCCACCGTCTCCACCGCATCCGGCCGCAGCCGCTGGCCGACCGCGAACGGTAGCGCCGGGGCATCGCCATCGCGGAAGGCGATCAGCGAACTGCCCGGATGCCGCGCGGCGAAACCCGCCACCTCGGCCTCGTCCATCCCGCAGAAACGGGCGCTGCCGAGCCGCAATTCGCGCCCCTCGAACAGGGCGGCGATGCCCTCGCCCGGCGTCTCGCGCACCTCGTCCAACGGCACCGCGGCATCGGCGGCGCGCGCCAGCGCGGTCGCCAGCGGGTGGCGACTTGCCAGTGCCAGCCGGCCGGCCAGATGCAGGGTGTCGGGGACGATATCGCTGGCCCCGGCGACTTCCGGCAACGGCAGCGTCAGCGTGCCGGTCTTGTCGAAGACGATGGTGTCGGCCTCGGCGAGGCGCTCGATGGCATCGCCCGAATGCAGCAGAACGCCGGCGCGGAACAGCAGGCCGGAGGTCACCACCTGCACCGCCGGCACGGCAAGGCCGAGCGCGCAGGGGCAGGTGATGATCAGCACAGAGATGGAAATCACCAGCGCCGGCTGCCAGCCGCTGCCGGCCAGATACCAGCCGGCGAAGGTCAGCAGGGCGGCCAGATGCACCACCGGCGAATAGTGCTTGGCGACCCGGTCGGCGAGTTGCACATAGCGCGAGCGGGCCTGGGCGGCGGTCTCCAGCAAGCGCGTCACTTCGTCCAGCAGCGTCGCGCCGGAGGCGACCGTCACCTGCACGGTCAGGCTGGCGGAGGCATTGGTCGTGCCCGCATAGACCGTATCCCCCGGCCCGACGGAGGCGAGCGCGGTCTCGCCGGTCACCAGGCTCTGGTCGATCTCGGAATGGCCGGAAACGACGCGCCCGTCGAGCGGCACGCGCTCGCCGGCGCGCACATGGATCAGGGCGCCGGGCTCGACCCGCGACAGCGGCACCTCGCGCAAGGACCCGTCCGGGCGCTGGATCACCGCCGTCTCCGCCTTCAGCGCCGCGATGTTCTCGGCGAAGGCACGGGTGCGGCGGCGCATCATATGATCGAGATAGCGGCCGATCAGCAGGAAGAACAGCAGCATGACGGCGGATTCGAAATAGGCGTGGTGGGCCGACTGGACCGTCTGCATCACCGACAGGAACAGGGCCAGCGTCACGCCGATGACGATCGGCACGTCCATGTTGAGCCGACCGGCCCGCAGCGCCGCGAAGGCCGAGCGCAGGAACGGCCGGCCGGCATAGACGGCGGCCGGCAGCGCGATCAGGGCCGACACCCAGTGGAAGAAGTCGCGAGTCTCGGGTTCGATGCCGCTGACATTGCCCGACCAGACCGAGACCGACAGCAGCATGATGTTCATCATCGCGAAGCCGGAGACGGCCAGCGCGCGCAAAAGCTCCCGCCCGGCTGCGTCGGAGCGCTCGCGCACATCCGCCGGATCGAAGGGATGGGCCCGGTAGCCGAGCCGCGTCAGCACCTCGATGATCCGCTCGGCGCTCGTCGTCTCCTGGCACCACTCCACGGCAAGCCGGTGGCTGGTCAGGTTGAGGCGGGCCCGTTCGACGCCCGGCTCCAGGCCGAGCCCCTGCTCGATCTCCACCATGCAGGCGGCACAGGTCACCCCCTCGACGGCGAGATCCATATGGGCCTTGCCGTCGTCTTTCAGGGTGACGAAGGCATCCCAGTCGCGCTCATGCACGGTCATGTCGGTCGCCGCTCCTCCTCTTCCTGCCGTCTATTCGGCAAAGAAGATCCGGTTCTGCGAACGGAAGGCCTCCCCGTCCTCTCCGGACCTTGCGTCGAGCTGCAGGATCCAACGGCCGGGGACGATCTCCTCGGCCTCTGCCGCATAGCGCCCGAGTTCACCCTCGGACAGGA
The DNA here is from genome assembly GCF_900185745.1 of Stappia sp. TSB10GB4. NCBI lineage: Bacteria > Pseudomonadati > Pseudomonadota > Alphaproteobacteria > Hyphomicrobiales > Stappiaceae > Stappia > Stappia sp. TSB10GB4. Next base: position 39,830 of record NZ_FYAV01000068.1, on the reverse strand, counting down.
TCAGCCGGCGGGCCGGCTCCGGGCTCGCGGGCCGCTGCAGCGTCGCCTCCACCGCCAACCCGGTCAGCGGCGAGCCATTGCTGTCGCGCGCCATCACCTCGATCCGCGCGACGCCGTTGTCGTCGCGGGTGACATTGCCGGACACATCCCAGTTCAGCGCTTTCTGGGCACGGGAGGCCGCAATTTCCCCGTTATAGGCCTGTCCCGCCTCGTAGGCGCGGTCCGTCACCACGCCGGGGAAGGTGCTCAGGGCGAAATAGACGAAGAAGATGTTGGCGACCAGCATCACGAAGAAGAAACCGCCAAGCCATGCAAGGACCGTTCGCCCGGTCATCTTGCGCTCGGTTGTCTGCTGCTGCGCTCCAGCGGCGGTTCCGGCCATCTTCAACTCCTGGTCGATGCTGTTTCCATTGGGGGCGATTTTAACGGATGGGGGAGGCTCGCGACAGCCGCAAGCCTCCGATCCGGGTTAGTACGTGTCGACAGCCGCTGCTTACGGCGCCTTGAAGAAGTCGCTCGACGTCGCCATGTCGCCGCTTGCCATATCCCGCAGGCGGAAGGTGACGGGGGTCGACTTTGCAAGCTCCGTACCGACCGGCGAAAACACCAGCACGCGCAACTCGCGGGTGGTGTCCGGACCGATCGGCACCAGGGGATGGCCCTCCACCGTCTCGCTGATGCCGACCACCTCGATGCGGGTGCCGTCCGGCATGCCTTCCACCGACAGGGCGAACTCGCGCGCGGCCAGGCGCTTGTTCAGCATCCGGATGGTGTAGCCGTTGCGCACGCTGCCGTCGGACAGTTCCACATAGATCGGGTTGCGGTCGTGCAGAACGCTCATGCCCTCGTGTTCGCGGGTCACCAGCGCATAGGCCATGATCGCGCTGACCGCGACGATGATACAGGCATAGATGATGGTGCGCGGCCGGATCATCCGCACCACGGTCTCCCGGCCCTCCATGCGCCGCTTGATGTTCTCGTCGGTATCGTAGGCGATCAGCCCGTGCGGCTTGCCGACCTTGTCCATCACCGTGTCGCAGGCGTCGATGCACAATCCGCACTGGATGCAGCCGAGCTGGGTGCCCTGACGGATGTCGACGCCGGTCGGGCAGGCGTGGACGCACAATTGGCAGTCGATGCAATCGCCCGCCGGCAGCCCCTCCTCCTCGCGCTTGCGGTTCTGCTTCAGCGAGCCGCGCGGCTCGCCGCGGTCGTAGCGATAGGTGACGTTGAGCGCCTCCTCGTCGGTCAGCGCCGCCTGGATGCGCGGCCACGGGCAGAGGAAGATGCAGACCTGCTCGCGCATGTGGCCGGCAAGGGCATAGGTGGTGAAGGTGAGGATGCCGATCCACAGATAGGCGGAGAATGGCGCCTCGCCGGTCGCCAGCGACTTCACCAGGCTCGGCGCGTCGGCGAAGTAGAGCACCCAGGCGCCGCCCGTCCACCAGGCGATCATCAGCCACAGCGTGTGTTTGGAGAATTTCTGCATGACCTTGGTGGCGGTCCAGGGCTCGGCGTCGAGCAGGATCCGCTCGCGCCGGTCGCCCTCGACCACCCGCTCGACCCACAGGAACAGGTCGGTCCACACGGTCTGCGGACAGAGATAGCCGCACCAGATGCGGCCGGCGACCGCGTTCATCAGGAACAGCACCATCGCCGCGAGGATCAGGAGACCGGTGAGGTAATAGACCTCCTGCGGCCAGATCTCGATGAAGAAGAAATAGGCGCGCCGGCCGGCAAGATCGATCAGCACCGCCTGGTCCGGAGCATCGGGTCCACGGTCCCAACGCAGGAAGGGCAGGAAGTAGTAGATGCCAAGGGTTGCGAAGAGCACCGCCCACTTGATCTTGCGGAAGGTGCCGTGCACCGCCATCGGGTAGATCTTCTTGGCCGAGGCGAACCATTCTTCCGGCTGTCCACCGGCGCCGGAGGGATCCGATTCTGCGCGCATTGTTCCGTCCATCTCAGTGGGCTCCCATCTCTATGGGTTCCGCCGTCCCGAATTCGGGATGCTGTCGGGTTCCGGCGGAGGCGCCCGTTTCGGCGCGAGTCTACCGCTCCCCGTCGGCGACCGGATTGCGACACGTCAGCTCCGCGACAATCCGCCGCCGGCAGCCGGGACCGGCTCCGCAGCCTGTGCCGAGGACACTATCCGACGCGGCAGCCCGCCGCCTTGATCGGCGTCAAGCGATGCGGCGCCGGAAAACCGTCCTCGATCCTGCGCCTCTGGCCACAATTGCACAACCTCTTCCGCCGCCCGCCGCTATCCTTTCCGATCGGCGGGCACGACCGGACGGCAGATCCGGCACCGCTTCCAGACGGGTAGACTTCGAGGAGGGACACTTCCATGTCGCATATTCGATCCGTGGCGGCCGCCTGCGTGGCCGCCGGGCTGCTGGCATCCGCCGCGATGCCGGCCGCAAGCCATCCGCTCGATGCCTTGACCGAGGCGGAAATCACCGAGGCAGTGGCGCTGCTGACCCAGGCCGGCCATGCCGGCGACGACACGCTCTATCCCTATATCTCGCTGAAAGAGCCGGAAAAATCCGTGGTCCTCGGCTGGCGCGAGGGCGATCCGGAGCCCCGTGCCGTCGAGGTGCATTTCAAGACGGGGGACGGGGTCTTCATCGCCGAGGTCGACCTTGCCGGCGGGGCGGTCGTCTCGGTCGAGCCGGCTCCCGCCGAGACGATGATCCTGGTCGCCGAATTCATGACCGCGATGGATCTCGCGACATCGGATCCGGACTTCGTCGCCGGCCTCGAAAAGCGCGGACTGACGGCCGAACAGGTCTTCTGCCTGCCGCTCACCGCCGGGCGCTTCGGTCTGCCCGAGGAAGACGGCCGCAGGCTGATGAAAGTGCCCTGCTACGTGCTGCCCGAGGGCTCCAACTTCTATGCCAAGCCGATCGAGGGGCTCTACGCGGTCGTCGACCTCAATGCCGGAGCGGTGGTCCAGGTGTTCGACACCGGCGTGCGGCCGATCCCCGAGGACGGCTGGGGCTATACGGAAGCCGAGGTCGAGGCGCGCACCGGCACGCTGCGCCCCAGGGGCAATCCGGTCACCCTGTCGCAGCCCGGCGGCACCAACGTCACCATCGAGAACGGGCTGATCTCCTGGGACATCTGGCGCTTCCGCGCCCGCGTCGACAAGCGTCCGGGCGTGGTGCTGTCCAATATCGAGGTGCGCGACCGCGACCGCTGGCGGTCCGTCCTCTACCAGGCGCATCTGTCCGAGGTCTTCGTTCCCTACATGGATCCGGACGACGGCTGGTACTGGCGCACCTACATGGACAGCGGCGAATACGGGTTCGGCATCTTCCTGTCGCCGCTGCGCGCGGGCGTCGACTGCCCGGCCCATGCCACCTTCCTGCCGGCGGTGGTGCATACCGACGAGGGCGCGCCGCTCTCCATCCCCGACGCGATCTGCATCTTCGAGCGCAGCATCGGCGATCCGGCCTGGAGACATTTCGAGATCTTCGCGCAAGGCGAGAACGAGCAGGTCCCGGCCGAGGGACGTCCGGCGACGCAGCTCGTCCTGCGCTCGGCCTCCGAGGTCGGCAACTACGACTACCTCGTCGACTATGTCTTCCATCAGGACGGCCGGATCGACGTGATGGTCGGCTCGACGGGCCTCGACGCAGTGAAAGGCGCCGCCATCAAGTCGATGCATGACGAGGGCGCGGCCGAGGAGACCCGCTACGGCACGCTGGTCGCACCGAACCTGATCGCCCCCAATCACGACCACTATTTCAACTTCCGCCTCGACTTCGACATCGACGGCCAGGCGAACAGTTTCATGCGTACGGCGCTCGTTCCGGGCAAGCCGGAGGATGGCGCGCCGCGCCGCTCGTTCTGGGTCACCGAGAACACGACGGCAAGGACGGAACTGGAAGGGCGCTACAAGATCAACCCGGACAGGCCGGCCATGTATCATGTGATGAACATGGACGCGCACGGCCCGCTCGGCCATCATCCCGGCTACATGATCGTGCCGGGCAACAGCGTCGCCTACGCGCCCTTCGACTATGAGGGCGACATGCCGATGAAGCGCAACGCCTATGTCGAGTACACGCTGTGGAACACGCCCTACAGCGCGACTGAGCGCTATGCGGGCGGCCGGTTTGCCTTCCAGAGCGACGGCTCCGACACGCTGGCGGCCTGGACCAGGCAGGACCGGCCGATCGACAACACCGACATCGTCACCTGGTACACGATGGGCTTCCACCATGTACCGCACATGGAAGACTGGCCGGTGATGTCGACCATGTGGAAGGGCTTCACACTGCGCCCCTTCAACTTCTTCCCCTACAATCCGGCGCTCACGATCCGCCTGCCGGAATAGCGCGGTCCGCACCCGTGATTGACAGTCCCGGATCCGCCGCCCACCATCGGGCGACGGATCCGGAGACGGCCATGGATGCCCTGCCCCATGCCACGCCACGCGCCCTGCCCCCACATCGCCCCTCCACGGCGGCCCCCACATCCTCCTGCGCATCGGCTCCCGCTTCGCTCATGTTCAAAGCGACGATCTCCGCCGCGACCCTGCCGCTGATCTGCGACGTCTTCGACGAGGCCGGGCTCGATGTGTCGCGCGCGCTGGCCGAGACCGGCCTGAGCCCGTCCCGTCCCGGCGCGCAGCCGATCCCGCTCGACCGCTTCACCGCGCTGCTGCAAAACGCCGGCCTCCAGGCCGCGAACGACGCCTGCCTGTGGTCCTGCGGCCGGCGGATCGCCGAGCCGGCACTGGCCACGCTGTTTCCCTCCGGTCTCGGCGAGACACGGCTCGGCGGGCTTCTCGCCGGCGTGCTCTGCGACCTGCAGGCCATGCAGGAGGGGACGACCTTCGAGTGCCGGGTGCAGGACGACACCTGCATCCTCGCCTACCGCATCCATGATCCGCGGATCTGGCCGCGCTCGCGCGATGCGGAGTTCACCCTCGGCTTTCTGCATGCGATCGTCGAGCGTTCCGCCGGACCGGACTTGCCGGCGCACCTGACGCTGGAGCACGAACAGGACGGCAGCAGCGCCGCGCTGTCGCGACAGGCGCGCAGCGTGCCGCTCTACGGCCAGCCGCTCAACATGCTTGCCTTCCCGGCCCGGCTTCTCGACCGTATCGTCGACCCGGGCGCGCTGATGCCCGCGGCCGCGCCACAGACGCCCCCGCAGCCGTCGCGCGGCGACCGCGCCCCAGGCCATGACATCGCCGAGGCGATCCGCCGGCGCGTCGGGCAGGGTCCGTTCTCGCAAGGCGACATCGCCGCCGATCTCGGCATGTCGGGACGCAGCCTGCGCCGGCTGCTGGATGGCGAGGGCTCGACCTTCCGGGCGATAGCGGAAGAGGCGCGCCTCGACTATGCGCTCTGGGCGCTGCGACGCACCACGCTTGCCGTCGGCGAGATTGCCTGGCGCCTCGGCTACGACGACCAGGGCGCGTTTTCTCGCGCCTTTCGCCGGCTGACCGGGCAGACGCCCTCGCAGGTCCGCAGCAGGCCCCACGATCCGGAAGCGAGCGGGGATCGGCAGGAGGTTCGCGGCGGCGACCGCACTCCGGCCTGAAACGGGAAAGGCGCCCGCTAGGGGCGCCTTTCGAAGCTCAGTCCTTGCCTGTTCAGCGGCTCATTCGCCGCCGCCAAGGGCGTGGACATAGACCGCGAGCGACTTCACCGTCGCCGGATCGAGACGCGGCGCCCAGGCGGGCATCACGCTGTTGCGGGCATTGGTCACCTGCGCCGCGATCGCCTGGATCGACTTGCCGTAAAGGTAGTTGTTGGCGGTCAGATCGGGAGCGCCGACCTCCCGCATCCCCTTCAGGTCGTCGCCGTGGCAGGAGGCACAGTTCTCGGCATAGACTTCCTCGCCGGCCGCAAGATCCACGCCCGCCTCCGGCTCGAGGCCGACACGGCTGCCGACGAAGTTCGCCACCTGGATGATCTGCTCCTTGTCGAGCAGGCCATCGGTGCCGAAGGACGGCATGTCGCCGACGCGGGTCTCGTCATGACCCGAGCGGATGCCGTACTGCAGCGTCAGATGGATGTCTTCGAGCGACCCGCCCCAGATCCAGTTGTCGTCCTGCAGGTTGGGATAGCCGACGCCACCCACCGCGCCGGTACCATGGCACGGAGCGCAGTTGTCGCCGAAGGCCGCACGGCCGTTGGCCATGGCGAATTCCAGCAGGGACTGGGTCGACTCGATCTCTTCCAGCGAGGCGTCGATCAGCTTCTCGCCGATCTGTGCCCGCTCTGCCATGCCGGCCTCGTAGGCGGCCAGCGCATTGGCGCGCTGGCTGTCGCCGAGGACACCGGCGGTGTAGCCGGAAATCAGCGGCCAGGACGGATAGACCACCCAGTAGCCGATCGCCCAGACGATCGTGGCGTAGAAGATGTAGAGCCACCACTTCGGCAGCGGATTGTTCAGTTCCTTCAGACCATCCCACTCGTGCCCGGTCGTTTCGACGCCGGAGATGTGGTCGACCTCTTTCTTGTACCCGTCAGCCATGTCTCAATCCTCCCGCAAGGGGATCTGTGCCGCGTCGTCGAAGCGCTTGGCATTTTTGGGCCACAGCGCATAGGCGACGACACCTGCGAAAAGCACCACGAAGTAGATCAGCCCCCATGTCTGGGCGAAGCTGGCGACGGCCTCGTATGTCTCGTTCATCACCGCCTCCTCAGCGCAGGTTGGCCTTGTTGTCGTAGATCGAGAAGTCGACAAGGGTGCCGAGCATCTGGAGATAGGCGATCAGGGCGTCCATCTCCGTCACCTTGCTCGGATCGCCGTCGAAGTCGCGGACGATGGCGTTGGGGTAACGTTCCAGGAAGCTGTCGACCGCATCGCTGTCGGGCGTGGCCTGGGCGATCAGATCGCGTGCAGCCTCCGAAATCTGCGCCTCGTCATACGGCACGCCGACGATGGCATTGGCCTTCAGGTGATCCGAGATGCCCCGGGTCTCCACCCTGGCGTTGAGCAGGAAGGGGTAGCCGGGCATGATCGATTCCGGCACCACCGACCGCGGATCGACCAGGTGGTCGCGGTGCCACTCGTCCGAATACTTGCCGCCGACGCGGGCGAGATCCGGTCCGGTCCGCTTCGACCCCCATTGGAACGGGTGGTCATACATGCTCTCGGCCGCCAGGCTGAAGTGACCATAGCGCTCCAGTTCGTCCCGCATCGGGCGCACCATCTGCGAATGGCACAGGTAGCAGCCCTCGCGGATGTAGATGTTGCGCCCGGCCAGTTCGAGCGGGGTGTAGGGCCGCATGCCCTCCACCTTCTCGATGGTGCTCTTCAGGTAGAAGAGCGGGGCAATCTCGACGATGCCGCCGATGGAGACAACGACCAGAATTGCGATGACGAGAACCAGGGAGCGCTTCTCGAGGATTTCGTGTTTTTTCCAAATGGACATCTTGCTCTCCCCTTACTCGGCCGGAGCCATGGTGCCGACGGGAGCGGTTTCGGCCTCTTCAGCCTCGCCATGCCGTACGGTCATCCAGAGGTTGTAGGCCATGATCAGCGAGCCCGCGACGAAGAGGGCACCGCCAAGGGCGCGGATGACATAGAAGGGATGCATCGCCTCGACGGTCTCGATGAACGAGTACTCGAGGAAGCCCATGCTGTCATAGGCACGCCACATCAGGCCCTGCATGATGCCGGACACCCACATCGCGCAGATGTAGAGCACGATGCCGATCGTGGAGATCCAGAAGTGCCAGTTCACCAGCTTGAGTGAATAGACCTGCTTCTTGTTCCACAGCCAGGGGATCAGGCAGTAGAGGGCGCCGAAGGAGATGTAGCCGACCCAGCCGAGCGCACCCGAGTGGACGTGACCGATGGTCCAGTCCGTGTAGTGCGACAGCGAGTTGACGGCACGCAGGCTCATCAACGGACCTTCGAAGGTCGACATGCCGTAGAAGGCGATGGAGACAACCATCATGCGCAGCACCGGATCGGTGCGGAGCTTGTCCCAGGCCCCCGACAGGGTCATCAGGCCGTTGATCATGCCGCCCCACGAAGGCATCCACAGGATGATCGAGAAGGTGGCACCCAGCGTCGAGGCCCATTGCGGCAGCGCCGTGTAGTGGAGGTGATGCGGACCGGCCCAGATGTACAGGAAGATCAGCGCCCAGAAGTGCACGATCGACAGGCGGTAGGAATAGACCGGCCGCTCGGCGCGCTTGGGCACGAAGTAGTACATGATGGCGAGGAAGCCGGCGGTCAGGAAGAAGCCGACCGCGTTGTGGCCGTACCACCACTGCACCATGGCGTCCTGGACACCCGCCCACAGGATGTAGGACTTGGTGCCATAGATCGTCACCGGAACCGTCAGGTTGTTGACGATGTGCAGCATCGCGATGGTGACGATGAAGGCCAGGTAGAACCAGTTGGCCACGTAGATGTGCGGTTCCTTGCGCTTCCACAAAGTCCCGAGGAAAACCAGCAGGTAGGCTACCCAGACGATGGTCAGCCACAGATCGGCGTACCACTCCGGCTCGGCATATTCCTTCGACTGGGTTGCACCCAGCAGGTAGCCCGTGCCGGCGATGACGATGAACATGTTGTAGCCGAGAATCACGAACCAGGGCGCGATCGTGCCCGGCATGCGGGCGCGGCTGGTGCGCTGGACCACGTAGAAGGACGTGGCGAGCAGCACGTTGCCGCCGAAGGCGAAGATCACGGCCGAGGTGTGCAGCGGGCGCAGCCGGCCGAAATTCGTCCAGGGTAGGTCGAAATTCAGCACCGGATAGGCAAGCTGCAGCGCGATGATCAGGCCGACGGTGAACCCGGCGACGCCCCAGAACACCGCCGCCCAGGCGCCGAACTTGATCGGGCCGAGGTTGTAGTTCGGCTTGCCGTTGATTTCCTGCGGGACCGGTGCGCGGCCCTCGAAGAACTTCTTGAAGATAAGGAAGGCGCCAACGGCTGCAGCGAGTGAGCCGATTGCGGTGTGGAAGGCCATGACCTGATCATACGTCTTGCCGGCGATGATCAGACAGGCGAAGGCAATCACAACGAGGAATGCGGCGAAGAAGCCTTCCTCCATCGTGATGTACTTGGCTTGAGCTTGAGCCATTGGTGCGCGCCCCGAGTCTCTTGATGATCCAAACCCCACAGGGTCAAGGCGCAGGTATCGCCGATTGGCTCGAAGCCGCCTTGATCCAGGTCAACACAGCTTGCGGGAAAGTCGCGACAAGAACATCCGCAAAAGCACGTCTGCGACGTTTTGTTTTTGGATTTTCCTGCCGTTGCGCCCCTTTTCCGGCCGCCCCGAGCCGCCATACCGAGGCCGTCGAGCCTTGGAGACCGGCCGTATCCGCCTCTCAGACGGTCCTGTCCGGCGGCCCGAGAATGCGGCGCGTGACGAAGGGCAGGATCAGCACCATGCCGATATAGCGGGCGAGCTGGTGCGCGGCGACAAAGGCCGGATCGAGGTCGAGCAGGAAGGCAAGCAGGGTCATCGCCTCCAGCCCGCCGGGCGCATAGGCCAGCAGCAACTGGCCGAGCGGCAGACCGAGCACGCCCCAGGCCAGCAGCGAGATGGCAACGGCGATGCTCATGCCGACGGCAAAGGCGCCGAGACTGACCAGAAGCAGGCGCAGCAGATCGCGCAGCCCGATATTGGTGAAGCGGCAGCCGATCAGACAGCCGAGGCCGATGAGCGCGGGCACGATCAGCCAGTCCGGCAACTGCACCACCAGCGCGCCGCTGGCGTTGAGCGCGGCGCTGACGAAGAACGGGCCGGTCAGCCAGCCGGCCGGCACGCCGAGCCGCTGGAACAGGTAGCCGGCGACGAGCCCGACGCCCGCCACGAGAGAGACCGGCAGCAATTCGAGCGGCACGGCCGAGGCAACGGCGCCGCCCCCGCCGGGGTCGCTCCCCGCGATGATCGGCGGCAGCAGCGAGACCAGGATGAACACCCTCAGCGTCTGGGCGATCGCCACCCGCATCGTGTCGGCGCGCGGATAGGAGAGCGAGAGGATCATCACATAGGACAGGGCGCCGGGAATCGCGGCGAAATAGGCCGTGTGGCGGTCCCAGCCGGCGATCCGGCGCTGGAACAGATAGGTGGCGCCGAGCACGGCGGCCACGGAGACGAGAACCAGTGCCATGGTGAGCGGCCACTCGCCGATCCGATCCACCGTTTCCGGCGTCACGCCGGCGCCCATGGTCAGGCCGAGAATCACGAAGAGCAGGTCGCGGAAGCGGTCGGGAACCTTGCAGGACACACCGGACAGGACGGCGGCGGCGGTGGCGACCATCGCGCCGGCCAGCCACGCCGCCGGCAGGCCCACGAGATGAAATGCGCCGCCGCCGAGAGCGCCGATCGCCAGCGTCGTGAGGACCTGCCGCAGTGTGTGCATGGGAATCCGCCGCGGACCCGAGCGGATCCGGAAACTGGGTGAGTGATTGGGCAATAGACCAAGAAACGCGTCGGGCCGGCATGCGTTCTCTGCAAGCCTGCCATGCATAATCGCATGTCCGCGACGTTGAGCAGGATCAAGGTTCGCCCGGCGCGAAGCTGGCAAGGTCGCCGCATGAGCAACCTTGACCACCGCTATGCGACACGTTCCGTGCCGCGCTACACCAGCTACCCGACCGCGCCGCATTTCCATGCCGGCGTCACCGGGGCGACTTATGGCGACTGGCTGGCGGGACTGCCAGCCGACACGCCGCTGTCCCTCTATCTGCACGTCCCCTATTGCCGGGTGATCTGCTCCTATTGCGGCTGCCACACCAAGGCGGCGCGGCGCGACGAGCCGCTGCTCGACTATACGGACGCGCTGCTGGCGGAAATCGACCTGGTCGCCGAGCGGCTGCCGCAGCGCAGCCGGACCGTGCACATCCACTGGGGCGGCGGCACGCCGAGCCTGCTTCCGCGCGCCCAGTTCCTGTCCGTGGTCGAGCGGCTGCATAAACATTTCGTCTTCGATCCCGCCCACGAGCACGCGATCGAGCTCGACCCGCGCACGGTGACGGAGGATCTGGCGGAGACGCTGCGCGAGGCCGGCATCACCCGCGCCAGCCTCGGCGTGCAGGACTTCGACCCGGTGGTGCAGAAGGCCATCGGCCGGGTGCAGCCGTTCGAGCAGGTGGCAAGCGCCGTCGAGCGGTTGCGCGCGGTCGGCATCGACGCACTGAATTTCGACCTGATGTACGGCCTGCCGTTCCAGACGCTGGAAACGGTCACCGAGACGATCCGGCTGACGCGGGATCTCGCGCCGGGACGCATCGCCCTGTTCGGCTATGCCCATGTGCCGTGGATGAAGAAGCACCAGCGGCTGATCGACGAGAGCCGGCTGCCGGACTCGCGCGAGCGCATCGCCATGGCCGATCACGCCCGCGCCCACCTGATCGAGGCCGGCTACAGGGCCATCGGCCTCGACCATTTCGCCATGCCCGACGACACGATGGCACAGGCGCTCGATGCCGGCCGCCTGCGCCGCAACTTCCAGGGCTACACCACCGACACCGCCGACACGCTGATCGGCTTCGGCGCCTCCTCGATCGGCCGCCTGCCCCAGGGATACATCCAGAACATGCCGGACACCGGCGGCTGGAGCCGGGCGATCGCCGACGGACTGCTGCCGGTGGCGCGCGGCATCGCTCTCGATGCCGACGACCGCGCCCGCGCCGACATCATCGAACGGCTGATGACCGAGCATGCGGCCGATATCGGCGAGATCGCGGCCGCCCACGGCCTGCCGCTGGCGCATTTCTCCGGCAGCATGGCCGATCTTGGCGAATTGGTCGAGGACGGGCTGGTGGAGATCGACGGCGCCCGCATCCGGGTGACGCCGCGCGGGGCACCGTATGCCCGGATCGCGGCCGCCGCGTTCGACATCTACCTGCAGAGCGGGCTGGCCCGCCATTCGGTGGCCGTCTGACACCTCCCCTCGCCCTTCAGAGCGAGGGCGAACAAAAAGGCCCCGGGCTGGCGAAGCCCGGGGCTATGAGGTCCGTGTGGGAGGACAACGGACCGTTCGTCGGCAGGAGCCCGCCGACATCGGTGCAGGCGTCAGTGGATTCCGGTCAACTGGCACAGGCCGCAGACACGGGTCACATGAATACGGTCCTGCCGCTCCAGGCGGATCACACCGCGACGCTTCAATTCGGAGATCACCCGGCTGACCGTCTCGATGGTCAGGCCGAGATAGTCGGCGATTTCCTGGCGCGTCATGGTGAGCACCAGGTCGTGCGGGTCGCAGGTCTCGGAGAGCGGGCCGGTGCAGCCCTCGCCGCCGCGGTTCGGCACCATGCGGATGAGATAGCTGGCGACCCGCTCCATCGCGGACTTGCGGCCGAGCAGCATCGCATGCTCGTGCAGGCGCTCCATCTGCGACATCAGGCACTTCGCCACATGGCTCTGCAGCACGGCCGAGGCGTCGACCTCGCGGCGGTCATGAACCGCCAACCGCACGGGCGTCAGCGTCTCGGCCGAGCAGTCATAGCGCTCGCCCCCCGCCGTCCCGAAGATCATGCCGCGGTTGAGGATCTCGACCACCTGACGGCGACCGTCCGGCAGAAGCTTGTAGAGCATGACGATACCGTCCTGCAGCTCGAAGATCCGCTCGGCCTGATCGCCCTCATAGAAAATGACATGGTGCTGTTCGTGGCGCTGCACACGCGCCGTCGGCGTCTTGGCGACCTCGCGCACAGCGCGTCCCGTGACCCGCTGCTGCCCTATCGTCTCGGAAGTCCGATCCAGGTAGGCCATCGCCCCCTCCTCCTGCTGCCTCGCGTTGCCGGTGGGATTTCGGTTCGCGGGCCCGTCCGCCCGGCCAACCGGAGCCGTGTTCCGTCCGAAAACAGCTCTCCGTCAACTTGGAGAAAATCTAGATGCGGCGGCTGCCGGGGGAAACTTCGGTGGTTTTCGTACGACGTTGTACCTAGAGGCTCGGCGCCGACATTTACAGCCTGGCGTGAAAGTCCGAAAGTTTCCGCAAAATTCAAGAGAACCTACGGAAAAGACCTGATTTCAATCGATATTTTGGATTTTTCGTCGAGCCGGACGACTGCCGCAAAGGGGAGAAAACGTCACAGTCGCTCCGAACCAGCGACAAAACAACGCATTCCATCGGCCAGAAAACCTTGCCCCGAAATCTTAGGTCAGGACCGCTAAAGCAGCGCGACGAGAGATTCTTCCGTCAGCGGCTTGCGCAGCAACACAGGGGGCAGGTCGTTGCCGAACAGATCATCGATGGCGCGGCGCGACTGCCCGCTGATGGCGATCAACCTCGGCGGTGTCGCCAGCCGCGCAAGCCAGCGAATGAGCTGGACGCCACTCACGCCCGGCAGGACGAGGTCGACGATGACGGTGTCCTGCGGTCCCGGAGGGGTGTGCTCGAAAAAGCTCTCGGCGTCCGGATACACCTCCACCTGGTGCCCGATCTCCCTGAGCAGCATTGCGAGCGAATCGCCCACCCCCGGATCGTCTTCGACGATATGGATAGTCACCGGTCCATTCCCGCCGCCCTGGCAGCTCCGATACGCGGCCCGGAATGAGCCGCCGATGGGCGACTATAGTTCTTCAGGGGCTTGGCGAAACTCCGGCGGAATACGGAAGCGCCGCGGCCAAGACCCCTGTCTGTTCGGACAAGCTATTCGTGGGAGAGAACGATGCGCACCAGATCGGCTGCGTTGCGCGCGCCGAGCTTCTCCATGATGCGGGCCCGGTGCACCTCGATGGTCCGCGGGCTGATGCCCAGCGTGCGGCCCGCCTCCTTGTTGGAGGCGCCGGCGGTGATCTCCTCCAGCACCTCCCGTTCGCGGGGGGTCAGCGTCTCGTTGCCCGGAAAGCTGCGCAGCGGCGGGCTGCCGGCGTCCGCCTGCTTGCGCTCGCTCACTTCGATCGCCTCGCGAACCCGCGTCACCACGGTCTCGGCATCGAACGGCTTCTCGATGAAATCGTGCGCGCCCTGCTTGATCGCCTCGACCGCCATGGGGATGTCGCCCTGGCCGGAGATCACGAAGACCGGTGGGGCGAACCGCTCCGCATGGAGACGGCGCAGGATCTCGATGCCGGACTGTCCGGGCATGTGCACATCGAGGATCACGCATCCGGGCCGGGAGCTCGGTCGCGCGACCTGATCCAGGAACGCCTCGCCGGTTTCGAACGAGGCCACGCTGTAGCCTTCCAACTCGAAGACGAGAGTCAACGCGTCACGAATCGCCGGATCGTCGTCGACGATATGGATCAGATGCGCAGTGGCACTCATGCCGTCTGTCCTCTTCTGCCAGGGGGCGCGTCCGCCTGGCCATCACGCGGTGGCGTGACTACCGGCAGGCGCAACACGAAGGCAGCTCCCCCTTCTCCACCATTGGGTTCGACGGCAAGATCGCCGCCGTGATTCTGAGCGATCGAGCGGGAGATCGTCAGGCCGAGGCCCAACCCACCCTTCTTGGCGCCGGAAAACGCCCTGAACAGGGTCGGCACGACTTCCGCCGGAACGCCGCCACCGGAATCGGTGATCCGAATCAGCATGTCCTCGCCGGCCGCAGCCGCCGTTATCCCGACACGCTTTACCGGAGCCTGTCGCACCGCGTCGAGCGCATTCCTTATCAGATTGACCAGGATCTGCTGGATCTGCACAGGATCGACGCTGAGGTCCGGGAGGCCCTCGCCGACTTCATTGACGATCTCGACGTCCCGGCAGTCGATGCCGAGCGTCACCAGTTCGAGGCACTCGCCGACCAGCCGCGAGACACATACCGGACGCCGCTCCGGATCGCGCTTTTCCACGAAGCGCCGCATGCGCTGGATGATCTGGCTGGCCCGCTCCGCCTCGCGCACGCCCTTGTCGACGATCTCGATCAGCTTGGTGTCGCGATGGTCGTCGCCGACCTTGCGCTTGGCCGCCTGCAGATAGAGCATGATCGCGGTCAGCGGCTGGTTCAGCTCATGGGCGATCGCCGCGCCCATTTCGTCCAGCGCGCTGATCCGGGTCATGCTGACCAGTTGCGCCTGGGCCTCGGCCAGCCGCCGTTCCACCGCCTTGCGCTGGCGCAGGTCGCGGATGATGCCGATGAACTGGCGCCCTTCCGGGGTCGCCGCCTCGCCGACGGAGAGCTCGATGGGAAACTCGGTGCCGTCGCGATGCATGCCGCGCACCTCGCGGCCGATGCCGATGATGCGCTTCTCTCCGGTCTCCAGGTAGTTGTGGACATAGCCGTCATGGGCGTGCGCGTAGTCGGCCGGCATCAGCACCTTGACGTTGCGCCCACGCACCTCCTCGGCGCTGTAGCCGAACAGGGTTTCGCAGGCCTTGTTGAAAAGCAGGATCCGGGCGCGCTCGTCCATCACGACGATGCCGTCCACCGCGGTGCCCAGCACGCTCTCGAGGCGCGCCTCGGATACACTGGGCACTGCTAATACCCTGGGATTATGCTCTTCATGCATGTCCGGCCCGATACGACGCGGTGTCCGACCCGGGAGGCGAACCAGATGTGACCGTTTCCGATCTGCTACGCAAAAATCCGTAGCGCAGAGTCGCGTGTGTCGTCAACGCGCTATCCAGTCGGCGAGTCGGTCGGCGGCTGTCTCCAACTGCCGCGCGGAGCGGGCGAAGCAGAGCCGCAGGAAGCCCTCGCCTGCCGCACCGAAGGCAATCCCCGGTGCCAGGCCGACACCGGTCTCGGCAACGATCCGCTTCGCCGTGTCGCGGCTGTCGGACTGTCCATCGATGCCGAAGAACAGGTAGAATGCCCCTTGCGGCGGGGCATAGCGGATGCGCCCGGTCGCCGCCAGCCGCGCCTCGACGATGGTCCGGCCGGCGCTGGCGCGCTGGCGCTGCAACGCCAGGAACTCCTCGCCCTCGTCGAGCGCTGCAAGCGCCGCATGCTGCATGAACTGGGCAACGCCCGAGGTGGAATACTGGATCAGGTTCTCCACCACCTGGCCCATCGCGGGCGGTGCGGACAGCCAGCCGATTCGCCAGCCGGTCATCGCCCAGTTCTTGGAGAAGGTGTTGACGTAGAGGATCAGGTCGTCCGGGTCCGACACGTCCATGAAGGACGGCGCGCGTGCAGCCTCCCCCTCCACGAAGCGGCTGTAGACCTCGTCGGCGACGATCCACAGGCCACGGCGGCGGACTTCTTCGAGGATGGCGGCCAGCGTCTCCTTGTCGGCCATCCAGCCGGTCGGATTGGACGGCGAATTCAGGTAGATCGCCCGGGTGCGCGGGGTGACCGCGGCAAACAGCCGGTCGATGTCGAGCGTCCAGCCGTTGGGCGAGAAGTCGAGCGGCACCGGGATCGCCCGGGCTCCCATGATGCCGATCGCCGCCGGAAAATTAGGCCAGGCCGGCTCGGGATAGATCACCTCGTCGCCGGCGCCGGCCACCGCCTGCACCGCCAGTTGGATCGCCTGCATCCCCGAACCGGTGACGAAATGGCGCTCCGCGCCCCAGTCGCGCCCGAAATGCCGCAGGTGATAGCGGGCCAGCGCCTCGCGCAGGGCCGGGATGCCGCGCTGATAGGTGTAGAAGGTCTCGCCCCGTGCCAGCGAGGCGTTGGCGGCCACGCGAATGAAGTCCGGCGTCGGCAGGTCGCCCTCGCCGACCCAGAGCGGGATCAGGTCGCCGCGCTCGCGCGCGAAATTCACCACCTCGACAATGCCGCTTTCGGGCGCCTCGCGCGCCTCCGGCCGCAGCGCGGACATCGCATCGATCATGACGGGATCAGTCTCTTCCGGAAAGGGGACGGCGGGCGCCTGCGCGCCCGCCCGGGGTGTCAGCGCGTCTTCAGCAGGTCGCGGATCTCGGTCAGCAGCACTTCCTCGCGGCTCGGTGCCGGCGGCTCCGGCGGTGCGGCGGGCTTCTCGTTGCGCAGCCGGTTGACCACCTTGACCACCATGAACAGGGCAAAGGCGATGATCAGGAACTTGATGATGGCATTGATGAAGAGGCCGAGGTTCCAGGTCACCGCGCCGGCCGCCGTGGCGGCCTCGATGGTCAGATAGGGTCCGGGCGCCGCGCCCTCGCTCAAGACCAGGAAAAGCTGGGAGAAATCGACGCCGCCGATCAGCAGGCCGATCGGCGGCATGATCACGTCGTCGACGAGCGAGGACACGATCGCTCCGAAGGCCGCGCCGATGACGATGCCCACCGCCATGTCGATCATGTTCCCCTTGACGGCGAACTCCTTGAATTCCTTCAGCATGCTGGCTCCATCCCGTGGCTGCCGGCACCGCGGAAGCGGCGGCCGAGGCGTGTCAGGTTGCAGCAGTCGGTTTAGCACGGCCTGCCGCCCCCGGAAATCTCCGTATTGCCGGCGCGCCGGCCGAGGCGTCCCCGACAAGCGGTCAATGGACAGCAGCCGGCAAACATGATCCGATCGGCGCAGCAGATTGGGAGGAATGCACCGCATGGTCGAAGGGTGGGTCGTCGTCGTCGCGGCGCTCGGCTACGTGCTTCTGCTGTTCGCCATTGCCAGCTATGGCGACCGCAAGGCGCGCTTCACCGCATCCGGCAATGGCCGGCCGATGATCTATGCCCTGTCGATCTCGGTCTACTGCACGTCCTGGACCTTCTTCGGCTCGGTCGGGACGGCGACCCGCAGCGGACTGGAATTCCTGACGATCTATATCGGCCCGATCCTGGTCTTCGCGCTCGGCTATCCGCTGCTGCGGCGGATCATCCGGCTCGCCAAGAGCGAGCGCATCACCTCCGTCGCCGACTTCATCGGCGCGCGCTACGGCAAGAGCCAGCCGGTCGCCGCCGTCGTCGCGATCATCGCGGTCGTCGGCATCGTCCCCTATATCGCGCTGCAGTTGAAGGCGGTGTCGCTGTCGGTGACCACGCTGATCTCCCATCTCGACCTCAAGACCGGCGAGACGGGCCTGCCCTTCTTCAACGACATCACCTTGATGATCGCCATCGGCATGGTGATCTTCGCCTGGGCCTTCGGCACCCGACATATCGACGCGACGGAGCACCAGGAAGGCCTGATGCTCGCCATTGCCGCCGAAGCGGTGGTCAAGCTGGTGGCCTTCCTCGCGGTCGGGGTCTGGGTCACCTATTCGCTCTATGACGGACCGGGCGACCTGTTCGCCGCAATGGCGGCCGATCCCAGGGTGGTGGAGGCCATGTCCGGCGAGCTGTCCGGCGGCAACTGGGTGGTGATGACGCTGCTGTCGAGCATCGCCGTCATTCTGCTGCCGCGGCAGTTTCACGTCACGGTGACCGAGAACAATTCCAGCGCGGAGCTGCGCCGCGCCACCTGGCTGTTCCCGCTCTACCTGGTCGCGATCAACCTGTTCGTCGTGCCGATCGCCGCCGCCGGCATGATCATGCTGGATCCGTCGGTCAACCCGGACTCCTACGTGCTCGCCCTGCCGCTGGCCGGCCACCACCCCTGGCTGGCGCTCTTCGCCTTCATCGGCGGCCTGTCGGCGGCGACCGCCATGGTGATCGTCGCCAGCGTCGCGCTCGCCATCATGATCTCCAACGACCTCGTCATGCCGATGGTGCTGCGCCGCTCCAGCGAGGATTCGATCATCGCCTCGCATGGCGAGGACATGAGCCGGCTGCTGCTGCTCACCCGCCGCGCGGCGATCTTCGTGACCCTGCTTCTCGCCTATGCCTACTACCGGGCGGCCGGAGACACGGCGGCGCTGACCTCCATCGGCCTGCTGTCCTTCGCGGCCATCGCCCAGTTCGCCCCGGCCTTCTTCGGCGGGCTCGTCTGGCGGCGGGGGACTGCGCGCGGCGCCATCGCCGGCATGCTGTCGGGCTTCGCCCTGTGGGTCTATACCCTGCTGCTGCCGACCTTCGCGCAGTCGGGCCTGATCCCGGTCACGCTGATCAACGACGGTCCCTTCGGCATCTGGCTGCTGCGGCCGCAGGCGCTGTTCTCGCTCGCCTTCGACCCGCTCACCCATGGCGTGTTCTGGAGCCTTGCGGCCAATATCGCCGCCTATGTCATCGTCTCGCTGGCCCGCGCGCCCGAACCGGTCGAGCGGCTGCAGGCCAATATCTTCGTGCCGTCCGAGCTGTCGCCGACGCCGGGCCTGCGCCTGTGGCGCACGTCGGTCACCGTCGGCGACCTGAAATCGACGATCGCGCGCTATCTGGGGGAGGAGCGCACCGACCGCTCGTTCCAGAGCTTCGCCCGCGAGCGCGGCCGCGACTTCGACCCCAACGCCACCGCTGACGCGCAGATCCTGCGGTTTTCCGAACAACTGCTGGCCAGTGCCATCGGCGCCGCCTCCTCGCGGCTGGTCCTGTCGCTGCTGGTCAAGCGCCGCGACCCCAGCGGCAAGGGCGCGCTGAAGCTGCTCGACGATGCCACCGTCGCCATCCAGTACAACCGCGACCTGTTGCAGACCGCGCTCGACCAGGTGCGCCAGGGCATCTCGGTGTTCGACCGCGACCTCAGGCTGATCTGCTGGAACCGGCAGTTCCGCGAGCTGCTCGGCCTGCCGGCGGAATACGGCCAGGTCGGCACGCCGCTCGACGCGATCATCCGCTTCAATGCGAAGCGCGGCGAGTTCGGCAGCGATCCCGTGGAAGTGATCGTCGGCGACCGCCTCGACAAGCTGGCGGTGCGGCACGAGACCTTCCAGGAGCACCTGACCGGCAGCAGTCTCGTGCTGGAAGTGCGCACCAGCCCGATGCCGGACGGAGGCATCGTCACCACCTATACCGACATCACCGAGCGGGTGCTCGGCGAGGAGGCGCTGGCAAAGGCCAACGAGACGCTGGAGCGGCGGGTGCGCGAGCGCACGCTCGAACTCACCCGCGTCAACGAGGAACTGACCCAGGCGAAGGCGCTGGCCGAGGAAGCCAATATCGGCAAGACCCGCTTCCTCGCCGCCGCCGGCCACGACATCCTGCAGCCGCTCAACGCTGCCCGGCTCTATGCCTCCAGTCTGACCGAGCGCTTCACGGAAGGCGAACTCAAGCACCTCGTTCAAAATGTCGGCGCCTCGCTGGAGTCGGTGGAGGAAATCATCGGCGCGGTGCTCGACATCTCGCGTCTCGACACCGGCGCCCTGAAGCCGGAGATCACCGTCTTCCGGCTGGAGGAAATCCTCAGCCCGCTGCGCACCGAATTCGAGCCGGTGGCGGAGGAGAAGAACCTGCGCCTCGTGATCCTTCCGACCAGTGCCAGCGTCCGTTCCGACCGCCGGCTGCTGCGCCGGCTGCTCCAGAACCTGATTTCCAACGCGATCAAATACACCCGCAGCGGCAAGGTGCTGGTGGGCGTCAGGCGCCGGCGCGGCAAGGTGGTGCTGGAGGTGTTCGACACCGGCATCGGCATTCCGCAATCGAAGCAGAAGCTGATCTTCATGGAGTTTCACCGGCTCGACGACGGCGCCCGCGAGGCACGCGGCCTCGGTCTCGGCCTGTCGATCGTCGAGCGCATCGCGCGGGTGCTCGACCATCCGGTGGCGCTTGTGTCCGATGCCGGGCGCGGCTCGCGCTTCTCCATCGAACTGCCGATGGCCGCCACCGTTCCCGCACTGGCGTCCCACCCTGCTCCCGCCCCGCAGAACGCTCCGCTCCAGGGGCTGCATGTGCTGGCGATCGACAACGAGCCGCAGATCCTCGACGGCATGCGGGTGCTGCTCACCGGCTGGGGCTGCAAGGTGACGACGGCGCTCGACGCGCGCGAGGCCGCCCGCAAGACCTTCGAGGCGGGCGAGCGGCCCGACGTGCTGGTCGTCGACTATCACCTGGACGAGGGCACGGGCGTCGAAGCCGTCGTGCAGCTTCGCTGGCGCTTCGGCATCGAGATCCCGGCCCTGCTGGTCACCGCCGACCGGAGCCAGGGCGTGCGCGCGGAAGCGGCGGGCAAGGACATCGAGATGCTCAACAAGCCGGTGAAGCCGGCGGCACTCAGGGCCTTTCTGTCTCGCGTGCGCAGCGCCGGGCGTCCGGCCGCCGCCGAGTGATCCGCGTCACGCCCGCGCTCCTGCATCCGTGCAAAGGCTTGCCTCATCCACGCCGATATTGTGGCTGCAGGTTGCTCCCGGCCCGGCACCAGGGGCCCCGGTCCGCCCCCGGGATTGCATGAGGAAGACCCAGATGACGAGACTGCTGACGCCCCTGCTCGCTGCAACGGCCCTGCTCTTGGCCGGCGCGGCCGCGCAGGCGGCCTGCGAGGCGGGCAAGGCCGGACAGGCTCTGAGCCCGGAGGAGCTGGCCGATGTCTATGACTGTCTCAAGGACGCCCTGCTCGAAGGCTACCGGCAGGGCGACAAGCGCTGGATCCCTGCCGACTATGTCGAAACCTACCGGTCCTGGGTCCCCGCCAGCGCCTATCCGGCCGCGTCCGGCTTTCACGGCGAGCGCCTGCTCGTCACCTATGTGAACGAGATCGGCGCGGACGAATACCTGCAGTTCAAGGAAACGGGTGTGGTCATGCCCGCCGGCAGCTTGCTTGCACTGGAATCCTTCGCCATCGACGAGCAGGGCCGCACCCAGCCCGGACCACTCTTCCTGATGGAAAAGGTCGAGGCGGGCCGCTCGCCGCAAACCGACGACTGGTTCTACATGGCGGTCTCGCCGAACGGATCGCCGATGGCGATGGACGTGATCTCCGCCTGCAGCGACTGCCATCAGAAGAGCTACGGCCATCAGGGCGGGGTCGGCTATCCGAGTCCCAGGGCCCGCGTCACGCCCTGAACTGCGGCCCGCCCCGCCAGGATTGCCCTGCCGGACCCGTCACCGCGCCTCCGCCGTCAGCCACTGTCCCTGCTCGATCTTGGCCGCCGCAATGACCGCCTGCGTCCGGCTTTCGACGCCGAGCTTCTGCAGGATCGCCGAGACATGCGCCTTTACCGTCGCCTCGGAGACGGCGAGTTCATAGGCGATCTGCTTGTTCAGCAGCCCTTCGGAGAGCATCATCAGCACACGGACCTGCTGCGGCGTCAGGGTCGACAGGCGCTGCGCCATGGCGCTCGCCTCGCTGTCGGCCTCACCGAGATCCACGTCGGGCGGCGTCCAGCTTCCGCCGGCCATCACCTGCGACACCGCCTCGCGGATCACGTCGATGCCGAGCGATTTCGGGATGAACCCGGACGCGCCCAGTTCCATGCAGCGGCGGATCGTTCCCGCATCCTCGCTGGCTGAGACGACGACCACGGGCACGCTCTGGTATTGCGCGCGCAGGTACATCAGCCCGGAAAATCCGCGCATGCCCGGCATCGCGAGGTCAAGCAGCAGCAGGTCGACCTCGCCGTGGCGTTCGAGTTCGGCGGCCGCATCCTCGAGCGTTCCCACCTCGGCGATCCCCGCTCCCGGATACAGAAGCTCGATGGTCTGGCGCAGCGCGCCGCGAAACAAGGGATGATCGTCCGCAACCACGAAGTGATACGTCGCGTTGTCCGGCACGCCGGTTTCCTCCATAAACGCTGACCGCGAGTCATCGTGCATCGCCCCCCTCAGGCCCTCCTCGACCCGATGGGCGCGCCACTTTCCTCCAGCGAGATCGCGGCACCGCTCCCCCCGACCGGCGCCTGCGGCTGACCGGCATTCACGGACATTATCGCCACAGGCCCGCTCCGCATCAAGCGACGGTTGCGGACACCTGCAAACAGCGTTTGCCGCTGGCGCTTTTGCGGTCCACGGGCAATCCTGCAAGATGTCGGGGCGCCCATACCGGCCGCCCCACGAATCGCATATCCAGAAGCGAACGCCTGTCGCGGCGCCGGAGGGCTCGAATGATCGGATACGGAAAGCAGGCAAGGGACCTGCCGGCGCGCCGCTGGCGGCGCACGGTCGGCCTTGCGGCCGTCACGATCGTCCTGCTCGCGGTTCTCGTTCTCGTCGTGCCCGCCTTTGCCGACCGTCTCAACGCCGTGATCGTCGCCGGATTTCCGCTCGGCTATTTCATGGCAGCGCAAGGCTCGCTCCTCCTCGCCCTGCTGCTGACCGTCTGGTTCATTTTCCGCCAGGAACGCCTCGACCACGAGGGAGGCGTTGCCGAGCCCGAACCGTTCGACGCCGGGGAGGAGTTCCGGTGAGGACGGACAAGTTCGCAAGTCATGCCGGGCAGCTTTACGGGATCGTTGCCGCCCTGCTGGCCGTCTTCATCGCCGGGCTGATCGTCCTGGAGCAGATCGGCGTCCCCGGCCCGATCATCGGCTTCCTGCTGGTGACCGCGACCCTTGCGCTCTATGCCGGCATCGCTGTCGCCAGCCGCACGGTGCACGTTGCCGACTACTATGTGGCGGGGCGCCAGGTTCCCGCGCTCTACAACGGCATGGCGACCGCCGCCGACTGGATGAGCGGCGCCTCCTTCATCGGCCTTGCCGGCACGCTCTACATGCTCGGCTTCGACGGCCTCGCCTACCTGCTCGGCTGGGTCGGCGGCTTCGTCCTTATCGCCGTGCTCATTGCGCCCTATCTGCGCAAGTTCGGCGCCTTCACCATTCCCGACTTCCTGGCGGCGCGCTTTGGCGGCCACGCGGCACGGCTCACCGGCGTCGCCGTGCTGTTCGCCTGTTCCTTCACCTATGTGGTGGCGCAGTTCTACGCCACCGGCCTGATCGCCTCACGCTTCCTCGGCATCTCCTTCGAGACCGGCGTCTATGTCGGCCTCGGCACGGTGCTGGTGTGCTCGCTGCTCGGCGGCATGCGGTCGGTCACCTGGACCCAGGCCGCGCAGTATCTGGTGCTGATCATTGCCTTCATGCTGCCGGTGGCGATCCTGTCCGCCCAGCATTTCGGCGTGCCGGTGGTCCAGTTCGCCTATGGCGAGGTGCTTGAGCAGATCGCCGCGCTGGAACAGCAGATGCTCGCCAGCGGCCTTGCCGATCCCGCCACGCTGGTGCGGCACCTCGTGCCGGGAGAGGCGCTCGACCGGCTGAACTTCACCGCCCTCATCGTCTGCCTGATGATCGGCACCGCCTCCCTGCCGCATCTGCTGATGCGCTTCCTCACCACGTCGAGCGTGCGCGATGCCCGCCGTTCCGCCGGCTGGAGCCTCGGCTTCATCCTCCTGCTCTATCTGACCGCGCCGGCCTATGCCGCCTTCGCCAAGCTGGAGGTCTACCAGAACGTCATCGGCGCCGGCCTGCAGGCGCTGCCCGACTGGATCTACAGCTATGGCCGGCTCGGGCTTGTCGAGATCTGCGGCCGCGCCGCGGCCTCGGCGGCGGCGGTGCGCGAGGCCTGCGCCGCCATGCCGGAGAACACCGGCGTGCTGCGCCTTGGCGACCTTGCCATCGACCGCGACGTCATCGTGCTGGCGCTGCCGGAGATCGCCGGGCTGCCCTATGTGATCGCCGGACTCGTCGCCGCCGGCGCGCTGGCCGCCACCTTGTCCACCGCCAACGGGCTGCTGCTGGCGATCGGCAACGCGCTCGGCCACGACGTCTATTACCGGGTGGTCGATGCCCGCGCCCCGGCGAGCCGCCGCCTGCTGGTCGCTCGTCTGTTCCTGCTGGCATCCGCCACCCTGGCAGCCGTCCTTGCCGCGAGCCGCCCCTCGGACCTGCTGTCGATGGTCGCCTGGGCCTTCTCGCTGGCTGCCGCCGGGTTCTTCCCGGCCCTGGTGCTCGGCATCTGGTGGAAGCGCTGCACGGCGGCGGGCGCGGTCAGCGGCATGCTCGCCGGGTTCGGCCTGACGCTCGCCTATCTGGTGCTGACGCAATATGGCGGCATGGCCGAGTGGTTCGGCATCCGCAACACGTCGGCGGCGATCTTCGGCCTGCCGGTCGGCTTCGCGGTCGCCATTCTCGTCAGCCTGCTCACCCCCGCCCCCTCGCGCCACGTCCAGGCGATGGTGGAGGAGTTCCGCAAGCCCGCCGGCCGGCCGGGAATGCTCGACGGCGCGCCGTAAGCTCCAGCGCCCCGGCGAGTTCCGGGGGACAGTGCCGAGGCCACCCCATGCCACAGGCGACAGCCGCAGGACTTCACGCTACCTTCCCCTCCCCACACGCCCCGTTCAGACGGACCCGACCATGACCGACGCGCTTTTTCCGCCCATCGACCCCTATCGCACCGGACAGCTTGCCGTCAGCGAGCTGCACACGCTGTATTTCGAGGAATGCGGCAATCCGCAGGGCATCCCCGTGGTGATGCTGCATGGCGGGCCCGGTGGGGGCGCAGGCGAGATCATGCGCCGCTTTCACGATCCCTCCCGCTACCGGATCGTCCTGTTCGACCAGCGCGGCTGCGGCCGCTCGACGCCGCATTCGGAGCTGCGCGAGAACACCACCTGGGATCTCGTCGCCGACATCGAGAGGCTGCGCGAGCATCTGGGCGTCGACCGCTGGCAGGTGTTCGGCGGCTCCTGGGGATCGACGCTGGCGCTGGCCTATGCGCAGACTCATCCCGAGCGGGTCACCGCGCTGGTTCTGCGCGGCATCTTCCTGCTCCGCCGGGCGGAATTGCTGTGGTTCTACCAGGAGGGCGCAAGCTGGCTCTATCCGGACCTGTTCGCGCCATTCCGCGACCTGATCCCCGAGGACGAGCGCACCGACATGATCTCCGCCTATCACCGGCGCCTCACCGGCCTGGACGAGGCGATGCAGTTCGAGGCGGCGACACGCTGGGCCCGCTGGGAAGGCTCCACCCTCTCGGTCCTGCGCGACCCGGCGCGCGAGGCGGCCTTCTCCGATCCGCACTATGCCCATGCCTTCGCCCGCATCGAGACGCATTACTTCGTCAATGGCGGCTTCCTGACCCATGACGACCAGTTGCTGCGCAATGTCGGGCGGATCCGCCATATTCCGGCGGTCATCGTGCACGGCCGGCATGACGTGGTGACGCCGGCGAAGAATGCCGTCGACCTTGCCGCCGTCTGGCCCGAGGCGGAATTGAAGATCATCGAGGACGCCGCGCACGCGGCCAGCGAGCCGGGCATCGTCGCGGCCCTGGTCGAGGCTTGCCGCAAGTTCGCGGACGGTTGACGGCGGAGCCGGCTCAGGTGCCCAGATAGCGCAGCGTCAGGCTGCGCTGCTGGCTGTCGCGCCGGTGCTCCACCAGATAGACCTCCTGCCAGGTGCCGAGGTCCAGCCGCCCGGCCACCACCGGCACCCGCAGGCTGACGCCGGTCAGCATGGTCTTCACATGCGCCGGCATGTCGTCGGGTCCTTCCGAGCGGTGGCGCCAGCCGGCATCCTCCGGCGCGAGCCGCGCCAAGGCGTCGAGCAGGTCGGCCTGCACGTCCGGATCGGCGTTCTCCTGGATGGTCAGCGAGGCCGAGGTGTGCCGGAGAAACACCGACAGCTCGCCGTCGCGGGCATTCTGCTCGGCCAGCCAGGCCCCGAGGCTGCGGCCGATGCCGTAGAAGCGCTGTCCCGTGGTCGCGACCATCAGCCGCCCCATGCGCTGGCGCAGGTCGAGCCCGTCGTCCTCGAAGGTCCAGGTTTCAAAGGTCGGGTTGCGATAGCTCTGCCGCATGGTTCCGCCTGCCTCACCACGGGGACGGAGTATGCAGTCAGTGCCTGTCGCACGCAAGGCGGGCAAATCGGCGGTGACCGCCCCCTCTCTCGTCGGACCTGCCGATAGATCAATGGCTTTAACGGGTTGGGGCTTGGCAGGGGGGTGTCATGCCAGTAGCCTGCGCGTTGGAATCTTCCTTCAGGCACGACAGGCAGACGGGGCGCCAGGCGACATGGCCGCAGACCAATCTTGCACCACGCCCTTCGGAGAGGTCTCCGCACAGACGCGGGCCTTCAACCGCGACCTGCTGCGGCGCCTGAGCCTGTTGCCGGACCAGTGGTCCTACCCGCCCTCGGTGATCCGCGAACGACGGGCGGAAGGGCTTGGCCCCTTCCCGCGGCCGCCCCGCTCGCCGCATGCGCGCGACATCGCGATTCCCGGTCCCCATGGCGAGGTGCGCCTGCGCATCCTGGAGCCGAGGACGCGCCTGTCCACCGGCGCCTATCTGCACCTGCATGGCGGCGGCTGGACCTTGGGCGCGGCCGACGAGCAGGACCCGCGCCTTGCCGAGATCGCCGAGGCGACGGGCCTCACCGCCGTCTCCTGCGACTACCGGCTGGCGCCCGAGCATCCCTATCCGCAAGGGCCGGACGACTGCGAGGCGGCGGCGGCCTGGGTGCTGCGCGAGGGAGAAAAGCTGTTCGGCGGCAACCGGTTCGCCATCGGCGGCGAATCGGCCGGCGCGCACCTTGCCGCCACCGTGCTGCTGCGGCTGCGCGGACACACCGGCCTGCCCTCGCGCTTCGGTGCCGCCGTGTTCGCCTGCGGCTGCTTCG
This sequence comes from Stappia sp. TSB10GB4, assembly GCF_900185745.1. NCBI lineage: Bacteria > Pseudomonadati > Pseudomonadota > Alphaproteobacteria > Hyphomicrobiales > Stappiaceae > Stappia > Stappia sp. TSB10GB4. The sequence continues at coordinate 12,670 of NZ_FYAV01000068.1, read as the reverse complement.
ACCTGCGGCTGACGCCGAGCGCCCGCGCCTGGGGCGACGACAAGCTGGTGCTCAACACCCGCGACCTGAAGATGTTCGTCCGCCACTATCTGGCGCAGGGCGATGACCCGGCGGATCCCGACATCTCGCCGCTGCTCGCCGATCTTTCCGGGCTGATACCGGCGCATTTCGTCGTCGGCAGCGCCGATCCCCTGCTCGACGACACGCTGTTCATGCAGGCCCGCTGGACGGCGGCCGGCAACCCGGCCGAACTCGCCGTCCATCCGGGAGGCTGCCACGTCTTCCAGCATTTCGATCTGGAGATCGCCCGGGCGAGCAACCGGGCGGTCGAGGACTTCCTCGTCCGCAGCCTCGCCTTGGCCTGACCCTTTCCATCCAGTCCCACATGCTCCCGAGGAGCCGATCATGCCTGCCTTCGAGACATTGTTTTCCTTCGTGAACTGCTGGGAATGCGATGAGAACGATCATCTCAACGTCCAGTTCTACCTGGCGCGCTTCGACGAGGCCGACCGCCAGTTTCGCCTGCTGACGGGCTTGAGCGACGCGCTCGCCGGCGTCCGTCGCGCCCGGCATGTGCGCTATCACGCGGAGCTCTATTCCGGCGACACGCTGGTCATGACCAGCCACATTGCCTTCGACGGCCCCTACATGCTCACGGTGGTGCACGAATTGCGGCGCACCATCGACGGCGCCCTCGCGGCGACCGCGGTCGACGGCTATGCCCCATCGGACCAGATGGCGCGCGAGTTGCGCAAACGCTTCGACGACGCCGCCGCGCCGATGCCAGACGCCGCCCTGCCGCGCGGCCTGGCGACGACGCCCGAGGCGACCTCGCTCACTGCCCGCCAGGTCGAGGCCACCGGCGGCGCCCTCACCCATCGGGCGACGGTTCTGCCCCGCCATATCGGGCCGGACGGACGCGCCGAGGACGCCTTTGCCCTCGCCTGTTTCAGCGAGGCCGCCCCGCATCTGTGGAACCGCACGCCGATGACCGAGGCCTGGCTCGAGGCGCGCGACCTCGGCCGCGTCGCCGTCGAGATGAAGCTCGTCTGGACCAGTCCGCTGAAGCTCGGCGACACGGTGATGACGCTCAGCGGGGTGACCGGCGCGGCGGCCTCGACCTTCTCGTTCCGCCACTATCTGTTCGAGGCGCGCGCGAACCGGCTGGCACTGATCTGCGACGTGGTCGCGCTGACCATGAGCCTGAAGACGCGGCGGGCCGTCCGGCTCGAGGATCAGGTGCGCGGCGCCATCGTCAAGGACGCGATGAAGAGATGACGGCCCGACGATGAAGCGGCCGCCTCCGCGGCCGCTTCATCGGGCGAAGCTGTCATATTCCTCGCGCAGGGTCTTCATCAGCCCGAAGAAGCGGCGCATCGCCCGTTCGGTGAAGTCCATCGCCCGGTCGATCTCCTGCTCCTCCTCCGGGGTCAGGGCATGTCTGCCGCTGCCGCCGGGGGCCGCGCGTGGCTTGCCCTCCTCCAGCGCCGGCTCGCCGGCCTTTTCGGCCAGGCGCCGGTTTTCCGTGCGCAGGCTCGCCACCTCGTCGGACAGGCGCGCGATCTCCTGTTCCAGAACGATCTGGGCATCGGGCACCAGAACGCAGCGCCAGCCCTCCTCGCGCTTGAGGCATTGAGCGATGCGCCCGCTCTGGCGGTCGAGCCGCAGGAAGCTGTCGCCGGCCGGCGACAGCACGTAGCGGTCGGGGTCGACATCAGGCCGATCACCGGACTGCGCCAGCGCCACAAGAGGACTGACGGCGAAACCGAATGCCAGGCAGAATGCTATCCTCTTCATATCGCTCTCCGCGGGTCGGAACCGAGTAGCGTGGTAGCGGACCGGCATGGCGAAAGCGCGGCAGCAGGCCGCGCGATCACGGCAGTTCGAAGGGCGGCCGGCCGCTCTCCAGGGCCTCCTCCAGCAGGCCCAGCCGGTCCTGTCCCCAGAACACTTCGCCGTTCAGCACATAGCTCGGCGACCCGAACACGCCCTCGGCAAGGGCCTGGGCATGGTGCGCTTCATAGCGCTCGACGGTCGTCTTCTCGCCCGCCTGGCCGATCACCCGCTCCGGATCGAGACCGAGGCCCGCGAGAATCTCGACATGCACCGCTTCCTCGGCAATGTCCTTCTCGTTCACCCACAGCGCTTCGAACGCGGCCTGCGAATAGGCGGAAACCGGCCCGCCATCGACGGCCAGCGCCACGGCAATCCTGTCGGCAAGCTCCGGATTGACCGGAAAATACGCCGGCTGCAGCGTCAGCGGCAGCTTGCGATGGGCGCGCCAGCGCTGCAGTTCGATGAGCCGGTAGGCCTGTCGCATCGGGTGGCGCCGGGCCAGCGGCAGGCCGCCGCTCTCGGGAAAGACGGCAGCCAGCGACACCGGCCGAAAGCGCACCGCATGGCCGAGCCTATCCGCCATCTCCAGAAAGGTCGTGTGCCCCAGATAGGCCCAGGGCGAGGCGTGGGTATAATAATAGTCGATGACACGTTGCATGCGCTGCGGACCTCGCTCGGGACTCGTTGCGAGGCACCCTGCGACGGGACGGTCCGGCAATCAAGTGACCTCGGGCCACGCCGCGGGAATATCACGTTGCGGCAGAGACCTCGTCCTGCGGCAGCAGGGCCAGCAGCGTCTCGATCCGGTCCGCTTCCGCCGGCGGCTTGTCCCAGCGCAGCCGCGCCACGCGGGGAAAGCGCATCGCCAGACCGGACTTGTGGCGGGGGGAGCGGTTCAGTCCCTCGAAGGCGACCTCGATCACCAGCCCCGCCTGCGGCTCGTGGCGAACCTCGCGCACCGGGCCGAAGCGGTTGATCGTGTTCTGGCGCACGAAGCGGTCGATCTCCAGCAGTTCCTCGTCGGTGAAGCCGAAATAGGCCTTGCCGACCGGCACGAGCTCGGCCCCCTCTCCGCCCTCTCGCCAGACCCCGAATGTGTAGTCGGAATAATAGGAGGAACGCTTGCCGTGGCCGCGCTGCGCATACATCAGCACCGCGTCGACACGGAAGGGATCGCGCTTCCACTTGTACCACTGGCCCTTCGGCCGGCCCGGCACATAGGCTGCGTCCCAGCGCTTCAGCATCAGGCCCTCGATCGCCGCCGCATCCTCGCCCTCGTGATGGTCGGCCGGTGCCTCGCGGGCCCGGGCCAGCGCCTGCCAGTTGGGTGAGGGCACCAGCGGCGACAGATCGATGCGCGGATGGTCGAGCTCGCCGAGAAACCGCTCCAGCAGCGCCCGGCGCTCGCGGAAGGGCCGCTCGCGCAGATCCTCGCCGCCGAGTGCCAGCAGATCATAGGCCCGGATCGCCGCCGGCAGTTCGCGCATCAGCTTCGCCGAGACGGTCTTGCGGTTGAGGCGCTGCTGCAGGGCGTTGAAGCTCTGGGCGATGCCGTCGATCACCACCAGCAGTTCGCCGTCGAGCGAGGCATCGAAGTCGAGCGTCTCCACCAGATCCGGAAAGGCGGCCGAAATGTCGTCGCCCGTCCGGCTGTAGAGCCGCCGGCGCAGGCGCCCGTCCCGCCCCTTCGACGCGGCGGCCTGCACGCGGATGCCGTCCCATTTCCACTCGGCTGCGAAGTCGGCCGTATCCAGCGCCTCGATGTCGCGCGGCTCCAGCGGATGCGCCAGCATCGCCGGGCGGAACGGCACCGGATCGTCGGTTTGCGGCGGCTCCCCCTCGCCCAGCGCCCAGGCGAACAGGCCGTCATAGGGCGGCGACATCCCGTGCCAGACCTGTTCGATATCGTCCGCCTGCAATGGGCCGAGCGCGGCGACCGCCGTCTTGGCAAGGCGCACGGAGACGCCGACGCGCAGGCCCCCGGTCACCAGCTTCAGCAGCGCCCAGCGGCCGGTCTCGTCGAGCGCATCGAGCCATCCGGCGATCATGCCGGGCGCCTCGCCGCGCCCGGCCTGCTGCAGCCGCTGCACCACCTCGGGCAATTCCGGCGGCGCGATCTCCTCACCTTCCGCCGCCGGCCAGATCAGCGCGATGGTCTCCGAAAGGTCGCCGACGAAGTCGTAGGAGAGCTCGAACAGATGCGGATCGACCCGCTCGGCCACCAGCGCCCGCAGCATCGCCGGCTTGGCATGGCGGAAGCTGAGACCGCCGGTCAGCGCGGCGAGCGCCAGGCCCCGCGCCGGGTCGCTCTCGCTGCGGAAATAGTCCGCCATCAGCGCGAGCTTGGCGGACCGGCGCGGCTCGAAGGACAGCCTGTCCAGCAGGGCGGCGAAACGCTGCATCGTCCCTCTAAGGATCCCTCAGGGCTCGTTGACGATCATGGCAATCCGCCAGGCATCGCCGTCATAGATCAGATGGTAGTGGCAGGTGAACTCGATCACCGGCTCGCCGTCGGCGTCCGACTGGGTCCAGGTGAGCGTCGCCATGGCGGCATCGCCCTCCACATGGGCGGAGAGAATGTCGAAGGCCGAGGTCACCACCCCTTCCTTTTCCAGCGCGGCGAACAGCGTCTCGATATTCTCGAGCAGTTCCTCCTCGTCCTGGAAGACATTGCCCTTGCCGAACTGCCAGATCACCGCCGGATAGGCGAAGCAGTCGGCCACCCCTTCCGCGTCGTAGTCCTCGAAGGACTCGCGATAGTCGTCGAACAGATCGAGAAGATCCTCGTCGTAACCCTCGTCCGGCTCCGCCAGACCGTCCGGTTCCCGCTGCTCTTCGCTCATGTCTCGCTCCCGATCCCGGCGGCCGTTTCCGCCGCCTTGCCCTTGCCTGCCGGCTCCGCCGCATCGCCCTCGTCGCCATAGCCGAGGAGGTTGAGCGGACGGGCGGCCAGCCCCTGCTGCCGGCACCAGTGGACGAGAGCGTCCTCGGCGCCATGCGTAACCCATATCTCGCCGGCCCCGGTCTGCGCCACCGTCTCCCGCAGACCGTCCCAGTCCGCATGATCGGAGATCACCAGCGGCAGTTCGGCGCCGCGCTGGCGGGCGCGCGCCCGCACCCGCACCCAGCCGCTGGCAATGGCCGTCACCGGGTCGCCGAAGCGCCGGGCCCAGCGGTCGGCAAGCTGCCCCGGCGGGCACAGCACGATCTCGCCGGCCAGTTCCTTCGCCTGCCGCCCGACCGGCTCGAGGCTGCCGAGGTCGATCCCTTGCGCCTGATAATAGGCACAAAGCCGCTCCAGCGCCCCGTGCAGGTAGATCGTGCGCCCGTAACCGGCGGCGCGCAGTTCGGCGATCACCCGCTGCGCCTTGCCGAGCGAGTAGGCGCCGACGAGATGCGTCCGCTCCGGAAACAGCGACAGGCTCTTCAGCAGCTTGCCGATCTCCTCGGCGGCCGGCGGATGACGGAACACCGGCAGGCCGAAGGTCGCCTCGGTGACGAAGACTTCGCAGGCCAGCAGCTCGAACGGAGCGCAGGTCGGGTCGGCCTGGCGCTTGTAGTCGCCGGAGACGACGGTGCGCATGCCCTGCGCCGTCTCGATCCTCACCTGCATGGAGCCGAGCACATGGCCGGCCGGATGGAAGGAGACGCGCACCTCGCCGATGCGCAGGACCTCGCCCGGCCGGGCTTGCTGGCGCCTGCCGGCGAAGTCCTCGCCATAGCGGATCGCCATGATGTCCAGCGTCTCGCGCGAGGCCAAGACGGCGCCATTGCCGGGACGCGCATGGTCGGCATGGCCATGGGTCACCAGCGCGCGCTCGACGGGACGCACCGGGTCGATATGAAACCCGCCGGCCGGACAGTAGAGTCCCTCCGCCGTCAGGGTCAGCACGTCGCCGCCGGCGGTCCCGGCGGAAGAGGAAGCCTCACGCATCATCTTTCCTATGTAGGGGCGTTCGGGGCGGTTGGGAATGGATCGCGGCTCGACGAACAGACACGGAACAACTATGTCTGAAGCCGATGGATGCCACCGCGCCGCCCCTGCTGCCGGAACGTTTCTCCCGCTGGTTCGAAAGCCGCGGCTGGAGCCCGCGCGCGCATCAGCTCGAACTGTTGGAGACCGCGCGCACGCGGCGCTCGGTGCTCCTCATCGCCCCGACCGGCGCCGGCAAGACGCTGGCCGGCTTCCTGCCGAGCCTCGTCGCCCTGTCGCAGCGCCCGCGCCGCAAGCCGGGGGCGGCCGGCGCGCGGCAAGGCGTCCACACGCTCTATATCTCGCCGCTGAAGGCGCTGGCGGTGGACATTGCCCGCAATCTGGAGGCTCCGGTCGCCGGGATCGGCCTCGACATCCGCATCGAGACCCGCACCGGCGACACGCCGGCGCACAAGCGGCAGCGACAGAAGCAGGTCCCGCCCGACATCCTGCTGACGACGCCGGAGCAGATCGCCCTGCTGCTGTCGGATGCGCAGGGACGCGAGATGCTGGCCGACGTGGACACGGTGATCCTCGACGAACTGCATGCGCTGGTCACCTCCAAGCGCGGCGACCTGCTGGCGCTCGGCCTTGCGGCGCTGCGCCGGATCGCCCCGTCCCTGCGCTCAATCGGCCTGTCGGCGACCGTTGCCGAGCCGGACGACCTGCGCGCCTGGCTGGTGCCGCAGCGCGAGGGCGCGCCCCGCGCGCTCTCCGATCTCGTCACGGTGGCAGGCGGGGCCGAGCCCGACATCACCATCCTCGACAGCGACGAGCGGCTCCCCTGGTCGGGGCACTCGGCCCGCCATGCGGTGCCCGACATCTACCGGATCATCGCCCGGCATCGGACCTCGCTGGTCTTCGTCAACACGCGCTCGCAGGCCGAGATGCTGTTCCAGGCGCTGTGGCACGCCAACGAGGACAACCTGCCCATCGCCCTGCATCACGGCTCACTCGACGTCGGCCAGCGGCGCAAGGTCGAGGCGGCGATGGCCTCCGGTGCCCTGCGCGCCATCGTCTGCACCTCCTCGCTCGACCTTGGCATCGACTGGGGCGATGTCGATCTCGTCATCAATGTCGGCGCGCCGAAGGGGGCGAGCCGCCTTGCCCAGCGCATCGGCCGCGCCAATCACCGCATGGACGAGCCCTCGCGCGCCATCCTGGTGCCGGCCAACCGGTTCGAGGTGCTGGAGTGCAAGGCGGCGCTCGACGCCTCGCGCTGCGGAAAACAGGACACGCCGCCGCTTCGCAAGGGCACGCTCGACGTGCTTGCCCAGCATGTGCTCGGCTGCGCCTGCGCCGGCCCGTTCGACCCGCTGGAGCTGTTCGACGAGATCCGCTCGGCCGAGACCTATCGCGACCTCACCTGGGAGCGGTTCGAGCAGGTGGTCGATTTCGTCGCCACCGGCGGCTATGCGCTCAGGACCTACGACCGCTACGCGAGGCTGAAGCGGCAGCCGGACGGGCGCTTTCGCCTGTCGCACCCCAAGGTCGCCCAGCAATACCGGCTCAATGTCGGCACCATCGTCGAGGCGCCGATGCTCAAGGTCCGCCTGGTGCGCTCGAAGTCGGAAGGCCGGCGCACGCCGATCGGCCGCGGTGGGCGCATGCTCGGCGAGATCGAGGAATGGTTCGTCGAACAGCTCGCCCTCGGCGACACGTTCCTGTTCGCCGGCGAGATCCTGCGCTTCGAGGGCCTGCGCGAGAACGAGGCCTATGTCTCGCGTGCCCGCGCCGAGGCGCCGAAGATCCCGTCCTACCAGGGGGGCAAGTTTCCGCTCTCCACCTATCTCGCCGCCGGCGTGCGGGCGATGCTCGCCGACCCGGCGAGCTGGCGGGAGTTGCCGGACCAGGTGCGCGAGTGGCTGGAGATCCAGAAGCTGCGTTCGGCGCTGCCGCGCCCCGACGGGCTGCTGGTCGAGACCTTCCCGCGCGCGGACAAGCACTATCTCGTCTGCTACCCGTTCGAGGGGCGGCTCGCCCACCAGACGCTCGGCATGCTGCTGACCCGGCGGCTGGAGCGGATCGGCGCCCAACCCATGGGTTTCGTCGCCAATGACTACGCGCTGGCCGTGTGGGGGCTGGCCGACCTCGACGCCCTGATGATGCGCGGCCAATTGTCGCTCGACCAGCTTTTCGACGAGGACATGCTGGGCGACGATCTCGACGCCTGGCTGGCGGAATCGAGCCTGATGAAGCGCACCTTCCGCACCTGCGCGGTGATCGCCGGGCTGATCGAGCGGCGCCATCCGGGCCAGGAAAAGAGCGGTCGGCAGGTTACGGTCTCCGCCGATCTGATCTATGACGTGCTGCGTCGGCACGAGCCGGACCACATCCTGCTGCAGGCGACCTTCGCGGACGCGGCGACAGGACTTCTGGATATCTCCAGATTGGGCGAACTTCTTGCCCGAATTCGGGGGCGAATCGCGCATACTCCGCTTGCGCGGGTTTCGCCGCTTGCCGTTCCGGTGATGCTGGAGATCGGCAAGGAACCCGTGTTCGGCGAGGCGCAGGAAGCGCTTCTCGCAGGGGCCGCTGGCGATCTGGTCAAGGAGGCTATGGAGTGAGGCCGTTTCTTGCCCGCAACGAAGCGCGACGCTTTGCACCCGTGTGTCACGACATCTCCATCGCGGGCGAAATCGTCGGCCTTCACGACAGCGGTGCCATGTGGTGGCCGGACGAGCACACGCTCGTCGTCGCCGACCTGCACTTCGAGAAAGGCTCCTCCTTCGCCCGCAAGGGGCTGATGCTTCCCCCCTACGACACGGCCGCGACGCTGGAAAAACTGGCCGAGGCCATCGATGCCTTCCAGCCGACGCGGGTGATCGCCCTCGGCGACAGCTTCCACGACCGGGAAGGCTCCGACCGGCTTCCGGTCGCCTACCGGGCGATGCTGACGACATTGCAGCTCGGGCGGGAGTGGATCTGGGTCACCGGCAATCACGATCCCATCGCCCCGGTCGGCCTGTGCGGCGAGACGGTGGAGGAGGTCGCGCTCGGCGGACTCGTCTTCCGCCACGAACCTCACGGCGACGCGCCGCTGGGCGAGATCGCCGGGCATCTGCATCCGGCCGCCCGCATCCGCCGCTATGGCCGCAGCGTGCGCCGGCCGTGCTTCGCCACCGACGGCACCCGGCTGGTGCTGCCCGCCTTCGGCGTCTTCACCGGCGGCCTCAACGTCCTCGACGAGGCTTGGGGGCCGTATTTCCCGGCGCGCGAATTCTCCGTCTTCATGCTCGGCGAAGGCCGGCTCTATCCCTTCACCGCCACCCGCCTCGTCGCCGACTGACGGCGTGCGCGGCCCGGCCTGCGCGGCGAGGCATGCGGTTGTGGTCCCGGCCGCCTCAGTCGCGGCGGAAGATCACGCCGGCCAGCCAGCCGGTGAACACCGCCAGCAGCACGGCCAGCAGGCCGTAGGCCGCCGAATACTGGTGCGCGAACCAGTGGGTGTGCTGCTCGAAGCCGGTCTTGGCGACGCGCAGCGGCAGTTCCTGCTCGGCCAGCAGCGTGCCGCCCTGCAGCAGATAGACCGTCACCCTGTAGTCGCCGACCGGGATGTTGGCCGGCAGCGGCACCGACGTGCGGAACAGCGACTCGCTCAGGAAATCGATGACGCCATAGCGTTCCGCATAAAGCCCGCTGGCAAGGCGCAGGCGCAGGAAGGCGGCGCGGAAATTGCTGCGGTCGCCGATCGGCACATTGGAGGCGCGCGCGATCCGCAGGTTGAGGTAGCGCAGGCCGATGCGGTGCTCCTCCAGCAGCGGACGCGGCGCCAGTTCATGGGCGGGCCGGGTCGTGTGCACGGCGAGGAAGCTCGGCACGTCGGCGAAGACCTCCGAATCCCGGTTCACCCAGATGCCGAGAAAGCGCCCCTTGCGGCGGGTCGTGACATCGGTTTCCGGACCGGAGACGATCACCGCGATGTCGTAGGCATCCGGCCGGCCGACGGTCGCCGCGTCGCGGGCGATCTCGCCGAAGACGACGATGTTGGTGCCGGTGTAATTGGACTCGATGCGCACCACATCGGCCGACAGGGCCGAGACCAGGCTCTCCGCCCGCACGGCGCCGCCCGCCAGCGCCAGCGCCGCCGCCAGCGCTGCAAGCGCAGGAACCAGGCGCAGGACGAAGCGCGGCAGGGCGAGGCGACGGCCGGTCATTGCGCCGGCTCCAGGATCGGGGCCGCATCGACCGCATAGAGCTCGTCGGGTTCGACCAGCAGGTTCACCGCGAAGCGGACGCCGACGCTCAGCACCAGCAGCGCCAGCAGCAGGCGCAACTGGTCGCCGCGCAGCTTCTGGCCCATGCGCGCGCCGAACTGGGCGCCGATGACGCCGCCGACCATCAGCAGCAAGGCCAGCACGATGTCGACCGACTGGGTCGACATCGCATGCAGCACGGTCGCCGCCGCCATGGTCACCAGGACCTGCAGCAGCGAGGTGCCGATGACGATGTTGGTCGGCACCCGCAGAAGATAGATCAGCGCCGGCACCATCATGAAGCCGCCGCCGATGCCGAGCACCGCGCCGAGGAAGCCGATGATCGCGCCGAGCCCGATGATCGGGATGACGCTGACATAGAGGCGCGAGCGGTAGAACCGCATCTTCAGCGGCAGGCCGTGCACCCAGTTGTGCTGGCCGGGCCGGCGCGCCGTCACGATGGCGCCCGAGCGCCGCCGGGCCATGGCGCGCAGCGACTCGAACAGCATCAGCCCGCCGATGGTGCTGAGGAAGGTGACGTAGGACAGCGAGATGACAAGGTCGAGCTGGCCGACCGTCTGCAGGATGCCGAACAGCCAGACGCCGAACGCCGAGCCCAGCACACCGCCGATCAGCAGCACCCAGGCGAGCTTGAAGTCGATCATCTGGCGCCGCCAATAGGCGACGACCCCGGAGGTCGACGAGGCGACGATCTGACTGGCGACGGTGGCGACGGAGATGGCCGGCGGTATGCCTGAGAAGATCAGCAGCGGAGTGAGCAGGAAGCCGCCGCCGATGCCGAACAGGCCCGACAGGAACCCCACGGCGCCGCCCATCCCGAACACCATGAACATGTTGATCGGCAATTCGGCGATGGGCAGGTAAACTTGCACGGCACACCGGCGGATTGGCCGCCCGTCCCCGACCGGCGGCGTGAAGATTGACGAAATGACCCGCTGCGTCCGCTGCCCGTGGCAGGCAAACGCGCAGCCCCCCCGGAAGCCCATGCTTTTCCAGAGGATAAAGCCTGCGACCTTCCCTTGTGTCAACGTGAAACGGGCAAAAGCGCGCCGCACCCTTTCCCGTCCCCGTCCGGTCTCCCGCCTGGATGCGGCGGGAGGTGCCGGATCAGATCGATTCCCCGGCCAGCGCCTTCACCAGTTCCGGCGAGATCGTGCCGGTCACCGGCAGGCCGCTGGCCTCCTGGAACGCGCGCACCGCCTCGCGGGTGCGCGGTCCGGCCTGGCCGTCCGGCGTGCCCGGATCGTAGCCCCGCTCGGCCAGCAGCTTCTGCACGCTCATCACCAGTTCGCGCGGGTCGGCCGCAACGCTGGCGCGCGGGGCCTCGACCTCCGCCGGCACGCTCCAGGCCGGGTTGAACTCCACCTGGTTGGCCGACATGGCGCGCGGCGCTTCCTTCCAGGTCTCGACGGCGATGCGCGCCTCGGCCAGTTGCTCGCGCGAGAGCATGTTGGCCAGTTCGTCGCGCTTGTTGCCGGCGTCCCGGTCGCCCTGGCGGGCGGCAAGGGCGAACCACTTGTAGCTTTCCACCAGGTTCTTCTCGAGGCCGAGCCCCCGGGCATAGAGAATGCCGAGATTGTACTGGCTGTCGGCCAGGCCGAAATTGGCGGCCTTCTTGAACCAGTAGGCGGCGTCGTTGAACTCCGGCGTGCCGGACGGTCCCTCGGCATAGAGCACGGCGAGGTTGTGCGCGGCCTTGGCGTTGCCCTGCTCGGCGGCGCGGCGATACCAGTCGCGCGCCGTCTCCAGGTTCTTCTCCACCCCGCGCCCCTTCTCGTAGAGGCTGCCGAGGCGGTACTGGGCGGGGGCAAGGCCTGCATCGGCGGCCTTGCGATAGTAGCTGGCAGCCAGTTTCAGGTCCGGCTGCACGCCGGTGCCTTCCGTGTAGTTGACGGCGATGGCGAAGAGCGCGGCCGGATCGCCGCTGGCCGCCGCCTGGCGCAGCGCGATCGGGCCGGCTTCCGCCGGGATGCCGCCGATGGCAGCGCCCGGCGCCGAAGCGGGCGGCAGCGCCGCGATGTCGAGCGAGGCCGGAGCGCTGCCCGGTGCCTGGAATTGCGACCCGGGAAGCGGCGCGGCAAGCGCGCCGGGCGCGGCCGAAAACCCGTCGCCCGACAGTGCGGGAGGCGCGAAGGCGAAATCGGGCGTCGGCTCGCCGGCAATGCCGCTGCCGTCCGCCGCCGCCGGCCTGTCCGCGTCGGCGGGCGCCTCGGCCTGCGGCATCGTATCCTGCGCGACGGCCATCCTGTCCGGCGGAGCCGCCTCGGAGGCTGCGCGCGCCAGGGCATCGGCGCTCGCGACCTGCGCAGCGGGCTCGCCGGCGGCGATGGCGGCGGGGGCCTCGGCCGTCGTCTCGATGGCCGGCGGAGAGGCGAGCGCCGCAACGTCGCGGTCACCCGGCGAGACCAGCTTGAAGATCTGCAGGGCGCCGACGGCGATGATGACGGCGGCGGCGGCCAGCATCACGGCGCGGCGGCCGCCGGCGGAAAACAGCCTGCCGCCGCCCTTGGCGCCGGCCTCGTCCGCATCCGCCTCGGCGGGAGCGGCGGCTCGCATGTCGGCGCGCAGGTCCTCGGCCAGATCCTCCGCCAGGTCCTCGCGGCGGCTGCGCGGCGTGTCGGCGCGCGGGCCCTCGCGGCGGTCG
>NZ_FYAV01000069.1:0-151542 GCF_900185745.1 Stappia sp. TSB10GB4 | reverse complement strand
CGGTTCAAGCAGCCCAAACTGCTCATCGCTGAGCCAGAAATAGTCGCGATCCATGACGGGTCCCCCTCAGAGACCCTGAATCACAATCCCGCCGTCAGAGGAACCCCTTTTATGGGTCCGGACCCTAGCTCTGTTCGATCGAGATAGAGGCCGTTTGTAAGATAGAGTGACAGTATGTCTTGTTCGTCGCCTTCGAACTCGATCAGGTCATCGATACTGCTCCTTCGCGTCAGGTAGTGCTGCACCGCGAGTTCGGTGTCCAAATAGCGGCAAATCATATGAAGCTCTCCCAGCGATAGCACCGGAGCCCACGCTGTGTCAGAGCCAATAAGACCCAGACTCGTCAGATAGTGTCTGGCGCTGGTCAGATTGGCGAAGTGCTCGAAGCATACACTGTACCGGAAAACCACCTTGGGTCGGTCGAGCTGAAAATCGAGAGTGCTGTTGTCCGATTTGAGTCGGAAAGAGGCAGTTTGTCGGCAGGTGTCGAGAAAGTTCTGCAGTCGCCAACCCTGCTCCCCAGGCTCCACAAAGAGTTCTTTGAAGTTTTTCCGCAAGCTAAGGTCGCCACCGCGACGTGCCGCATCCTTGATGCGACCGGACTTGGCTTCGAAAACGAAGATGAAGTTCCCTAGCAGCGCTACAACGTCGTTTTCCCAGGTCTTGTCGGTATTAGGGTCATCCCAAACAACGCCCCGATAGATGATAGCAGAGGGCATCGCGGTCGATAACAGCGCCGCAATCGCTTGCTCGAGATGGTCTGCCCTAGCATCCTCATAAGCCACTTCAAGTTTCTTGTGGCCGACCATAAGCCCTTCCACAATTGCAAATGGAAAAGAGAAAACGAGTTGCGGAAGGGCCGCGAACAAGCTGCCGTCCGCCAGGCGGATGTATGGCTTCTTCCAGATTGGATTATTTAGATAGATGTGCTCGGGGTTGGTGTCCTTGAGTTCTCCCGGTGCCAACGACATATCATAGAGTGCGTCTACTATGGCTGCAGGGAATTGCTCTGCGAGTGTCGCGCGGTCGAACGTAAACGCCGTTGGCCATGACAACTCCGACATTTGGAACCCCGCGAGGCGGAGCTGTTCCAAATCCTCAAATCGAGTCTCTCCGTATCGCCACGCTCGACCAGCTACGGGATAACTCGATCTAAAGAACTCAATTGCAGCCTCCACCTTCTCGCGGTGAGGCGAGTACAACAGGTCGTTCAAATGGCCGCCAAAAACGCGAACGCGCCCTTCGACTAGTGTTGCTAGCTTGACCGTAGATGCGAAAAGCTCAGAAAGGCGGTAGCCGAGAGCCGCTTCGGACTGTTGATCGAGCTTGGACAACACCGCCAATATTGTGCTTTCGCAATCTTGCCGGCTGAACAAGTTGCGGTAATAGAGGGTCTGAAGACGCGCGCCTCGACGAACCGCAGCCGAGAGTTCGGATTCGCCCGGCGTCTCTGGCTGCTTGCGGATGAAGCCGTGGATATGGCGGCTCATAAGTGCCCAGTACCGAACAAAGTTTCCTGGCGATGTTGGCACCGCCTTGAATGGTGCCTCCGTCATCAGCACGAACGCTTGGGCTATTTCCAACTCCACCTGCTCAAGTGGCCGCACTTGGGAGAGGTTCCCTGTTCCTCCTACTCCTTGCATGAGATATTGAAGTGCCGTTCGGGCAAGGACAATGAGGGGATCGCGGCCCGCAAAGAAGGCTGTAAGGGACTCGCGTGAGACTGTGAATTCGGCGCGCCACTGATCGTAAGTCCATTCCTCCGTCCCTGCCAACTCATCGGGTATCGGAAGCTTGGTGACGCTGTAGCCAGGTATTGATTGTCCGAGATCAGTCATAACTGATAAATCCGATTTGCTTAATGCTACTGTAAAGTAAAAGCATATCATCAAGTTCGAAGTGTGGTCGAGACAGCACGGAGCGCCAACCAACGTCACTTGGTCTCGTCGGCTGTCTGCTTTGGGTCAAAAGCAGTCACCACAAGCGCGGGCTGCTACCGTCCGCATTGACGTCGTGAGCGGTCATTCGTCCTGCGGATCAGAGCAGGCGGGATGCGAGGAACGCGGGTCCTGGTCTTGATCAGGCGGCGGCCTTGCGAGGGCGTTTGAGCGTCAGGAGCTCAGTAACGTCCTTCAACTCCTCCACAGATCACGGGCCATCCGACGACCGGAACTCGACGTGTCGGGGATGGCGGCCAGGCATTCGCGGGTGACGTCATCGACGATGTTCAGACGGAAAGCCTCACACCCCGAAATCCTCCCGGAAGCGGTCGATAGCGTGCATCCGCTCGTGCAGGATCGTCACGATGCCGATGTCGCCGTTGGAGAGCCTGCGCCAGTAGACGAAATGGTGTTCGTAGCGAAAGACATACCCGTCGACACCGAACTCGGCCGGTATGGGCACCGAACCGACGCCCCGAGACTCGATCTTCTCGAAGGCCGCGAACATGCCGGCGATATAGCGATCGGCCTGGTCGCGCCCCCATCGATCCCTTGTGTAGCGGTAGATGTCGTCGAGGCGCAGCGACGCTGCCTCCTGAACGCGGACGGCCATCCGGTCAGGTCCGGTTCCGGGCGATCACCTCGGCCGCAGTGAGCGACTGGTACGACGACTCCGGCGCGGCAAAGGCATGGGTCAACTCAGCCTTCAGCCGGTCGAAAGCCTCGCGCTCGACACGCTCCTTGTCGCGGCGGATCAGGTCGCGGATGTATTCGCTGATATTCTCGTAGGATCCGTGCTCGCCCACATTCGCGGCGACGAAATCGCTGAGCGGGCCGCTGAGGCGAACGGTCATCGTGGTCGTGCGGGACATGGCGATCATCCTCTCATGGGGCTTGTATTCAATATAACCAAAAACGCACACGCCACAATGGCACAGAATGCCCTGCCCTTGGGCAAAGTCGGCGGCCGCTGCGGCGGTGCAGTCGCCGCACCTTCTCAAGAAGCTCTGCGATGGCGCGTCTCGCGACCACCAGCGTGGTGGCCACCATGAGGTTCTCGCGCCCGGAAACGAACTCAGAACCGGATAAACCTTGGCGGCAGGCCAAGGGCGACAGCGCGAAGTCAGAGAATGGAGGAGAGAAAGGACGAAGTCCGAACTCGGAGCCCAGCGGGCGACAGCGCGACCGGCCGGTCAGACCGCCCCATCGGAGCCGCGAGCGAAGCGAGTTGGCGCGAGATCAAGAGAATGGCGAAGCATCGCGCAGACATTTCGAACCCGCAGGGTTCGCAAGGCCAAGGGCCGTCCGAACTCATGCGAGGCCCCGACTGGAGCGAAGCCCGAAGGGCGACAGCGCGAGATAATGGCGGAGAGAGAGGGATTCGAACCCTCGGAACGCTTGCGCGCTCAACGGTTTTCGAGACCGCCCCGTTCAACCACTCCGGCACCTCTCCGCTATATGAGATGTCGTGGTCTCAAAGTGCGACGGTACATAGCGAAGTGCGGCGGACGGCACAAGAGGCGTCTTGCAACTTTCCCCATTGCGGACGATGAGGGGTGCGGCGGGCGGGCGCCTCGTCCCGCCACCAGGTCGCGGCCGGCGGTGGGATGCCCCGGACGCATCGGCGCGGCGGGCGGGCGTCCCGTCGCAGCGCCCCTGTCACAGCGGCCCCCGTCGCAGCGGCCCCGTCACAGCGCCCCTGTCACAAAAGCGCAACCGCGCCGCGCAAGCCGCACAAAACCGCGCGGGCAAGCGTTGACTTTGCATCGCCGATCCGTATAGTCGCGCTGCTTCGCAAAGGGCCCGAAAAGGCCCCTCCGTTGCCCGAGGCTCTCCGCCGCTCCCCGCAACCCCAGCCACCGCCTTGAAAAACAGGGCCTGACTGCGGCTTTCCGGGGGTCCGGCAGACCATTCCGCCAGGCTTTGACGGGCATGCGCCCGACGCGCCGGCAGGGACGGTTTCAAGAGAGGCACGACGCCTCCTGCAGGCCGTGTCCTCGTCAAGTTCCCGCAAGGGCCGCATGGCCCGCCGGGACGCCGAAGGGCAGGATGACGAAGCCCGGCAGGCCACAAAGGCCGGCCGGCGAGCAAAACGAAAAGAAGGACGTGCGAGACATGTTCGCAGTGATCAAGACGGGCGGCAAGCAGTACCGCGTCGCCCAGGACGACCTGCTCAAGGTCGAGAAGCTCTCGGCCGAGGCGGGTGAGACCGTGACTTTCGAGGACGTGCTGATGGTCGGCGGCGAGACCGCCACCATGATCGGCGCGCCCCTGGTCGAGGGTGCGAGCGTCGTCGGCGAAGTCGTCGACCAGGCCCGCCACCGCAAGATCATCATCTTCAAGAAGCGCCGCCGGCAGAACTCGCGTCGCCGCAACGGCCACCGCCAGAGCTTCACGCTGGTCAAGATCACCGACATCCTGACCGGTGGCGCCAAGCCGGCGACCAAGAAGAAGGCCGCTGCCCCGAAGGCGGAGAAGGCCGAGGACGCAGGCGCTGAGGGCGATCTGCCGGTCCTGTTCACCGCGCCGGATGCGCCCGCCGACGATCTGAAGAAGATCTCCGGTGTCGGCCCCGTGCTGGAGAAGAAGCTGAACGCGATGGGCATCACGACCTACGCCCAGGTCGCCGCCTTCACCGCGGAAGACATCGCCCGCGTCGACGAAGCCCTGTCCTTCAAGGGCCGCATCGAGCGCGACAACTGGGTCCAGCAGGCAACGGATCTGGCCGGCAACTGATTGCCGCCGCTGAGGTCTGATCTAAGGTTCGACGAGGAGTTTCGTCATGGCACATAAAAAGGCAGGTGGCTCGTCCCGTAACGGCCGCGATTCCGCGGGCCGACGCCTGGGCATCAAGAAGTTCGGCGGCGAGGCAGTCGTCCCGGGCAATATTATCGCGCGCCAGCGCGGCACGAAGTGGCATCCGGGCACGGGTGTCGGCATGGGCAAGGATCACACGATCTTCGCCGTCGTCGAGGGAACGGTAACGTTCCAGAACAAAGCCAACAAACGCACGTTTATCAACGTGATGCCACTCGTAGACGCAGCAGAGTAACGCCGACGTGTTTGGTTCGAACCGCCGGCGTCCCATCGACCCGGCGGTTTGAGCAAACCGGCATGATCGCGACGATCAGGGGAGATGGGCCGCCATCTCCCCTTTTCTTTCTTTCGTCGCACTGCCGGAGGACACCATGGTTGCGGATCTCGAAGAGAGCCTGGAAGAAGAAAGTCTGGTCGCGGCCGCCGGGCCGCAGGAAACCGCGAGGCTGCGGCTGGACGCGCTGCGTCACGACGACCTCGCCGACCTCGTCTTTCTCGCCAATAACCGCCGCATCGCCACGATGGTGGCATCGATGCCCCACCCCTTCACCGTCGTCGACGGGCGAAACCTCATCGCCCTTTCGGCGAACCGGACGGCAACGCGGGCCAAGTTCGCCATCCGCCTGAAGTCGACGGGCCGCGTCATCGGCGCCATCGGCTATGGCGCGCTCGACGAGGGCGGGCCTGTGCATCTGGGCTACTGGGTCGGCGAGCCGTTCTGGGGTCAGGGCTATGCCACCGAGGCGGCGCAGTCGGTGGTCGACCACGTCTTCACCCTGCCCGGCATCGACCGGCTGGCGGCGGCGGCCCGCGTCACCAACCCGGCCTCGCGGCGGGTGCTGGTCAAGTGCGGCTTCCAGTTCGTCGAACAGGGGATGCTGCATTCGCGCGGCGCCGGCGGGCCGGTCTCGGTCGACCGTTTCGCCATCGACCGCAGCACCTGGCGCGCCCTCAAGCAGTGGGGGCGGATGACATGCCTGACCTCCGCCTGAATGAGGGGCGCCAGAGCGATCATCGCGGGATCGGCGACCGCCTGAGCGACCGGATCGCCACCCGGCGGCTGGTGCTGCGGCCGCTGGAGACGGGCGACGCGGAAGCCATCGATAGGCTGTGCAGCCGCGACCACGACGTGGTGCGCTGGCTGACCGGCATGCCCTGGCCGCCGAAGGACGGGGCAGCGGCGGAGTTCATCGCCGCTGCCATCGACACGGATCCGCTCAGCGGCGAGGCGGCCTTCGCCATCACGCTGGGCGGCGTCCTGATCGGCCTCGTCGCCATCAAGGCGCCGGGGGATCTTGCCGAGCATCCGGACTGCCCCTCGATCGGCTACTGGATCGGCCGGCCGTTCCAGGGCTTCGGCTATGCCAGCGAGGCGGCAGCGGCCGCGCTCGGCTGGGGCTTTGCCGCCCATGGCTGCCAGGCGATGGCAGCGCGGGCCTTCGCCGACAATGCCGCCTCGCTCAAGGTGCTGTCCCGCCTCGGCTTTCGCGAGACCGGGCGGACGATGCGGACCTCGCTGGCGCTGGGACACGAGGTGGAGAACGTGGTGCTGCGGCTGGAGCGCGGGAACTGGAGCGGTGCCGAGGTCGGCGCCGGCGCGCGGATGGAGGCGGCGGCGGTATGAGCGCGCTCGCCCATCCCGTGCTGAGGAGCGCGCGGCTGACCCTGCGCGCGCCGGAACCTGCCGATCTCGACCGGCTGGCAAGCCTTGCGAACGATGCCGAGATCGCGCGGATGCTGGAGCGCATGCCGCATCCCTATTCGCGCGCGGACGGCGAGGTCTGGCTTGCCGGGATCGGCCGCGATCCGGCAAAACTCGAATTCGCCATCGACGACGGCAGCGGCTTCATCGGGGCGCTGTCGCTGCGCGGATTGGACGAAACGCCGGTGATCGGCTATTGGCTTGGCCGGCCCTATTGGGGTCACGGCTATATGAGCGAGGCCGCCGGCACCGCGCTTGCCTGGATTTTCGGGGGAGCCTGGACTTTCGGGGCGAGCAAGGCGCAGGCCGTGGAAGCCCGCGCCATGACAGAGAATACCGCCTCGCGGAACGTGCTGACAAAGCTCGGCTTCCGCGACATCGGCGAGACGGACTGCGCGAGCCTTGCCTGCGGCACAAGCCGGCCGGCGCGGCGCTACCGGCTCGACCGCACAACATACGAGACCCGGAACCGGGGACATGCCCCGGTACAGGCCTGACGACCGGCCCGACGGGCCAGCAGAAAGACGCGACGCATGAAGTTCCTCGACCAGGCCAAGATCTATGTCCGCTCCGGCGACGGCGGCGCGGGCGCCGTCTCGTTCCGGCGGGAGAAATTCATCGAGTTCGGCGGCCCGGACGGCGGCGACGGCGGGCGCGGCGGCGATGTCTTCATCGAATGCGTCGACGGGCTGAACACGCTGATCGACTTCCGCTTCGCCCAGCATTTCAAGGCCAAGACCGGCATGCACGGCATGGGCCGCAACCGCACCGGCGCCAAGGGCGACGACGTGGTGCTGCGGGTGCCGGTGGGCACGGAGATCCTGGAAGAGGACAACGAGACGGTGCTGGCCGACATGACCCGCGTCGGCGAACGGCTGCTGCTGCTCAAAGGCGGCAATGGCGGCTTCGGCAACGCGCATTTCAAGTCCTCCACCAATCAGGCGCCGCGCCATGCCAATCCCGGCCTGGAGGGCGAGGAGAAGTGGATCTGGCTGCGGCTGAAGCTGATCGCCGATGCCGGCCTCGTCGGCATGCCGAATGCCGGCAAGTCGACCTTTCTCGCCACCGTTTCGGCGGCGCGGCCGAAGATCGCCGACTATCCCTTCACCACGCTGCATCCCAATCTCGGCGTCGTCGAGATCGACGGCAACGGCTTCGTGCTGGCCGACATTCCCGGCCTGATCGAGGGTGCGCACGAGGGCATCGGCCTCGGCGACCGGTTCCTCGGCCATGTCGAGCGCACCCGGGCGCTGCTGCATCTGGTCGACGGCACCCAGGACGACCCGGGCGAGGCCTACCGGGTGGTGCGCGGGGAGCTTGCCGCCTATGGCGCCGGGCTCGACGAGAAGCCGGAAGTGGTGGCACTGTCGAAGGTCGACGCGCTCGACGAGGAGACCCGCGCGGAGCGGGCCGCCCTGCTGGAGGAGGCCTGCGGCCAGAAGCCGCTGCTCTTGTCCTCGGCGAGCGGCGAGAATGTCGAGCGGGCGCTGCGGATGATCCGCCGCGCCATCGACCGCGACCGCGAGGACGAGGCGAACACGGTGCCGCAGGTGCCGAGCGAGTCCTGGCGCCCTTAAAGGCGCCGAAGACAGAACCCAGGCCTGGACAGATCCGGGCCGCAACGGAGGGGCCGTGATGGGCCGACCATGACCGGGAGCGTATGAGCGGGCGCGCAAGGGCGCTCCGCCCCACCCTCCCCTGTCTTCCGCGCGGAGCCGAACGGGCCGCGCACCCGACCTGACGGACCACACCCGATGTCCACCCCCCTCTCCGAGTCGCTGGCTCCCTCGACCCCTGGCGAGGCAGGCACCGCAACGTGTGCCGATGCCGAGACGGGCGCCGGCGCACGCGCCGGCCGCCTGTCCTCCCACCGCCGCCTCGTCGTCAAGATCGGCTCGGCCCTGCTCGTCGAGGACGGCAGGCTGAAGCGCGACTGGCTCGAGGCGCTGGCCGACGATCTCGCCATGCTGGCGCGCGCCGGCACGGAGCTTATCGTCGTCTCCTCCGGCGCCATCGCGCTGGGGCGCGGCGTGTTGAAGCTGCCGCGCGGGCCGCTCAAGCTCGAACAGGCGCAGGCCGCCGCCTCGGTCGGCCAGGTGGCGCTGGCCCAGGCCTATGCGGAAGCGCTCGGCGCGCGCGGGCTGACCGCCGGCCAGGTGCTGCTGACGCTCGGCGACACCGAGGAGCGGCGGCGCTATCTCAACGCCCGCGAGACGCTGGGCACGCTGCTGAAGCTCGGCGCCGTGCCCATCGTCAACGAGAACGACACGGTCGCCACCTCCGAGATCCGCTACGGCGACAATGACCGGCTGGCGGCGCGCGTCGCCACCATGGCCAGCGCCGACTGCCTGGTGCTCTTGTCCGATGTCGACGGGCTCTATACCGCGCCGCCCGCCAGCAATCCGGATGCGGTGTTCCTGCCGGAAGTCGCAGCGATCACCGCCGAGATCGAGCAGATGGCGGGCGCGGCCGGCTCCGAACTGTCGCGCGGCGGCATGCGCACCAAGATCGACGCGGCGAAGATCGCCACCTCCGCCGGCACGGCGATGGCGATCGCCAGCGGCAAGCGGATGAACCCGCTGGCGCATCTGGAAGCGGGTGGCCGGGCGACCTGGTTTCTCGCAAGATCAACACCCGCCAGCGCCCGCAAGGCCTGGATCGGCGGCCATCTGGAACCGCGCGGCGCGCTGCATCTGGATGCCGGCGCGATCCGGGCAGTGGTCTCGGGCCGCAGCCTGCTGCCGGCCGGCATCCGCCGGGTGGAGGGCGACTTCCACCGCGGCGACGCGGTGCGGCTGGTCGCCCCGGACGGACGCGACATCGGCCGCGGGCTGGTCGCCTACGACCATCCGGAGGCGGGGCTGATCCTTGGCCGCAACAGCCGCGAGATCGAGGCGATCCTCGGCTATGCGGGCCGCGCGGAGATGGTGCACCGGGACGATCTCGTGCTAAGCGGGCAGACCGGAGAGACGGTGACGGGAGGCGGCAGCGATGCTTGAACGAGTGGCGAAGACCGATATCGCGGCGCTGATGCGACAGATGGGCCTGGACGCCCGCGCGGCCTCGCGCCGGCTGGCGACGGCGGATACGGCGACGAAGAATGCCGCCCTTGCGGCGATGGCCGAAGAGGTGCGTGCTTCAACCGCCGAGATCCTGGCCGCGAATGCGCAGGACATCGCCGCGATGACGGAAGGCGGCCAGACCGCCGCCTATCTCGACCGCGGCACGCTGACGGGCGAGCGCGTCGAGGCGATTGCCGCCGGCATCGAGGCGGTGGCGGCGCTGGACGATCCCGTCGGCGCGGTGATCGCCGCCTGGGACCGGCCGAACGGGCTGCAGATCGAGCGCGTGCGCACGCCGCTCGGCGTCATCGGCGTGATCTATGAGAGCCGGCCCAACGTGACGGCTGATGCCGGGGCGCTGTGCCTGAAGGCCGGCAATGCGGTGATCCTGCGCGGCGGCTCCGACACGATCCGCTCGAATCTCGCCATCCATGCCGCGCTGGCGCGCGGGCTCGCCCGTGCCGGTCTGCCGGAAGCGGCGATCCAGGTGGTGCCGGTGACCGACCGGGCCGCCGTCGGCGAGATGCTGGCCGGGCTCGACGGCACGCTCGACGTGATCGTGCCGCGCGGCGGCAAGAGCCTCGTCGCGCGGGTGCAGCAGGAGGCGCGGGTGCCGGTCTTCGCGCATCTGGAAGGCCTCTGCCATATCTTCATCGACCGCAGCGCCGATCCCGAGATGGCGCTGAAGATCGCGGTCAACGCCAAGATGCGCCGCACCGGCATCTGCGGGGCGATGGAAACGCTGCTGATCGACCGGGCGGTGGCGGAGACGCTGCTGGTGCCGGTCTGCAACGCGCTGATCGAGGCGGGCTGCGAGATCCGCGGCGATGCGGACGTGCGCGCCGCCGTGCCGCAGGCACGCGCGGCGACCGAGGACGACTGGCGCACCGAATATCTCGACGCGATCCTGTCGGTGCGGGTGGTCGACGGGCTGGAGGCGGCGATCGAGCATATCGAGACTTACGGCTCGCATCACACCGACGGCATCATCGCCGAGGACCCGCAGGCGGTGGCGCGGTTCTTCGCCGAGGTGGATTCGGCGATCCTCACCCACAATGCCTCGACCCAGTTCGCCGATGGCGGCGAGTTCGGCATGGGCGCGGAGATCGGCATCGCTACGGGGCGCATGCATGCGCGCGGGCCGGTCGGCGTCGAGCAACTGACGAGCTTCAAGTACCGGGTCCACGGCACCGGGCAGGTGCGCCCCTGAATGGACCCTCGGCTCGCCATCCCGCATGCCGAGCCGGGCAACCGTATCGGCCTGTTCGGGGGATCGTTCAATCCGCCGCATTCCGGCCACCGGCTGGTCGCCGACATCGCGCTTGCTCGGCTCGGGCTCGACCGGCTGTGGTGGCTGGTGACGCCCGGCAATCCGCTGAAGGACCATGCCGACCTGGCGCCGCTGGGGCAGCGGCTCGACGCGGTCGAGGCGCTCGCCCGGCATCCGCGCATGGCGGTGACGGCGCTGGAGGCGCAGCTCGGCACGCCCTACAGCGCCCGCACGCTGGCGCTGCTGACGCGGATGCGGCCACGGCTCAACTTCGTCTGGGTGATGGGAGCGGACAACCTCGCCAGCTTCCACCGCTGGCAGGACTGGCGCGGCATTTTCGCGCGCGTGCCGATCGCCGTGGTCGACCGGCCGGGGGCGACGCTGCCCGCACTCGCCTCGCCGGCGGCGCAGAGCTTTGCCGGCTGCCGTCTCGACGAGGCCGACGCGCGGCTTCTGCCGGGCCTGGCGCCGCCGGCCTGGACCTTCCTGACCGGGCCGCGCGACGCCTCCTCCTCGACCCGCCTGCGCGCCGATGCGAAAGCACGGTGAAAGGTTCCGTTCGGCAAGATCGCAACAGTGTCTTGAAAACGCCACCAACGAGGGCCACTCTTTTCCTGCGCCGGAAGAGTCGCGCCGTACCGCGTTTCGGCGTACAAGGCCGGATAACGGACGCCTGCCGCAGGCAGCACGTCACTATCCATCAGGCCGCAGCCCATGGATGCACCTTGCGGTGCAGGCCGGGCGCGCGGCCGGACGAACCGGATGAAAGGCAATCCGTCTGAGTATGACCTTCGACACCGAGGCGACGGCTTCCACCGCCCCTCACCCCGCAGCAGCCGGCACGCAGCAGCGTGCGGACCTGCTCGAGAGCGTCCTCGCCTCGCTGGCCGATTCCAAGGCTGAGGACATCGTCACCATCGACATCACCGGCAAATCGCCGATGGCCGACCAGGTCATCGTCGCTTCCGGCCGTTCGCACAGGCATGTCGGCGCCATCGCCGATCACCTGCTGCGCGACCTGAAGGATGCCGGCCATGGCAACGCCCAGATCGAAGGCGTGCCCCAGTGCGACTGGGTGCTCATCGATGCGGGCGACGTGATCGTCCATGTGTTCCGCCCCGAGGTCCGCGCCTTCTACAATATCGAGAAGCTGTGGTCCGTCGACGACGTGAGCGCACCGGTGCACTACGCCGGCTGACGCCGGCGGAGCGAGGAGACGACGAGGGCCGCAGCCCGCTGGGCCCAGCGCTGGCGGGACGAGAGGTTTTGGCCGCCTGCCGCCCCCTCAAGACCGATCCAAAAGCAGAAAGTCCCGGCTCGCCCATGCGCCTGCACATCGCCTGTATCGGCCGCATGAAGGCCGGCCCGGAGCGCGAGTTGATGGGCCGCTACGGCGCGCGCATCGACAAGGCCGGGCGGAGCGTGTCGCTCGGTCCGCTGTCGGTGATCGAACTGCCCGAGTCGCGCAGCCCCCGCGCCCAGGACCGCAAAGCGGAAGAGGCGCGTGCGCTGCTGGCCGCCCTGCCGGCGGGCGCGGCGATCCTCTGCCTCGACGAGACCGGCCGCGACATGACCAGCGAAGCCTTCGCCGAGGACCTGGCGAAGCTGCGCGACGCCGGCACCGCCGACCTGGCGCTGGCGATCGGCGGCCCGGACGGGCACGGCGAGGCGCTGCTGGAGGCCGCGCGTCTCAGGCTGGCCTTCGGCCGGATGACCTGGCCGCACCAGATCGTGCGGGCGCTGGCCGCCGAACAGCTCTACCGGGCGGTGACGATCCTGTCGGGCCATCCCTATCATCGGGGTGCCTGAGTTGGGGGGCACCTGAGTTGGGGGACTGAGTTGGGGGCTACCTGACGCCGGGGACTGCCCGTATTCCGCCCCAATTCTCGTCTAGGGCTTGCGGTGACAGGCAGGATCGTGGGTTTACCAATCGTTAGGGTTGACGTTTCGTTAACGTCCCTGGGGCAAGCTGGTCATCCATAGTCAGCCCCTCCGGGCTCCCCGCGTCCGGCGGATCCCGCACCGGCACGACCGGCGTCGCGGTCCGCACGGGCGCAACGGTGAACATGCGACCAACTGCCGAGAGCCATGCGGACAGGTCATCTGCTGCTGATCCTCAGTCTCGCCGCGCTCGCGGCAGCCGCTGCGCCGCACGGGTCCGGCCGGAGCCTGGCCAGCGAGGAACAGATCGAGACGGCGCAGCAGGCCGCCGCCGCCGATCCGGCCTCCGAACCGGACGGCCTGGCCGAGCGCAAGGCTCGCCGCGAGGAGGAACTGTCGACGCTGACCCGCGACCTGTCGCTGTCGGCGGACCGGCAGGCCGCGCTTGCCCGGGAAATCCGCGCCATCGAGCGCGACCGGCAGGCGCTCAACGCCGACCTCTTGCGCACGGCGCAGAGGGTGACCCGGCTGGAGGAACAACTGGCGGCGACGGAAGACCGTTTGCGCCGCCTGGGAGAGAACGAGGACGCAGTGCGCGCATCCCTTGTCGAGCGACAGGACGTGCTGGCCGAGGTGCTCTCGGCGCTGCAGCGCATCGGCCGGCATCCGCCGCCGCCGCTCGCCGTGCAGCCGCACGACGCGCTGGCCGCGGTGCGCAGCGCCCTGCTGCTCAACGCGGTGATGCCGGAACTGCATGTGGAAGCGCAGGCGCTGGCGAGCGATCTCGCCTCGCTGCGCCAGCTCAAGGTGTCGAGCGCCGCCGAGCGCGACCGGCTGGTCGCCGACGGACAGCGCCTTGCCGAGGAGCGCACCCGGGTGGAGATGCTCGTCGCCTCGAAGAAGCGCGACCACGAGAGAAGCGAGGCGGAACTGGCCCAGGAGCGCGACCGCTCGCGGCAACTGGCCGAGGAAGCCGGCACTCTCAAGGATTTGATCGCGGCGCTGGAACGCGACATCGCCAGCGCCCGCAACGCGGCGGACGCCGCCCGCAAGGCCGACGCGGAGCGCCGTGCGGCGCCGCGGCCGAGCGATCCGTTCAGCGATCCGGGCCGGCTGGCGCCGGCCATCGCCTTCGCCGACGCCAAGGGCCGCCTCGGCGATCCGGTCTCCGGCACGGTGCTGCGGGACTTCGGCGCGGAAGACGGTTTCGGCGGCACGGCGCAGGGGCGCTCGATCGCCGCCCGCACCAATGCCCAGGTGGTGGCCCCGGCGGACGGATGGGTCGTCTATGCCGGGCCGTTCCGTTCCTACGGCCAGGTCTTGATCCTGAACGCCGGCGACGGATATCATATCCTCCTTGCCGGCATGGACCGGACGAATGTCGAGCAGGGACAGTTCGTGCTGGCAGGGGAGCCTGTCGCGACGATGGGAGAGACGCGCGTCGCAAGCGCGGCGACCCTCGACCTCGTCGCCCCGCAACCCGTGCTCTATGTGGAATTTAGGAAAGACGGCGTTTCGATCGATCCCACGCCTTGGTGGGTTCGGCCCGAAGAAGAAAAGGCTCGCGGATGATTCGGAAAGCTTCCCTGTTGCTGGTCGGTGCGCTCATCGGTGGCGCGACAATCACCGCCCTCTCGCAGATGCCGGTGCGGGTCAGCGGCGTGGCCAACGCCGCCGCCTCCGACACCTACCGGCAGCTCAACCTCTTCGGCGACGTCTTCGAGCGCGTGCGCTCCGACTATGTCGAGGTCCCGGACGACGCGGCGCTGATCGAGTCGGCCATCAACGGCATGCTGAGTTCGCTCGATCCGCATTCGAGCTATCTCTCGCCCAAGCACTTCCGCGACATGCAGGTGCAGACGCGCGGCGAGTTCGGCGGCCTCGGCATCGAGGTGACGATGGAGGACGGCCTCGTCAAGGTCGTCACCCCGATCGACGACACGCCCGCCCACAAGGCCGGCGTCATGGCCGGCGACTTCATCACCCATCTCGACGGCGAGCAGATCCAGGGCCTGACCCTGTCGGAAGCGGTCGACAAAATGCGCGGGCCGGTCAACACCGGCATCGAGCTGACCATCCGCCGCGAGGGCCGGGCCGAGCCGATCAAGCTGACCATCACCCGCGACGTCATCCGCATCAAGTCCGTCCGCTTCCGCGAGGAGGGCGATGTCGGCTACCTGCGCGTGACCCAGTTCAACGAGCAGACCTATGACGGGCTGAAGGACGGCATGAGCGAGCTGGCCAAGAAAATCGGCTCCGGCAAGCTCAAGGGCTTCGTGCTCGACCTGCGCAACAATCCCGGCGGCCTGCTCGACCAGGCGATCGCCGTCTCCGATGCGTTCCTGCAGCGCGGCGAGATCGTCTCGACCCGCGGCCGCAACGCCGACGAGACCCAGCGCTACAACGCCCGCTCCGGCGACCTGGCCAACGGCAAGCCGGTGATCGTGCTGATCAACGGCGGCTCGGCCTCGGCCTCCGAGATCGTCGCCGGCGCCCTGCAGGACCACCGCCGGGCCACCGTGCTCGGCACCCGGTCCTTCGGCAAGGGGTCGGTGCAGACCATCGTCCCGCTCGGCGCCAACGGCGCGATCCGGCTGACGACGGCGCGCTACTACACCCCGTCCGGCGTCTCGATCCAGGCCAAGGGCATCACCCCGGACATCGAGGTGCTGCAGGAACTGCCCGAGGAACTGCGCGCCAACGGCGCCGAGACCAAGGGCGAGGCGGGCCTGCGCGGCCACCTGCAGGGCGAGGGCGAGGAAGAGTCCGGCAGCCAGGCCTATGTGCCGCCGGACCCCAAGGACGACGCCCAGTTGAAGCTGGCGCTCGACCTGCTCAACGGCGTTCAGGTGAACAGCGCCTTCCCGCCGGTCGGCGACCGGAAGGCCGCGGTTCCGAACTGACAGCAACGACCGGGTGCGGGCGCCCTGGGGAGGGGAGGCCGCACCCGCCCGTCTTGAAAGCGGATGAGGCACCATGGCGGGAAATGACCTCTCAACTCCCCTCGGGCTGAGCAAGAAGAGATATCTCAACCTTCCGCTCGGGCTGATCGGCGCCGGCATGATCACCCTGCTGGCACTGACCGCCCTGGTGTGGATCGGCGTGGTCGACGATCCGCTCGGCGGCGAGCCCACCGCCTCGATCCCGCTGGAACGCTCCCTCGACGGCCTGACCGCCCGCGATTTCGGCGTCGTGGAGATCCGCCCCTCGCTGCCCGACCGGGGCGAGGCGGGGTCACAGGTCGCGGATCGCGACGAGACGCTGGGTCCGCGTTTCGAACCCAAGCCCCTCTCCGGACACGAGACCGGCACGCCTGTGGACGAGGCCGCTCCGGCGCTCGTCGCCGGCCAGGGCCTGTCGGAGCGGCCGGATGCGCGCGTGAGCGAAACGGGTCCGCATGGCCGCCTGCCGACCGTCTCGGAGACCGGGCTGCGGCCGCTCGACATCTATGCCCGGCCGGTCAGCCAGACCTTCGCCTCGGTGCCGAAGATCGCCATCGTCGTCGGCGGCCTCGGCCTGTCGCAGACCAGCACCCAGGCGGCGATCGACCGGCTGCCGCCGGACATCACCCTCGCCTTCGCCCCCTACGGCTCCAGCATCGACCGCTGGATGCAGCAGGCCCGCCGCGCCGGCCACGAACTCCTGCTGCAACTGCCGATGGAGCCGTTCGACTATCCCGACAACGATCCGGGGCCGCACACGCTGCTGGTCAGCCACTCGCCCGACGAGTTGCGCGACCGGCTCGCCTGGTTGATGAGCCGGCTCTCCAACTATGTCGGCGTGATGAACTACATGGGCGCCCGCTTCACCGCCACGGAGGGATCGCTGCAGCAGTTGCTCGGCGAGGTCACCCGGCGCGGGCTGATGTATGTGGACGACGGCTCGTCCTCGCGCAGTGTCGCGACCTCGACCGCCAGCGGGCTGCGCACGCCCTTCTCCCACGCCGACCTCGTCATCGACGACGTGCCGCGGCCGAAGGAGATCACCGCCCGGCTGCTGCAACTGGAAGGGGCGGCGCGGGCGCGCGGCATGGCGGTCGGCATTGCCAGCGCCCTGCCGGTGACCATCGACGAACTCGCCAAATGGTCGCGCGACCTGGAGGAGCGCGGGCTGCAGCTCATCCCGATCAGCGCCTCGATCGACCGGGTCGGCCAATAACGCCGCGCGCCGACCATTGGCGCGCCTGCCCCTCGTCCGCCTGCCCCTCGTCCGCCTGCCCGTCTTCCGCCTGCCCGTCTTCCGCCTATCAGACACCTCTCCGCTTGCCGTCGACCCCTCGCCCGCGTATCACCCTCGCCTATCCTCGCAGCCTCGCCGAAGGAGACCGCCGCGTGCTCAGCCCCACCGCCCTGCCCGACTATCGCCCCTGTGTGGGCGTGATGCTGCTCAACGCCGAGGGCCTGGTGTGGACCGGCAAGCGGGTGCCGGAGGGCGGCGCGGACCCCGACTATTGCTGGCAGATGCCGCAGGGGGGCATCGACGCGGGCGAGGACCCGCTCGCCGCCGCGCGCCGTGAGCTCTACGAGGAGACCGCGATCGCCTCGATCTCGCTGATCGCCGAGGCGCCGTCCTGGTTCTCCTACGACTATCCGCCGGAGATCGTGTCGATCCGCCACAAGGCCCGCTACAAGGGCCAGACCCAGAAATGGTTCGCCTTCCGCTTCGAGGGCGAGGAGCGGGAGATCGACATCCTGACCCCGCCCGACGGCCACAAGGCGGAATTCTGCGAGTGGCGCTGGCGGCGGGCGGAGGACCTGCCCGGCCTCGTCATCCCGTTCAAGCGCGCCGTCTATGAGGGCGTCGTGCAGGCGTTTTCCGCCTTCACCCGCTAGAGCCCTTCCGGCGGATCAGGACGAGTGTCCGTCGTCCCCGCCCGCCATGCACGCGGCCAAGCCCGCCTGCCATTCCGCGCGCACCTCGCCGTCATCCTCGCTCGCCATCCGCAAGGCGGCGAGCCGGGAGAAGGCGTCCGCCGCCAGCAGGCGCGACAAAGCCCACACGGCCGCGCCGCGCACCAGCGGGCTGGCGTCGCCGAGCAGCGCCTCCACCCTTGCGACCAGCGACGGCGTCGCCGAATTGCCGGCGGCAATCAGCACGTTGCGCAGGAAGCGGTCGCGGCCGATGCGCTTGATCGGCGAGCCGGAGAACAGCGCGCGAAAGGCCGCATCGTCCAGCTCAAGCAGGTCGGCGAGCGCCGGCGCGCGCAGCTCGTCGCGGGCGATCAGCCGCGCCTCGCGCGCCTCGACCGCGAACTTGTTCCAGGGACAGGCGGCAAGGCAGTCGTCGCAGCCATAGATGCGGTTGCCGATGGCGGCGCGGAAGGCGCGCGGGATCGGCCCCTTGTTCTCGATGGTGAGATAGGAGATGCAGCGGCGGGCATCGAGCCGATAGGGCGCGGGGAACGCCGCCGTCGGGCAGACGTCGAGACAGGCGCGGCAGGAGCCGCAATGGTCGACCTCGGCCTCGTCCACCGGCAGCTCCAGATCGGTGAAGATCTCGGCGAGGAAGAACCAGGAGCCGAGCCGGCGCGAGACGAGATTGGTGTGCTTGCCCTGCCAGCCCAGGCCCGCCTGCTGGGCCAGCGGCTTTTCCATCACCGGGGCGGTGTCGACGAAGACCTTCACCTCGCCCTCGTCCAGCCCCATGCGTCGGGCCTGGGCCAGAAGGTGCTGCGCCAGCTCCTTGAGTCGGCCCTTGATGAGGTCATGATAGTCGCGGTTGCGGGCATAGACGGAAATGGTCGCCCGTTCGCGCGCGGAAAGCGTCGCCAGCGGGTCGTCGTCGGGCGCGTAGGAGAGCGCCAGGCTGATCACCCGCCGCGCCTCCGGCCACAGCGCCTGCGGCGCGGCGCGCCGCTCCGCCGTCTCGGCCATCCACGCCATCGAGCCGTGATGGCCGGCGGCGAGGAACCGTGAGAGATTTTCGGAAATGTCGGGCGGTGCGGCTGCGTCGGCGATGCGCATGTCGTCGAAGCCGAGCGCCCGCGCCTTGTCAGCGAGCGCGGCCTTCAGCCGGGCCGCCTGCTGCGGGCTCAGAAGTCCAGGTCGGCGTAGACCGGCGCCGGCGGCATGCCCAGCATCTTCTCCGCCAGCAGCGGACGGAAGCTCGGGCGCGACTTCATCCGCGCGTACCAGGCCTTGACGTTTTCCTCCTCCGCCCATGGCACCTCACCCAGATAATCGGCGCAGGACAGCTCCGCCGCGACGGCGAAATCGGCGAAGGTCAGCCGCTCGCCCGCCAGCCAGTTGCGCGAGGCGGCAAGATAGCCGAAATAGCGCAGATGGTGGCCGATATTGGCGCGCGCGGCGCGCAGGATGGCCGAATCCGGCGATCCGCCGCCCTGCGAGGAGGGCATGTCCTGCTTGTAGATGCGCTCGCGCACGAAGGGGCCGATGACCTCGTTGTCGAGCTTGTTCACCGCCCAGTCGACGAGCCGCCGCGTCTCGGCCCGTGCGTCCGGATGGTCCGGCATCAGCCGCCGGTCGCCGACCGCATAGCCGCGCGTCTCGTCGAGATATTCCATGATGGCGAAGGCGCCGCACACGGGCGGGCCGTCATTCTCCCGCAGCACCGGCAGGGCGCCGGCCGGATTGAGCATCAGGAACTCGCGGCGGCGCTCCCAGGGGCGCTCGGTGACAAACTCCACCTTTGCGCCGTATTCGGCGAGCACAAGCTGCACGAAACGCGACTGCGGCGAGAACGGATGGCGATAGAGCGTCAGCATAAGAGGATCGTAACCGGTTACGGTTAATCAAACGGTGCAGAGCGGGCGGCACCATGAGGCGCCCGTATACGCCGCAGCACGTCGTCACACAACGAAGCAATTCCCCAGGAAGCCGGAGAGTTCAGCCCATGCAAACGGAGACGCTCGTCGGAGCGCTGATCCTTGGCCTCGTCGAAGGCCTGACCGAGTTCATTCCCGTCTCCTCAACGGGACATATCCTGCTGCTGGGACATTTCATCGGATTCGAGAGCACCGGCAAGTCCTTCGAGGTGCTGATCCAGCTCGGCGCCATCCTCGCCATCCTCTCCGTCTATTTCCACCGCCTGTGGACCATCGCCGTCGCCCTGCCACACGAGGCGGTGGCCCGGCACTTCGTCGCCGGCATCCTGCTCGCCTTCCTGCCGGCGGCGGTGATCGGCGTGCTCGCCCATGGCTTCATCAAGGCGGTGCTGTTCGAATCGCCGGCGCTGATCTGCACCACGCTGATCCTGGGCGGCATCGCGCTGCTCGCCGTCGACCGGATGAAGCGGGTGCCGCGATACGACGACGTGATGGACTATCCGCTGTGGCTGTGCCTGGCGATCGGCTTCTTCCAGACGCTGGCGATGGTGCCCGGCGTCTCGCGCTCCGGCGCCACCATCGCCGGCGCCCTGCTGCTGGGCACCGACAAGCGCTCCGCGGCGGAGTTCTCGTTCTTCCTGGCGATGCCGACCATGGCCGGCGCCTTCGCCTACGACCTCTACAAGAACCGCGACATCCTGTCGGTGGACGACGTCACCGTCATCGCCGTCGGCTTCGTCGCCGCCTTCGTCACCGCCGTCTTCGTGGTGCGCGGGCTGCTCAATTTCGTCAGCCGGCACGGCTTCGCGCCCTTCGCCTGGTGGCGCATCGGCGTCGGCCTTGCCGGTTTCGCCGGCCTATATCTCGTCGGCTGAGGCCTCCGCCGCCATCTCTGCCAGCTCGCGTGCAAGCTGGCGGCGCAACCCGTCCGGGGACAGCAATCGCGCCCCCGGACCCAGCCAGCGCACCAGCGGCAGGATCACCTCGGCCTCGGTGCTGGGAACGCACACCTCCAGCCGCGTGTCGGCGGCGCCCTCCCCGCTTGGCGCGCCGAAAATCGCGTGGCGATAATACCAGTCGCGCTGCAGCCGCTCTGCCTGCTCGGGCGTGACGAGCAGCCGGCTGACCCGCCCCTCGCCCTCCCAGCGGCGCATGGCGCGCGACAGCCAGGCGCGGCCGATCTGGCTCTGCACCGACAGGGAGGCGCGCGGGCGAAAGCCGAAGCCGCCGACCTCGATCTGCCGCACCCGGTCGGCGCGGATCAGCCGCTCCGAGCCCAGATCGACATCGTGGCCGAACAGATACCAGCGGTCGCGGTCGAACAGGATGCCGTGCGGCTCCATGTCATAATCTGCGCTGCGGCCGCGATAGGGGTTTTCGTGGGTGAGGCGCACGCGCTTTGCCGCCAGCAACCCTTGCATGAAGCGGTCGACGGCAAGCTGGGTGTCGCCCTCGCCGGTGCCGTCCGGCTCGGGATGGAAGATGTCGACGGGCGGGCACTCGATGCCGACGATGCGCTCGCCTTGCGCGAAGAGCTCGCGCGCGGCGCGCGGCAGCGAGGCCAGCAGCTTGGCCTCGGCCGCATCCAGCTCCGACAGCAGCGGCGTTGCGCGAAGGCCGCGCACTAGCGCCAGCGCCACCAGAAGCGCCGCCGTCTCGCTGCGGGTCAAGGCCACCGGCGGCTGCAGGTAGTCGCGCGCCAGCCGGTAGCCGCCTTCCGCCCCGCGCTCCGCCTCCACCGGAATGCCCAGCGCCAGCAGCCGGTCGACATCGCGGTAGATGGTGCGCACGGAGACGCCGAATCGCTCCGCCAGTTCGACCGCGCTGCGCTGGCCGCCGGTCAGCAGCAGCAGGATGCCGAGCGCCCGTTCGATGGCGTTCATCGCTCTTATCTCCGGAAAAAATCACCTGCCGCGACACTGCCCGAACATACCTGACGCGCTGGTGTCAGGTATGCCCTGCCATCCTGCTTTGCATCGCCGCTTTCCACAATGCAGCGCCCTTAACGGGCCTCACGGGAACGCGGCCAGGCAACAGGAGAGACAGCCATGACCGACATGCGCGTGAACCGGACCGGAGCGATCAGGACTGCCGCGGTGAAGCCCCGAACCGCCGGGACGGGAACGCCCCCGAACAGCCCTGCGACGGCCGATCCGTATGATTTTCCGACGCCCCCGCGCTTCCTGCCGGCGCTCCTGCTGGGGCGGGCCGTACAGGCGCTCATCGCCCGCTGGATGCTCTGGCGCTCGGCCCGGCGCACACGGGCGGCGCTGGAGCGGCTGGACGAGGCGAGTTTGCGCGACATCGGCCTGTCGCGCGGCTATTACGGCTACGAGCCGCTCGACGACATGGGCCGTATGCGCATCTCCCGACCCGAGACGGGCTTTCGCGAGCCTCGGCGCTGACGGGAGCGGGCGGACGGGAGCGCCAGACCTCGGGAGCGCCAGACCTCGGGAGCGCCAGACCTCGGGAGCGCCAGACCTCGGTGTCTCAGACCTCGGGGTCTCAGACCTCCGGGCCGGGGGTCATCCGGTTGGCGGCATATTGGCCGTGCTGGCGGAACCGATCCAGATAGGTCGGCAGGATCGCCGCGAGAGTGCGCGGTTCGATGCCGACCCCCTTGAGCGTCCGCTCCTCGGCCTCGGCCTCTCCCGAGACCACGTTGTCGACCTTCAGCATCTCGACCTGGTCGACCGTCAGCAGGGGCTTGGGCAGCATCTGCAGGACCCGCGCCTGGAGGCGGGCGAGGCGGAAAGGCAGCGGCAGCAGCAGGCGGTTGCGGCGAATCACCTTCAGCATCGTCTCCAGGCACTGGCGGAAGGAGAGCACCTCCGGCCCGCCAAGCTCATAGACGGTGCCGGCGGCAAGTTCGCCGTCGACCGCGCGGGCGACCATCTCGGCAACATCGCCGACAAACACCGGCTGGAACTTCGTCACGCCGCCGCCGATCAGCGGCAGCGCCGGCGACAGGCGCGCCATCGCCGCGAACCGGTTGAAGAAATCGTCCTCGGGTCCGAAGACGATGGAGGGGCGCAGGATCACCGCCTGCGGCACCGTCTCCAGCACCGCCTGCTCGCCGGCCGCCTTGGAGCGGCCATAGGCGGCAGGAGAATTGGGATCGGCGCCGATCGCCGACAGATGCACCACCCGGCCGATGCCGGCGGCGCGCGCCGCCTCGGCAACCGCGCGCGGGCCGAAGGACTGCACCGCATCGAAAGTCTGGGCGCCGGCCTCATAGAGGATGCCGACCAGGTTGACCACCGCATCCGAACCCTGCACCGCCCGGTCGACCGACCAGCGATGGCGCAGGTTGGCCTGCACCGGCATGATCTGGCCGACGGCGCCGAGCGGCTGCACATGCTCGGCCAGATCGGGACGGCGCACCGCCACCCGCACCCGGTAGCCGCGCCGGGCCAGCGCCCGGACCACGTGACGCCCGATGAAACCCGAGCCGCCGAATACGGTGACGAGCTTGCCGTTCAGGGCCTTCGAACCAGATGCCGCGGACATGACTGTCGCTCCCTTCGTGACCATCTTCCTACCTGGCTTCCTACCTGGCTTCCTACCCGGCGCCGTCCCTGCCTGTGACGGTGCGCCGGCGATGGCCTCTGCGCCTATGATCGTCTTCGCGCCGGCGGGGCCGGGCCCCGCAAGTCGGTCGGCATCCTGGCCGGACCCCGTCCGCCGATGCGCCGATTCGTGCGGCCGGCGGAGGGCGGCCCCGGCAAAGGCGCCTGCCGGTCTCAATAGCCCTTGCATCCGCGTCTGTGAAGGCCGGTTTTGCACATACGTGGACACATCGCAAAACCCCCGTTGACAAGCCTGCGACCGTTCCTTACAAGCGCGCCTCACAGCCCAGGTGGCGGAATTGGTAGACGCACTAGCTTCAGGTGCTAGCGCTCGAAAGGGCGTGGAGGTTCGAGTCCTCTCCTGGGCACCAAATTCGTCCCGGACATGCCAATAGGTCCGAGACACACGAAAAAGGCCCGGTTCGCCGGGCCTTTTTTCGTTTTGGGTCGCCGGCCCCGACGGGGGGTGGCCACGGCACCGGCTGGCGCCTGCCGCATTCGCTGCGGGCACCCGCACGCACAATTTCCAGTTGACTTGCCGCCTGCCCAGTGTCCCCTTGCATGATTGATTAACCGCCTATGGGGGGTAAAAACGCAATGCAAAAGAAACTCTTGGCCGAAACCATCGGAACGTTCTGGCTTATCTTCGGCGGATGCGGCAGCGCCGTTCTCGCCGCCGGCTTTCCCGAACTCGGAATCGGCTTCGTCGGCGTATCGCTGGCCTTCGGCCTGACCGTCCTGACCATGGCCTATGCGGTCGGAGGCATCTCCGGCGGCCATTTCAATCCCGCCGTCTCGGTCGGGCTGGCGGTGGCGGGACGGTTCCCGGCAACGAGCCTCCTTCCCTATATCCTCGCCCAGCTTGCCGGCGCGGTGGCGGCGGCGGCGATCCTCTATGTCATCGCCTCCGGCAAGGCGGGAGCGGATCTCGGCGGCTTCGCCGCCAACGGCTACGGCGCGCATTCGCCCGGCGGCTATTCCATGATCTCGGCCCTGCTGATCGAGATCGTGCTGACGGCGGGCTTCCTGATCGTCATCCTTGGCTCGACCCATGGCCGGGTGCCGGCGGGCTTTGCCCCCATCGCCATCGGCCTGGCGCTGACCCTCATCCATCTGATCTCCATCCCGGTCACCAACACCTCGGTCAACCCGGCCCGCTCCACCAGCCAGGCGCTGTTCGCCGGCGGCTGGGCGCTCGGGCAGCTCTGGCTGTTCTGGGTGGCCCCGGTCATCGGTGCCGTCGTCGGCGGCCTGGTCTGGAAGGTGATGGGGGAGCGCGACTGACCGCAGGTCCCGCGCAGCGATCCGACCACGGGAGGCGCGGCGCCCGCGCGCGCCTCCCGCAGACACCTCCCGCCTCCCGTCCCCACCTCCCGCAGACACCTCCCGCCTCCCGTCCCCACCTCCCGCAGACGATGGACGCGGCCGGAAAACGCCGATATCAAGAGCGTCACTTTCGACAAGGCACCGACACGCATCCCGCCCGGAGGCACGCTTTCATGACCATTCGCCTGCATCGCGGCGACCTGCCCGATCTCTCCGCGCCCGAGATGGCCGCCTACCAGACGGCAAGCGCGGTGGCCATCGACACCGAGACGCTCGGCCTCAAGCCGCATCGCGACCGGCTCTGCGTGGTGCAGCTCTCGGCCGGAGACGGCAGCGCGGATGTGGTGCAGATCGCGGCAGGCCAGACCAGCGCGCCGAACCTTGCGAAGCTGCTCGGCGATCCGGCCAAGACCAAGATCTTCCACTTCGCCCGTTTCGACGTCGCCGTGCTGTCGCACGGGCTCGGCATCGACTGCGCGCCGGTGTGGTGCACCAAGATCGCCTCGCGGCTGGTGCGCACCTATACCGACCGGCACGGGCTCAAGGACCTTGCCCGCGAACTGGTCGGCGTCGAGATCTCCAAGCAGCAGCAGAGCTCGGACTGGGCAGCCGAAAGCCTCACCGAGGCGCAGCTCGCCTATGCCGCCTCCGACGTGCTCTACCTGCATGCGCTGAAGGACAAGCTCGCCGAGCGGCTGGAGCGCGAGGGGCGCACCCAGATCGCCGAGGCCTGTTTCGGCTTCCTGCCGGCGCGGGCGGCGCTCGATCTCGCCGGCTGGGACGACACCGACATCTTCGCCCATAGCTGAGACCGGCGCCTCTTTCCGGCGGAGGCAGACAGGACCCGCCCGGGCCCCTATATAGGGGCAGGACGAGGAATGCGCGCGGCCCGCATGGGTGCGGACCGGTGCCGCATCGCCATCGCCGCGACAGGACCAGACGGACGGACACGGGCTTGGACCAGGAGGCCTACAGATTGCAGCCTGCCTTCGACGGGCAGGATTTCGGCGGGCCCGAGGAGGCGGGCGCGTATGATCCGGTGCGCGAGGCCGCCCGCCGCGCGGCTGCCCGCGAGGCGGCCCGCCGTCACAGCCGCCGCGTCCGCCGGCTGCGCTTCCTGGTGCCGGGCGCCGGCATCGTGATGATGCTCGTCGTCGTCGCGATGATCGCGGTCAGCAGCATCCTTTCCGGCCTCGGCCTCGGCCTGATCACCATCACCGCCGACGGTCTCGTCATGGACAGTCCGGAACTGTCCGGCCATGACGGCGAGCGCTCCTACAAGGTCTCGGCGCGGCGGGCGATCCAGCGGATCAGCGATCCCCGCATCATCGACCTGGAACACATCACCGCAGACCTGCGGCTTTCGGCCGAGCAGAGTGTTCGTATTGTCGCCGCACGCGGCACCTATAACAGTTCGGCCGAAACGCTGAGGCTCGACGACGGCGTCGACGTCACCGCCAATGGCGGCGAGACGGCGCGCTTCGGCTCGCTCGACGCCAACCTGAAGAGCGGGCAGTTGCGCAGCGAGGAAAAGACGCTGTTCACCTCCTCCTTCGGCTCGCTGACCGCCGGGCGGATGCGCTTCGACCAGGACGCGGGTACACTGACCTTCACCGACGGCATCTCCATGACGGTGATGCCGCCGAACGCGGAGAAAGCTCCATGATCGCATCGCGGCACGCCCTGCCCGCCCTTTCCGCCCGTCTTGCCGCCGCCGCCGGCGGCGCCCTTCTCGGCCTGGCGCTCGCGACCGGCGGCGCTCTCCTCAGCTTGGCGCTCGCCACCGGCAGCGCCGGGGCCCAGACCTTTTCCGACGCCTTCGCCGGCTTCGGCTCCAACGAGCGCGAGCCGATCCAGATCGAGGCGCGCGAACTGCAGGTGCAGGACAAGAGCCAGAGCGCGATCTTCACCGGCGACGTCGTCGTCACCCAGGGCGATGCGATGCTGAAGACCCAGCGCCTCGTCGTGCATTACGACGGTTCCGCCGCCGGCGGCGTCAACCAGCGCATCTCGAAGCTGGAGGCGAGCGGGCGGGTCTATATTTCGTCGAAGGACCAGACCGCGACCGGCGACCAGGCCTCGTTCGACATGAACCGGCAGATCATGGTGATGACCGGCGGCGAGGTGGTGCTGTCGCAGGGGCCGAACGTGGTCGTCGGCAACAAGCTGACGGTCAACCTGAAGACCGGCAAGGCCGATCTCGAGGCGCCGAAATCCGGCCGCGTCAGGGTGCTGATCCAGCCGAACACGCTGCGCGAGACGGCGCCGCAGAACTGATCCGGCGCGGAACGACGGCGGGCGCGCCGGATTGAACGAGCGCCGCCTTCATGCAATGAAGCAACACGCAAGACCGACGAGGCGGCCCGCGCCGCCCCTCCGCGCCGCGCAACTGTGGACCGATCCGTGAACATCCTCTCCATCTTCCGCAAAGGCACGCAGGACCGGACCGGAACCGCCGCCCCGTCCTACGACCCGGCCAGCGAGGACGGGCTGCTCGTCGTCGACGGTATCGGCAAGAGCTACAAGCGGCGCCAGGTGGTCCGCAATGTCAGCCTGATGGTCCAGCGCGGCGAGGCGGTCGGCCTGCTCGGCCCCAACGGCGCCGGCAAGACCACCTGCTTCTACATGATCACCGGGTTGATCCAGCCCGACCACGGCACCATCCGCCTCGACGGCTTCGACATCACCCGCCTGCCGATGTACCGGCGCGCCAGGCTCGGCATCGGCTACCTGCCGCAGGAAGCCTCGATCTTTCGCGGGTTGTCGGTGGAGGACAATATCCGCGCCGTGCTGGAAGTGGTGGAGCCGGACCGCAAGCAGCGCCAGCACGACCTCGACTCGCTGCTGGAGGAATTCGGCGTCACGCATCTGCGCGCCTCGCCCGCGATCGCCCTGTCGGGCGGCGAGCGGCGGCGCGTCGAGATCGCCCGCGCGCTGGCCAGCCGGCCGACCTTCATGCTGCTCGACGAGCCCTTCGCCGGCATCGACCCGATCGCCGTCGGCGACATCCAGCACCTGGTGCGCCACCTCACCCATCGCGGCATCGGCGTGCTGATCACCGATCACAATGTGCGCGAGACGCTCGGCCTGATCGACCGGGCCTATATCATCGCCGCCGGCGAGGTGCTGACCGAGGGCTCGCCGCTCGAGATCGTCGCCAACCCGGATGTCCGCCGTCTCTATCTCGGCGAGCAGTTTACGCTTTGATGCGAAAACTCCCATAGGGTACAAAGCAAGAAGCGGACCAATCGCGCCGGGGGGCAGGTGCGACGCGCGCCCGCATGTCCGGCGCCGCCGGCATGCAGGACGGACGGGTCCGGGGAGCGGGCGGAGGACGGGGCAGTTCCGCCGCCGGAGCGCGCGGGTATGGGCCCGCCGCGGCCGGGGT
This sequence comes from Stappia sp. TSB10GB4, assembly GCF_900185745.1. Lineage (NCBI taxonomy): Bacteria > Pseudomonadati > Pseudomonadota > Alphaproteobacteria > Hyphomicrobiales > Stappiaceae > Stappia > Stappia sp. TSB10GB4. The sequence continues at coordinate 123,803 of NZ_FYAV01000069.1, read as the reverse complement.
TTCCTTGCATCGAAATGCCCCGCATGTCCGGGAGCCTGCATGGCGCTGTCGCCAAAGCTCGAGATCCGCCAGGGCCAGACCCTGATCATGACGCCGCAGTTGATGCAGGCGATCAAGCTGCTGCAGATGTCGTCGCTCGACCTGACGAGCTATGTCGAGGCGGAGATGGAGCGCAATCCGCTGCTGGAGCGCGCGGAGGGCGACGGCGGAGCGGGCGAGGCCGACAGCCCGTCCGAGCGCGAGGCGGCCGAGGCCGCGGCGCCCTCCTCTTCCGGAGAGGCGGAGGGCGATGCCTGGCTCAGCTCGGAACTGTCCGACAGCGCCCGCGACATCGCCCAGCGCCTCGACACCGATCTTGGCAACATCTATCCCGACGATCCGGGCACCGGGCGGACCGAGGCGGGGGCGGGCGAGGCGCAGCAGCGCGACCCCTGGCAGACCGGCCTGACGACGCGCACCGGCGCGGGCGGCACCTCGGAGGACTACAATCTGGAGGCCTTCGTCGCCTCCGACGTGTCGCTGCAACAGCATCTCGGCGACCAGATGGTGCTGGCGATCGCCGATCCGGTGGAGCGTCTCGTCGCCCAGGTGCTGATCGACAATCTGGACGATGCCGGCTACCTGCGCCTTGATCTCGACGACACGGCGGAGCGGATGGGCCTGTCGCGGGCGCGGCTCGACGGCATTCTCGCCGTGCTGCAGACGCTGGAACCGACCGGCGTCTTCGCCCGTTCGCTCGCCGAATGCCTGAAGCTGCAGCTCATCGAGAAGAACCGCTTCGACCCGGCGATGGAAAAGCTGATCGACAATATCGACCTGTTGGCGCGCCACGACCATGCGGCGCTGCGCCAGGTCTGCGGCGTCGACGACGAGGACCTGAAGGAGATGATCGCCGAGCTGAAGGCGCTCGATCCCAAGCCCGGCAGTTCCTTCGGCGAGACGCTGATCCAGCCGGTGGTGCCGGACGTGGTCGTGCGCGCGGCGCGTGACGGCGGCTGGTCGGTGGAGCTCAACACCGACACGCTGCCCAAGGTGCTGGTCAACCAGACCTACTATGCCCATATCAGCAGACAGGCCCGCGACGAGGCGGAGAAGAGCTTCCTCAGCGAATGCCTGCAGACCGCCAACTGGCTGGCCAAGAGCCTCGACCAGCGGGCGCGGACGATCCTCAAGGTGGCGAGCGAGATCGTCCGCCAGCAGGATGCGTTCCTGGTGCATGGCGTGCAGCATCTGCGGCCGCTCAACCTGAGGACCATCGCCGAGGCCATCTCCATGCACGAGTCGACCGTCAGCCGCGTCACCTCGAACAAGTACATGGCGACGCCGCGCGGCATCTTCGAGCTGAAATACTTCTTCACCGCCGCCATCGCCTCGTCCGGCGGGGGCGATGCCCATTCCGCCGAGGCGGTGCGCCACCGCATCAAGGTGCTGATCGACGCGGAAAGCCCCGACGACATTCTCTCCGACGACACGATCGTCAAAATGTTGAAGGACGAGGGGATCGACATTGCCCGCAGAACGGTTGCAAAATACCGGGAGTCCCTGCGCATTGCCTCTTCCGTCCAAAGACGGCGGGAGAAGAAGGCGGGCCGGGGCTGAAACCCGCACGGGCGCCGCGGACGCGGCGTCGGGCCGGGGGCGGCAGGGAAAGCCGGGGGCAGCAGGGAAAGGAAGGGTGACAATGAAGCCCTTGTTTCTTCAGGCAGTTGGCCGCGACTCCGGCCTCCAGGCCGGCCATAGCCGCGCTGCCGCAGCCCGGACTCCATTTGACTTCATGCAGCCGCACGCTTATAGACCCGCGCTCATGCGTGCCGGAAACGGCGCGCATGGTCGTATCGCGCGGAAGGACGGCGTGTTGCATGCGACCCCGGCGCGACAGCCGGCCGACGGGTTTCGACCTGTGGGCACGACCGCGAACCGGGATGCAATAGGTCGGGTTGCGGATATCAATCCGGCCCGCGGTTTGTCACAGTGGGTTTGCCCCTGATGAAACTGGCGAGACTCACGCCATACTCATCGATGGGGTCGGTACGACCAGAACAAGAAGAGGTTCTCATGACACTGCGGATATCGGGAAAGAACGTCGATGTCGGCGAGGCTTTGCGGACGCATATCGAAGACCGCGTCGCCGAAGCCATCTCGAAATATTTCGACGGCGGCTATACCGGCCATGTCACGGTCGGGCGCGAAGGGTCCGGTTTCCGCTCCGAATGCCTGCTTCACCTCGACACCGGCATTGACCTGCAGGTGTCGGGCGACAGCCAGGACCCGCGCCAGAGCTTCGATGCCGCGGCCGAGCGGATCGAGAAGCGCCTGCGCCGCTACAAGCGCAAGCTGAAGGACCACCACGCCAATGGCGCCGCCCATGGGCGCGAGGTGTTCGAGGCGACCTCCTATGTCCTTGCGTCCGTGGAGGAGGAAGAGGAGGTTCCCGCCGACTTCACCCCGCTGGTGGTCGCGGAGACCGCCGCCAAGGTGAAGACCATGACCGTCGGCATGGCGGTGATGCAGCTCGATCTCGCGGAAGCGCCCGTCGTGGTGTTCCGCAATGCCGGCAGCGGCGCGGTCAACGTCGTCTACCGCCGGGCCGACGGCAATTACGGCTGGATCGACCCGGAAAACGCAGCCAGATAGACAGGCAGCCTGTCCGGCACGCCGCGTCCCCCAGCGGGATGCGGCGTTACGCCGGTTGCCTCCCGTTTCTCGAACCACGAGTCGCCTTATGGATCTCAACGATCTCATCACATCGAAAGCGATCGTTCCGAGCCTGAAAGCGAACAGCAAGAAGCAAGCGCTTCAGGAACTGGCCGCCAAGGCGGCCGCCGTCACCGGCCTGCCCGAGCGGGACGTGTTCGACACGCTGTTGCAGCGCGAACGCCTCGGCTCGACCGGGGTGGGCAACGGCATCGCCATTCCCCACGGCAAGCTCGTCCGCCTGGATAAGCTGGTCGGCCTGTTCGCCCGCCTGGAGCGCCCGATCGATTTCGATGCGCTGGACGACCAGCCGGTCGATCTCGTCTTCGTCCTGCTCGCGCCCGAAGGGGCGGGAGCCGACCATCTCAAGGCGCTGGCCCGCATCGCCCGCCGCATGCGCGATCCCGGCACGGTCGCCAAGCTGCGCGCCACCAGCGATCCCGACGCGCTCTATTCGATCCTGACGCAGCCGGTCGCCTCCAACGCCGCCTGACCGGCGGGAGCGGGCGAGGCGCCCTGCCCCAGCATCAAAGACCTCACACCAAAAGCCCCGGTTCCGAAAAGAACCGGGGCTTTTGCGTGTCGGGGTTGTCCGGCGCGAGGCGCCCGTCCCGTCTCTCACCTGAGGGCCGTTTGCAGGCTCAGTGCAGCGCCACCGTGTGGAGCTGATGTTCGGCCGCATTGGCCAGCGCCATCTCGCGGCTGTCCGACAGCATGATCGGCGTGCCGTCGGCGTTGAGCAGCACCCACAGGTTCAGGCCGGGACGCATGCGCGGGGCCTGCGGAAACAGGGTGCTGAGGTCGTCCGAGGTCATCGGCTTGACATAGGCGATCTGCCCGGTGCCGAGCGCCTGGAATTCTCCGGGCTTCATGGTGAACGTCTGGTGGTCATGTGTCATGGCATCGCTCCTTCTCGGCGGCCGGCCTGCGCCGCGCCGCCGCTTCGGTCCGTGTGCCGCCGGGGTCGAGGCCGGGGTCAGTCCCGCGCGTCGATCTCGATACGGCGCACGATCCGCTCGGGTTCGGGGCGGATCAGATCGATGGAAAGCAGGCCGTCCTTCAGTTCCGCGCCGAGGATCTCGATCCCCTCCGCCAGAACGAAAGCTCTTTGAAACTGCCGCGCGGCAATGCCGCGATGCAGGAACTGACGCGTCTTGTCGTCTTCCTGGCGTCCGCGGATCACGAGCTGGCTCTCCTCGACGCTGACGTCGAGCTGGTCGCGGGTGAAGCCGGCGACCGCCAGGGTGATGCGGATGATTTCGCCGCGCGTCTCGGTCTTGGGCAGGCGCTCGATATTGTACGGCGGATAGCCGTCGTTCGAACCCTTGCTGACCCGGTCGAGCATCCGTTCCAGATCCTCGAACCCCAGAAGCAATGGCGAGGAAAACGCAGACATGCGCGTCATGTGCTTCAAGCCCTTTTCAAAGCGGCCCATTTCCAGACGATCGATCCGCCGGCGGACCCGGCGCGACCGAAGCGTCCCAATTGCCGGACCCTGACGGCATCCGGCCGGAACACGCTGGTTCCGTTCTCGTCATATATGGCGAGGACAATGGAGGAGTTCAAGAAAGGCATCGCGCGGGGCCCTCCCGCGCCCGACCGCAGCCACCCGCGAGGAGGCGTCGAAACACCTTGGAAAATATGCCGAGGCCTCCCGGTTTGTCAGATCTGATCGCATCGGCCGCGCCAGGACGCGCGCAGCCCTTCGCCAGCCCCCTGCCAACTCATTGAACTTTCTGAACAAAAAATAAGCAATCTGCCATAAATCCCTCATTAACCGACGCAGCGAAACCCTTACGCGATCCAATTTTGGACAGGAGCCCGAAATGCGACGCCTTGCCGGTATCTTCTTGTTGTCGTCCCTTGTCTTCGCCGGACAGGCGGCAGCCGCGCCACCGGTGCCCGACGTCAAGGCGCTGATCGACGAGGCGTTCATCGCCCAGACCCGGGAATGGCTCGCCAACCCGATCGTGCCGCTGTCGATCAAGGCGCAGAACGAACTGCGCGGCAATATCGACCAGGCGACGATCGACGCGCTCGACGCGCAATGGATTGCCGAGCGCAAGAGCGACGACAAGCCGCTGATTTCCGCCACCCTGTCGGCACCGCTGTCCAACTACCTGCTGCGCATCCAGGCGCAGACGCTGGGGCTCTACACCGAAATCTTCGTGATGGACGCCAATGGCCTGAATGTCGGCCAGAGCTCGATCACCAGCGACTACTGGCAGGGTGACGAGGCCAAGTTCCAGAAGACCTTCCCCTTCGGCGTCGGCGCCGTCTTCATCGACGAGCCGGAATGGGACGAGGACCTGCGGATCTGGCACGTCCAGCTCAACCTGACACTTTCCGACGAGACCAATGCCACGCCGATCGGCGCGGCCACCGTCGAGGTCAACCTTACCGAGCTCGCGCGCCGCGCGGCTCCGGCCAGCTAATTCGAGGGTGGGCACCATGTTTTCCAGACTTTCCGTTTCCACCAAGGGCGCGATCGCCTTCGGTTGCCTGGCGCTGATCGGCGCGACGGGCGGCGCGATCACCTGGTCCAAGACCATCGCCGCCTCCGATGCGGTCGAACTTGCCGAGCACGTCACCGAGATCTCGCGCGACGCCGACGACCTCAAGCAGGCCGTTCTCGAACAGGCCTTGTGGGTGAAGAATTTCCTGCTCACCGGCAACCGTGACTGGGTCGGCCAGGTCGAGGAGCAGACGGCCCGGATTTCCGGCCAGTTCGACGACCTGAAGCGGCAGCTTGCTTCGTTCGACGGCACGCTTGCCGGCGAAGCTGACGTGATCCGTTCGGCCTGGAGCAGTTGGCGCACAGACTTCGCCAGCGAGCAGATCCGCCTGATGCGCGTGCCGGAGACGGTCGATCTCGCCCGCGCCATGGAGCTGACGCCGACCGGCGCCGGCCTGCTCGCCGCCACGTTCGACGGGGTCAGCCAGCTTCAGGCGACCTTGCAGGGCCGCGAGACCGCCCTCCTCGCCGAGCAGCGGTCGCAACTTGCCTCGGCGCAGATGGTGGCGCTCGGCAGCGGGCTGCTGATCACCCTCTTCGCCGCCATCCTCGGCTATCTCAACTTCGCCATGGTCTCGCGGCCGCTTGCCCGTCTCTCCGACGTGGTGCGCAAGCTCGCCGACGGCAACACGGAGGAGGAGATCGATCTCGGCAACCGGTCCGACGAGATCGGCCGCATGGGCCAGGCGCTCGGCGTCTTCCGCGCCAACCTGATCCGCACCCGCGAGCTGGAGGCGGAGACCGAGCACGCCCGGCTCGACGCGGCCGAGCGGCGGCGCATCGAGATGGAGCGCGTGGCGGCCAGCTTCGAGGAAACGGTGATGACCATCACCCGCGAGATGACCAGCGGGCTGGAGACGCTGAACGGCACCGCCGGCGCGCTGGCCGAGATCGCCGAAGGCACCACCCGCCAGGCGCTGTCGGTCGCCTCCGCCTCGCACCAGGCGACGGAGAACGTCAACACGGTCGCCAGCGCCACCGAGGAGCTGTCCGCCTCGATCGCCGAGATCAACGAGCAGGTGCACGCCTCCTCGAAGGTGGTGACGGAAGCCTCCAGCGAGGTCGAGCGCTCGAACCAGGCGGTCGGCAAGCTGCAGCAGGTGGTGGCCCGGATCGGCGACGTCACCAAGCTGATCACCGACATTGCCGAGCAGACCAACCTGCTGGCGCTCAACGCCACCATCGAGGCGGCACGGGCGGGCGAAGCGGGACGGGGCTTTGCCGTCGTCGCCTCCGAGGTGAAGGCGCTGGCCGAGCAGACCGCCCGGGCGACCGAAGAGATCGACACCCAGATCTCCGAGATGCGCTTGGCGGCCGACGATTCCATCGTCGCGACCAACTCGGTCGCCGAGATGGTGCGCGCCATCCACCAGCGCACCTCGGCGATGGCGGCGGCGACGGAGGAGCAGAACGCGGCGACCAACGAGATCGCCCGCAATGTCGCCGAGGCGGCCAGCGGCACGCGCAGCGTCAGCAGTTCGATCGTCGACGTCACCGACCAGGCCACCCATACCGGCACGCTCAGCAACGAGATGCGGGAATCCATCCGCGACCTGCATGCGCGCTCCAACCGGGTGCAGGCCGCGATGGCCGAGTTCCTCGGCACCATCCGCGCCGCCTGACGGCCCCTCAACAACCGGCGGCCCGCTTCGGCGGGCCGCCGGATGCCGGCTCCGGCACAAAGATGAGTCCACGGCCTAAACCTTTCGGCTAGTTGCAGACTGATGAGGATACCGCCCATTGTTCCGTAGATGGTGCTGGTGCCCGGGGGCCAAATCGGTGACGATCCCGCCGGCAATCGGCCCATCATGACTTCCTGACCGATCGGCTGACCCTGCGGAGCGCGCGGCCGGCCAGCGACGGCCAGGCTTTGGGCCGCATCGATGTTCCAGGAGCGACATGCCGAATACTCTGCCCTTTTTCGCTGCGCCCCCGCTGTCGGGCATCGGCTTCGAAACCATGCTGGACTCGTTCCGGGGAAAAGTTTCTCCCTTCAAGGCGCGGCCCGAATACGGGCGAGACACCAAGTTCCAGTGGTGGACAAACGTGGTCGCCAGCCCGGACCTCGTTCTGCTGAACAAGTCCTATAGCGGCGACTGGCGCGCCGATCTCGACGCGAACGACGGGGGCCTCACCATCATCCTTCCGGTTTCCGGGGGGCGGTCCAACGCGTTTATCGAGGGCGAGAAGATCACGGCGGTCCCAGATCAGGCCATCCTGGTCGCCAACTCGCGGCTGCAGGGCCTGACGGCCAGGGCCTATCCCCAGCTCGTCACCACATCGCTCATCGTCCAGGAAGGGGTGGTCAGCCGGACCCTGTCCTCCCTGTATGAAGGCGCGGTGCTCAGCCGGCTCGCCCTTCCCCCGCTTTTCGATCTTGCAACCAGCGCCGGCGCGACCTTCAAGCTGCTTGTCCAGACCATCGTCTCGGGAATGCATGGCGACAGGGTGCTGGAAAGGTCGCCGAAGTCGCTGGTCCTGCTGATCGAGGCCCTGCTGCGTCTCGTCTTCGAAACCCTTCCCCACCGGTTCAGCCACCGGGCGCGCGGCAGCCGGCTCGATGTGCTGCCGCGGCACGTCAAGCTGGCCGTCGATTTCATGCATGCGAACATGCATCTGCCGCTGACGGTCGGCGACATCGCCGAAGCCGCGGGCGTCAGCGCCCGTTCCCTGCAGGCGGGCTTCCAGCAGTATTGCGGAACGACGCCCATCCTGCATCTGCGCCGCCTCCGCCTGGAGGCCGTTCACGTCGAGCTGTCGCTTCCCCAGAACGTGCTGCCCATCAAGGAGGTGGCCCTCAAATGGGGCTTTTCGCACCTCGGGCGCTTCGCGCAGCAATACCGGGGGACCTATGGCGTGCACCCATCGGTCACGGTGAAAAAAGCCCAGGGCCTGTAAATCCGCGCCCCGGCATGCGCCGTACCTCCCGTCGCCCCGACAATTCGCCGGCCTTACGCATATGATCCGTCCTCATGGCCGAGGAGGAGCTCGCGTTGAACCTTGCACATGCTTCGCGCCAAAGTCGCAAAGACTGTCCGTTTGACGCCTCCTCTATCCGATTGGCGCAAGATCCCCCAGGGTCATCCAGGCGCTTAAGATTTCATTATTTTCTGTAGCTCTCCCTCGATCTTGCGTTTATTTCGCAGGAGATCGCGAGTGATTGTCAACGAAAAGAAAAAGGAAGGGGTCCGGTCGGCGGCCTGGTCGGTGGCCTGGTCGGCGGCCGGGACAGTGCTTGCCCGCCTGTCGAAATTCGGGAGGGCAACCGAGGGCAGCGTCGCGATCCTGTTTGCCCTGTGCAGCGTTGTCCTGATCACCTGTGCCGGTGTCGGTATCGACTATGCCTCCGCCCTCAGGCTTCGGCGGGAGATGCAGCAGGCGCTTGATGCCGCGGTGCTGGCGGCGGCGACCCAGGAAAGCGACAGGTCGAGAGCGGCGACGGAGTTCTTCTCCGCCAATCTCGTCGGTGGCCGCGGGATCGAGATCTCCTTCGAGTTCTCGGAAGGGACCGGAGAGTTCTCGGGCGTGGCCAGGGCGCTGCTTCCCTCGAAGTTCATGACGGTGGTGGGGATCGATATGATCCCGGTGTCGGTGGAGTCGGGCGTGGCCGTGAAGACCGCGCAGGCCTGCATCTTCCTTGTCGACCGGCATGGCCACGATGCCTTCAAGGCCAATGGCGGCGGCAGGATCGACATGCCCGACTGCGAGATGCACGTGCATTCGAAGGCGCTTCCCGCCACCTGGATCGATTCCCGGAGCATCGACGTTCAGCGCCTGTGCCTCGCCGGCCGGTTCGGCGGCAATGCCCGCCCCTGGCCGCCGGGTTTCGAGGAGGGCTGCAACCCCAGCGAGGATCCCTACAAAGGAAAGCTGCCGGTCATTTCCGCGACCATCGTTCGCGAAAACGCCTGCATGCCCGATGCGGCCCTGCCCGATGAAAAGCTGAGCCGCATGGTGTTCAAGCCGGGAACCTATTGCCGCTGGCCGAACATCAACAGCCATGTGCAGAGCGTCAGGTTCGAGCCCGGCGACTATGTGTTCAAGAGCGGGGTCGCGTTCAACGCGCAGCGGGTGGAGTTCGGGGCGGGCACCTATCTGTTCAAGGGCGCCGGCTTTACCTTCAACGGGGCGGTGCGGGACGTGCAGTTGGGCGCGGGGCTCTATGTCCTGTCGGAGGGAAGCCGGTTGGTCTTCAACGACCAGAAGGTTTCGGGGGCGGACGTCACCATCCATCTCGCCGACGCCAACTCGGCCTTCCTGACGGTCCAGGGAAACTCCCAGCTCGACCTCACGGCGCCGACCGTGGGCCCCTACAAGAACCTCGCGCTGTACGAAGCGCCGAATCTGCCGGTCGATGCCTGGGGCCGCTACACTCTCGACGGCGCGATGACGATCCGGGGCGGCGTGCATCTTCCGAGCCGCAACCTGCATCTCAACGGGAATGGCCGAATCGCCTCGGACGGGATGACGCTGGTCCTCAACAAGCTGAGCCTCGACGGCACGGTGGCGATCTCGCGCGGCGCAGCCACAACCGGGTCGGGCGGCTCGCGCGCCTATCTGCTGCGGTGACGCGGCCCCGCGCGTGCCGGTAAACAGACAGGCCCCGACGCTGCGGCGTCGGGGCCTTGCCTTGTCCGGCCGGCGCGGAGCTTACCGAACCGCTTACCGGGCCGCTTCGACGATCAGCTCCGCGACGGTTCGCGGCTGCGAGATCATCACCACATGCGAGGCGCCTTCGACGACGACCGTGCGCCTCGACCCGGCGCGCTCGGCCATGAAGGCCAGCGCCTGTGCCGGGATGTTCCTGTCGCCGTCGCCATAGACGAAGTAGGACGGCAGCGCCTTCCAGGCCGGTTCGCCGGCCTTTTCCGTCAGCGCCGCTTCGGTGATCGGCCGCTGGGCGACCGCCATCAGCGCCGCCGCCTCGGCCGGAACGTCGTGCGCGAACTGGGCGTGGAACTTCGCCTGGTCGATGGAGAGGTCGACGCCGCCCTCCGCCAGCCTGACCGGGGGAGCAAGGGCTTCACCGAGGGTCCCGCCCGGGAACCTTGCGCTCAGCTCCGCCACGCTCTCGCCGGCCTGAGGCGCGAAGGCCGCGACATAGACCAGCGCCGTGACGTTGGCGTGGCCGTTCGCCGCCGCCGAGATGACCTGACCGCCATAGGAGTGGCCGACAAGGACCACCGGACCGTCGATGCCGGTCAGAACGTCCGAGACGAGGCGCGCGTCGTCCGACACGCTGCGCAGCGGATTGGCGACGGCGCGGGTGGCGTACCCGTCCTTCTGGAGCTGGGCGACGACGCCGTTCCAGCTCGAGGAGTCGGCGAAAGCGCCATGCACGAAGACGATGGTGGGCTTCGCCGGTTCGGCGACAGCGGCACCGAACAGCAGCGTGGCGGCAAGCGCCAGGGTTGCGGCAAGCTTGGACATGATCGTTTCCTTGTCTGAATGACGTTTTGGAGGAAGCTGGCGGACGCAGGGCCGCGTCAGCTTCGGATGAAGGCGAGAATGTCGGCGTTGAGGCGGTCGGCCTCGGTTTCGGCGAGGCCGTGCGACCCGCCCTCGTAGATCTTGAGCGTGGCGTCCGGGACGATCTGCGCCGAAAGGTGAGCGGAGGCCCGGATCGGCACGATCTGGTCGTCGTCGCCGTGGACGATCAGGGTCGGCCGGTCGATCCGCCGCAGGTCCTCGGTGTAGTCGACTTCCGAGAACTCGCGGATGCAGTCGTACTGCCCCTTGATGCCGCCCTGCAGGCCGATGCGGCGGAAGTTCTCGCGCAAGCCCTCGTTGCTTTCGACGCCCTCGCGATTGAAACCGTAGAACGGCACGGTGAGATCGAAGAAGAACTGCGAGCGGTTGGTCGCGGTGTTGTTGCGGATGTCGTCGAAGACCGACAGCGGCGTGCCCTCGGGATTGGCCGGCGTCTGCAGCATCAGCGGCGGCACGGCGCCGACCAGGACGACCTTGGCGACCCGCGCCGTGCCGTGACGGCCGATATAATGCGAGACCTCGCCGCCGCCGGTCGAATGGCCGACCAGGATCACATCCCGCAGATCCAGCGCCTCGATCAGCTCCGCCAGGTCGTCGGCATATTGGTCCATGGTGTTGCCGTCGAAGGTCTGGTCGGAGCGGCCATGGCTGCGCCGGTCATGGGCGATGACCCGGAAGCCGTTGTGGCCGAAGAACAGCATCTGCTGGTCCCAGGCATCGGACGAGAGCGGCCAGCCATGGGCGAAGAGAATGGGCTGGCCGGTTCCCCAGTCCTTGTAGAAGAGGCGGGTTCCGTCGGTGGTGGTGAAATAGGCCATTGCGATCTCCTGTATTTATCGCTCACGATTGCCTCGTGCACGATCTAAATAGGTGACTGCATACCCGATGTCAATCGCTCACGAATAGATCGTGTACGATTTTTATGCGGGCAAGACAGCGACGGTGCCGAGGCCTGCCGTCAGCGAAGCCGCACCGCGTCGAGCAGGCCGATCCCCCGGTCGTTGCCCTCCAGCCCGTCCGCAAGATGCCACAGGCGCCCCTGCAGTCCGTAGCCCGGTGCCAGCCGCAGCGCCTCCCGCGAGCGGGCGGCGATGCCGCAGGCCAGCACCAGACGGCGACCGGGATACCGCCGCACCAGGTCCTTCAGCCCCGCATAGAAGGTGGCCAGCCCGGCTTCGTGCATCGGCCCGCTGCCGCCGGTCGGGAATGTCAGGCGCTCCTGCGCCAATCCCTCGACCGGCATCTCGTGCGGCGTCTCGCCGGACTGGCGGATATCGACGAGCAGATAGGCCGCGGGCTCGGCAAGCAGCGCTTCGGCCGCCACCTCCCCGTCCGCCGGGTCCGCGCCCGCCTGCGCGGCGGGCCCGGCCAGCATCGACAGCAGGACCGCGATGGCCATGGCGGTTTTGCATCGGTCCGGCATCGGACGGTTACCCCAGCCGCTTCCAGCGCACCCAGACCGGCGCCCCCTGATCGGGACGGGTCGTCTTGCGATAGGCGGGGCTTCGAGGGTTGCGGCATTCGCCCCCCGCAGCCGCCTCGACGAAGGCGCCATCGGCAGACACGCTCCTGCGGCCGCCCCAGAAGTCGCAGGTCGCGCATTTCTGACGGGCGTCGGCACGGATTCGCGTTGACGCTGAGGCCGCCGCCGGCACCAAGGCAGCCGTCGCGGCGGCAAGACAGCACGCCACCAGCCGGCGGCGATCCATCCCGGCCTTGTCGCCAGGGAACGATCTGTCGGTACTGGTTGTCATCCAACTCTCCCTTTCCTGACCGATTTCCTCTTTCCGACCCGGCCCGCCTCGCGCAGGACCGGCCAGGGCCAAGTATACGGATCTGCCGGTCAAACGCAGCAGGCATCGCTGCTGCCGTTCGGGAGAAGGAGCCGTCGGAGTGTCTCGCCGGACAGGCGGGAAGCTGGGAGCGGGGATGTCAACACGGCCCAATGCGGCGCCTGGCGACAGGCCGGCATCAGCCGCAAACGGCACGGCGGGATGGGCGCCGGCAGAGGACGGAAAACGGAAATCCGCTCAGGGAAGAGGGAAGACTGGTGGAGCCAAGGGGAGTCGAACCCCTGACCTCTTGAATGCCATTCAAGCGCTCTCCCAACTGAGCTATGGCCCCGTCTTCCAGTGTCTTGTCCGACCAGGGCTCCGGAAAACCTCCGGTGCCGCGGTGCAAACGATCCGGCGACGCTTGGGTTCGTCTTGCCGGTGCGGGCGGAAAATACGTCTTCCGCCCCTCAAGTCAAGCGGAATAATCCGCTTGCCCGAACAGGCCGGGGAAAGGTCCCCAGGCCTGTGGACAACGCCGCGATCAGCGGTCGGTGTCCTCGTCGTCGCGCTCGAGCACGATGCCGACGTCGTCGTCTTCCTCGTCCTCGACGTCGATGAACACGTCATCGGCATCGTCGTCGGCGATCTCCTCGTCGACTTCCTCATCGTCGATCACGACGGCGGCATCGCCCTCGGTCTCGGCGTCCGCTTCCTCCAGGCTGACCATCTCGGCCGCCTCGTCGTCCAGCTCGACGTCATCCTCGTCCTCCTCGACCACGGCCGCAGCCTTGGCCGCGGTCTTCACCCGCAGCGCCTGGGCGAGGATGAACACCGTGCCGCATTTCGGGCAGGTGATCGGGTCGCGATTGAGGTCATAATATTTCGTGCCGCAACCGCCGCACAGCCGCTTGGTGCCAAGTTCGGGTTTTGCCACGTTTCCAACCCTTGATCTGCAGATAATCGGGCGTTCGCATAAAGGCTGCCCGGCTTCCTGTCAAAGCCTAATCCGCCCTGCTTCGTCAAACCCTTTATGGGCACGGCCGCAACCGGTTTGCGATCGCCGGACCGCCATGCGGTTGCAGACCCCTCCGGCGGAGCCGCGGCGAGGACAACACCCACGGTGACGTATCGGTTCCAGCATGATACGAGGTGCAACGCAACAGTCGGCTTCAAGCTTCCGGAAATCCAGCATGTCCCAGTCCACCTCCGCCCGGCCGCTGACGGCCCGCTCCGGCGCCGCGCTCAAGGGTCGGGTCACCGTGCCCGGCGACAAATCCATCTCGCACCGCGCCCTGATGCTGGGCGCGCTGGCCGTCGGCCGGACCACCGTTTCAGGCCTGCTGGAATCGGAGGACGTGCTCAACACCGCCGCCGCCATGCGCGCCTTCGGCGCCCGCATCCGGCGCGACGACACCGGCCTGTGGAGCGTCGACGGGGCCGGGCTCGGCAGCCTGATCGAGCCGGAGACGGTGATCGACTACGGCAATGCCGGCACCGGCGTGCGCCTGGCCCTCGGCATCGTCGGCACCCATCCGATCTCCGCCACCTTCACGGGCGACGCCTCGCTGATCAAGCGGCCGATGGGCCGGGTGCTGGAGCCGCTCAGGATGATGGGCACGCGGGTGATCTCGCGCTCCGGTGACCGGCTGCCGCTGTCGGTGCACGGTCCCGGCACCGCGGCGCCGATCAGCTACCGGGTGCCGGTGCCCTCCGCCCAGGTCAAGTCGGCGGTGCTGCTGGCCGGCCTCAACGCGCCGGGCCAGACCACGGTGATCGAACCGATCCCGACCCGCGACCATACCGAGCGCATGCTGGCCGGCTTCGGCGCGACGATCCAGGTCGACCACGACGACGCCGGCGGGCGGGTGATCACCGTCACCGGCCAGGGCGAGTTGCAGGCGCAGGACGTCACCGTGCCGGCCGACCCCTCCTCCGCCGCCTTCCCGATCGTCGCGGGCCTGATCGTGCCGGGCTCCGAGGTGACCGTCGCCGACGTGCTGCTCAACGAGCACCGCACCGGCCTCCTGACCACGCTGCAGGAAATGGGCGCGGATCTGGAGATCACCAATATCCGCGAGACCGGCGGCGAGCGGCTCGGCGATGTGCGCGTGCGCCATTCGAAGCTGACCGGCGTCGAGGTGCCGGCGAGCCGCGCACCCTCGATGATCGACGAATATCCGGTGCTGGCGGTTGCCGCGGCCTTCGCGCAAGGCACCACGACCATGCTCGGCCTGGAAGAACTGAGGGTCAAGGAATCGGATCGCCTTGCGGCGGTCGCCGCGGGCCTGCGCGCCAACGGCATCGACTGCGAGGAGGGCGAGAGCAGCCTGCGGGTGCATGGGCGCAAGGGGCCGGTCGGCGGCGGCACGGTCGCCACCCATCTCGACCACCGCATCGCCATGAGCTTCCTCGTGCTCGGCCTTGCCGCCGACCACCCGGTCACGGTCGACGACGGCGGCGTCATCGCCACCAGCTTCCCGACATTCGAGGCGCTGTTTGCAGAGCTCGGCGGCGACATCGGCGAGACGGGAGAGCAGGCCGCATGATCATCGCCATCGACGGACCGGCGGCCTCGGGCAAGGGCACCCTGGCACGCCGGCTGGCCGACTATTACGGACTGCGCCATCTCGACACCGGCCTCACCTATCGCGCGGTCGCGGCCGCGCTGCTAGCGCGCGGCCTGCCGCTCGGCGACGAGGCGGTGGCGGTGGCGACGGCGCGCAATCTCGATCTGTCGCGTCTCGACCGCGACGTGCTGTCGGCGCATGAGATCGGCGAGGCGGCCTCGCGCATCGCGGTGCTGCCGGGCCTGCGCGAGGAACTGGTGCGGGCGCAGCGGCGCTTCGCGCAGGAGCCGCCCGGCGCCGTGCTGGACGGGCGCGACATCGGCACGGTGGTGTGCCCGGATGCGGACGTGAAGCTCTATGTGGTGGCGAGCGCCTCCGAGCGGGCGCGGCGGCGCACCCAGGAGCTCATCTCCAAGGGGCAGGACGCTGACTATGCGCGGGTGCTGGCGGATCTGGAGCGCCGCGACCGGCGCGATGCCGGCCGCGCCGTCGCGCCGTTGAAGCCGGCGGACGATGCGGACTTGCTCGACACGTCGGAAATGGATATAGAAACCGCGTTCAAGGCGGCTGTGGATATCGTCGATAACGTGAACGCAAGGTAGCGGTCACGACGTCGGCGCATTTTCCGTGGCTTCGGAGAGCCGGATTGTCCGCCTGGCGCGGCATCCGCGCCCATCGGCGTCAAGGTCCGGCTCGCCCGCGACCGGCCGGGGCGACGACTGGCGGACCACGGACGCGTTCTCCCTTCCGGCGAAGAGCGGCTACGGATCTCCCGCTTTAAGACATGACTGAGCGTGCGGTTTCACCTTCCGCCTCGCCGGCCCGCCCCTTGCTCGCACCGACAGGTCCGGGAGTGGCGCGGAAGCAGTTCCCGAAACGGGGGCTGCCGGATGGGGACACCGCCTGGGACCAACACAAACCCGCCGGCGACAAGCCAGATTTGGCTGCCAGGAGTTTCGATGAGCAGTTTGAACCCTACCCGCGATGATTTTGCCGCCCTTCTCGAAGAGAGCTTCGAGCAGCACGAGCTGTACGAGGGCTCCGTCGTTACCGGCACCGTGATCGCCATCGAGAAGGATCTCGCGGTGATCGACGTCGGCCTGAAGGTCGAAGGCCGCATCGCGCTGAAGGAATTCGGTGTCAAGGGACGTGACGGCGACGGCGCCGGCGTCTCGATCGGCGACAAGGTCGAGGTCTATCTGGAGCGCGTCGAGAACGCGCTCGGCGAGGCCGTCCTGTCGCGCGACAAGGCCCGCCGCGAAGAGAGCTGGGTCCGTCTCGAGGTCGCCTTCGAGGCGAACGAGAAGGTCACCGGCCAGATCTTCAACCAGGTCAAGGGCGGCTTCACCGTCGACCTCGACGGCGCCGTGGCGTTCCTGCCGCGCTCGCAGGTCGACATCCGCCCGGTCCGCGACGTCGCCCCCTTGATGCACACGCCGCAGCCGTTCCAGATCCTGAAGATGGACAAGCGCCGCGGCAACATCGTCGTGTCGCGCCGCGTCGTCCTCGAGGAGACCCGCGCCGAGCAGCGTTCGGAACTGGTCCAGAGCCTCGAGGAAGGCCAGATCATGGAAGGCGTGGTCAAGAACATCACCGACTACGGTGCGTTCGTCGACCTCGGCGGCATCGATGGCCTGCTGCACGTCACCGACATCGCGTGGCGCCGCATCAACCATCCGAGCGAGGTCCTGTCGATCGGCCAGACCGTCAAGGTCCAGATCATCCGCGTCAACCAGGACACGCACCGCATCTCGCTCGGCATGAAGCAGCTCGAGGCGGATCCGTGGGACGGCATCGAGGCCAAGTATCCGGTCGACGCCAAGTTCACCGGCCGCGTGACCAACATCACCGACTACGGCGCCTTCGTGGAGCTGGAAGCCGGCATCGAGGGCCTGATCCACGTCTCCGAGATGTCCTGGACCAAGAAGAACGTCCATCCGGGCAAGATCGTCTCCACCTCGCAGGAGGTTGAGGTGATGATCCTGGAGGTCGATCCGGTCAAGCGCCGCATCTCGCTGGGCCTGAAGCAGACCCTGCAGAACCCGTGGGAGGCCTTCGCCGAGAAGTTCCCGATCAACACCGAGGTCGAGGGCGAGGTCAAGAACAAGACCGAGTTCGGCCTGTTCATCGGTCTCGACGGCGACGTCGACGGCATGGTGCACCTCTCCGACCTCGACTGGAACCGTCCGGGCGAGCAGGTCATCGAAGAGTACAAGAAGGGCGACATGGTTCGCGCCGTCGTGCTCGACGTCGACATGGAGAAGGAGCGGATCTCGCTCGGTATCAAGCAGCTCGGCGGCGATCCGTTCGACACTGCTGCGGCCGGCGAGCTGCGCAAGGGCGCGGTGGTGACCTGCGAAGTCGTCGAGATCAAGGACGGCGGCCTGGAAGCCAAGATCGTCGACACCGACCTGACCACCTTCGTGCGTCGCGCCGACCTGTCGCGCGAGCGCGGCGACCAGCGTCCGGAGCGGTTCTCGGTCGGCGAGAAGTTCGACGCCCGCGTCACCCAGTTCGACAAGAAGACCCGCCGCGTGTCGGTCTCCATCAAGGCGCTGGAAATCGCCGAGGAGAAGGAAGCCGTCGCGCAGTACGGTTCGTCCGACTCGGGCGCCTCGCTCGGCGACATTCTCGGCGCGGCCCTCAAGGCCCGCGAGACCGACGACTGAGACCGACGCGACACCTCGCGAAAACACCGAACCCCGGCCTTTCGGTCGGGGTTCTTTCGTTTCGGGGGGAGTTGCGCCCCGCTCGGTTCAGCCGTAGCAATGCTCGGGCGCGGGATAGGCGCCGGAGCGCACCTCCTCGCCGAAGGCGCGCAGCGCCTCCATGATGCTGCCGCGACCCGCGAGATAGTCCTTGACGAACCGCGCCTTGCGGCCCTCGCCGAGGCCGAGCATGTCGTGCAGGACGAGAACCTGCGCATCGGTCGCAGGTCCCGCGCCGATGCCGATCACCGGCACCTTTGCCGCCTCGCTCACCGCCCGCCCGAGCGCGTCCGGCACGCATTCGAGCAGCAGCAGGCGGGCGCCGGCCGCCTCCAGCAGGCGGGCCTCCTCGCGGATGCGGGCGGCGGCCGCCTCGTCGCGGCCCTGCAGGCGATAGCCGCCCAGCATGTCGGCCGTCTGCGGCGTCAGGCCGAGATGGGCGCAGACCGGCATGCCGCGCTCGGCAAGGTGGCGGACCGTGTCGACGACCCAGGCGCCGCCCTCGATCTTCACCACATTGGCGCCGGCCTGCATCAGCCGCGCCGCGTTGGCGGCGGCCTGGTCGGGCGCGTTGGCCGCGCCGAAGGGCATGTCGGCAATGATCAGCGGGCGGTGCTCGCCGGCTTCGGTTCCGCGGCGCACGCAGGCCGTGTGATAGGCCATGTCGTCCATGGTGACGGGGACCGTCGAGCCGCGCCCCTGCACCACCATGCCGAGACTGTCGCCGACGAGCAGCGTCTCGAGGCCGGCGCGCGCGGCGACGGCGGCGAAGCTCGCGTCATAGGCGGTGACCATCGCGAAGCGCCGGCCCTCGCCCTTGCCCGCATCCAGCGTATTAAGGGTGATTTGCGCCATGGTTCTATGCCCCTCCCGAACCTGCTATCCTGCATTGCAGCAAAGACTGACTCGGCCTAACTGCCAGAGCGCGCCGGGTCAGGCAAGCCCGCAACGGGCACCCGGCCGGGTGCGGCTCGCAGTTCGGGCTTTTCAACCGGGGCACGGCCATGTAGCGATAGGCCGCCCCGAGGGGAGAAAATGGAAAGGTTCGGCCCATGGCCCTTGATGCGGATGCCCTCGTCGACCGGCGACGGTTGCGCCGGAAGGTGGTTTTCTGGCGCGTGTTCGCCTTTCTGCTGGCGATCGTCGCGATCGGCGGACTGCTCGCCTGGAGCGGCAACTTCGATTCGCTGTCGCGGCGCGCCGACCATGTCGCCCGGCTGCAGGTCAGCGGCCTCATCGTCGACGACAGCGACCGGGCCAAGCTGATCCGCGATCTTGCCGACAACGCCCGGGTGAAGGCGGTGATCGTCGAGCTGAACTCGCCCGGCGGCACCACGGTCGGCGGCGAGACGCTGTATCTGGCCCTGCGCGAACTGGCCGAAAAGAAGCCGGTGGTCGCCCAGATCGGCACGCTGGCCGCCTCGGCCGGCTACATGACCGCCATCGCCACCGATCACATCGTCGCCCGTCACACCTCGATCACCGGCTCCATCGGCGTCTACATCCAGTATGGCAATTTCGGCGGGCTGCTCGACACGCTCGGCGTCAAGTTCGACGTGGTCCGCTCCGGCCCGCTCAAGGCGGAGCCGAACTTCCATTCCGACCCGCCGCAGGCCGCGCGCGACAACCTGCAGGCCTTGATCGACGACAGCTACGAATGGTTCGTCGCGCGGGTGGCGGAGCGGCGCGGAATGGACGAGGAGGCCGTGCGCACCGTCGCACAGGGCGGCGTCTATTCCGGCGACACCGCCCGGCGGCTCGGACTAATCGACGCAGTCGGCGGCGAGGAAACCAGCCGCAAATGGCTGGAGAGCGAACGCGGCGTCGCCGCCTCGCTGCCGGTCGTGACCTGGCGCGTGAAACGCGAGAGCGAGCGCGGGCTGCCGCTGCTCGGCCAGGTGGCCCACTGGTTCGGCACCGGGGTCGCCAGCGGCGCGCTGCAGGCGGTCGAGGCGACCGGGGCTATCCTTCCCGAAGGCCTTGCGCTTGACGGTCTTGTATCCGTTTGGCAGGCTCGCAACGCGGCGGAAAGTCTCGACCGAACAGGGGGACGCGAATGATCAAGTCGGAACTGGTGCAGCGGATCGCCGAACAGAATCCGCATCTCTACCAGCGGGACGTTGAGAACATCGTCAACGCGATCCTCGACGAGATCACCGATGCCCTGCGCAACGGCAACCGGGTCGAGCTTCGGGGCTTTGGCGCCTTCTCGGTGAAGAACCGCCCGGCCCGAACCGGGCGCAACCCGCGCACGGGCCAGAAGGTCGAGGTGGAAGAGAAATACGTGCCCTTCTTCAAGACCGGCAAGGAGATGCGCGAGCGGCTCAACGACGGCGACGGCTCGGAAGATCCGGACGACGACGACTGAGGTCGCCCGACCGGGTCGCGGGACCGCAAGAGGGTGCCGGAGGAGGGTCGCAGGCGCAGCGGAGATCGAGCCCGCGCCCGTCCGGCCGCGCGGAGCGTCCCGCTAGGGAGCCTGACCCTTCAGGAGACTGGCCGCGCAGGAGACTGGCCGCGCAGGAGACTGGCCGTACAGGAGACTGGCCGTACAGGAGACAGGAATTGACGCGCTTTCTGAAGAACCTGGTGCTGGTGCCGATCGCTATCGTGCTGATTGCCCTCGCGGTCGCCAACCGGCATGTCGTGACCCTGTCGCTCGACCCGTTCAACCGGGCCGACCCGGCGCTCAGCGTCGACGCGCCGCTGTTCTGGATCCTGTTCGCCGCGGTCGCCTTCGGCGTGTTCATCGGCGGCGTCGCCTCCTGGGCGGCGCAGGGCAAGTGGCGCAAGGAGGCCCGCGTCAAGCGGCGCGAGGCCGACCTCTGGCACTCGGAAGCCGACCGGCTCAAGGCGGTGCAGCAGCAGGGCCAGAAACAGGCTGGCGGCGGCAAGGCGATCGCCTCGCGCAGCGCCGCCTGATCTGATCTAATCTGTTCTGATCTTCTGGCCGTCCGACGTTTCACCGGTTCGGGCGGTCGGTCAGGACTCGTCCCGCGGCGGCGTGTAGCCGGGCAGATTCCAGCCCTTGAGGATCGCCCCGCCGCGCAGGAAAAACGCCACCGAAACGCCGGCGATCGCCGCCGGCCAGGCGTCGGCCCCGAAGGAAAACAGGCCGACATAGACACCCGCCCCGACAAAGGCCGGCGTCAGGTAGAGTTCCGCCTTCAGCAGCGCCGAAGGCTGTCCGGCGATGGTGTCGCGGATGATGCCGCCGAAGGTCGCGGTCGCCACCCCCATCAGCACGGCCACCGTCGGCGGGTGGCCGAGCGACAGCGTCTTCGCCGCCCCCATCACCGAATAGGCCGCAAGGCCCATGGCATCGACCCAGCGCAGCGGCTTGCTCAGCCGCTCCACGGGCGGAATGACGAACCACATCAGCGCGCCGATGGCGATGCAGACGACGAGATAGATCTCGTTCTCGACCCAGAACACCGGTGCGTCGAGCAGCAGGTCGCGCAGCGTGCCGCCGCCGACGCCGGTGAACACGGCAAAGAAGACGAAGGCGAGGCAGTCGAGCCGCAGGCGCGAGGCGACGATGGCCCCCGTCACCGCGAAAACGGCAACACCGAGAAAATCGAGGATCTGGAGCATTGTCGCCATGCGGCGATGCTAGGCTGTAATCCCGCGCATCCGCAATGACCGAAATCGGGGCACCGCCCGCTGTCCCCGTATTGCGACGAGCCGGACTTTTGTAAGGGCTACGCTGATCAGGCTTTAGGTGAGGCCCGCATCCATCATCGCTATCACAGCATCTATGATGCTGGAGCGCGTCGATCACGCCTGCGGCTATGGCCAACGTCGCGTGAGCTACTTCTGTTCTCTAGATCGGGGGGATATTTCCAGCCTCGTATTCGTCTTTTATAGGAAGCTTGTCGAAAGGCGGCTCATATCCTTGCGCATCGTATTGGAAGCGCGGAATTTCGCCTAACGACGATGGGACTCCATAATCGACAAACGCGTATTCCGTGCCACTTACTGGCGACTTTGTTCGATGAATTCCTTTTGCCGGCATGCGAATGCTCCCAACTCTTGCACTTAAACAGACAACAAGAACTGGGCGCTTTGGATAGATATCAAGGAAACAGGATTCCAAACCGAGACACTACCGCCTTGCGCGGAGACACGCCGAAACAGGCAGAGAAGGAAAAGGCAGCGGGCACTGCGCAGGCGCGCGCAAGGGCGCGCCTGCAAGGTCTTTCACGCGCCGAGAGCCGCGCCCTCGAGTCGCTGGGAGAGCGGTACGGCCCTCAGGCGGTGCGGTCGACCGTCGAGCCTGGCTCGGCCAGGGGCGCCTCGCCCTCCGGCTTGCGCTCCTTCGGCCCGCCCTTCGACACGCCGACAAGGGCGGGACGCAGGACGCGGTCGCCGATGACGTAGCCGGCCTGCATCACCTGCACGACGGTGTTGTTCGGCACCTCGGTGTTGGGCACCTCGAACATCGCTTGGTGGAAATTCGGATCGAACCGCTCGCCGGCCGGGTCGATGCGGCGCACGCCGTGCTTCTCGAGCTGGTTGATCATCTCGCGCTCGGTCATTTCGACGCCCTCGATCAGGGCGCGCATGGCCTCGTCGGCGGCTGTGCGGGCGTCCGCGGAGATCGCCTCCAGCGCCCGGCGCAGGTTGTCGCCGACGCCCAGCATGTCGCGCGCGAAGCTCGCGGCGGCATATTGCTTGCTGTCGCGGATTTCCTTCTCCGTGCGCCGGCGCAGGTTCTCCATCTCCGCCATGGTGCGGAGCATGCGGTCCTTCAACTCGGCGTTTTCCGCCAGCAGCGCCTCGGTCGGATCGAGCGTGGCCTGCGCCTCGCCGCCGCTCTCGGCCTCGTGGCCGGTCGCGACATCCTCGGGGGTGATATTGGTCTTGTCGTTGCTGTCGTTCATGGTCTTCCCGGCAATGCTCGGCGTCTTCAGGGTCGGTGCGTCAGGATCGGCGCGTCAGGGTCGACGCGGTGCGGCCGGCCCGATCGGGGCGGTCCACGCAAGACGCACCGCTCCGGTCCACCACACCTGACGGGCCGGAGCAGCGTGATTCGGGTGAGGTCCGTCCGGAACCGGAACGCGTTAGATCGCGGTCTGGATCCAGGCGGCCAGCTTGTTCTTCGGCGCCGCACCGATCTGCGTGGAAACCGGCTGGCCGTCCTTGAACAGGATGAGCGTGGGGATGGAGCGCACCCCGTACTTCATTGCCATGTTCTGGTTCTCGTCGATGTTGAGCTTGGCGATCTTCACCTGCCCGCTCATCTCCTCGGAGATTTCCTCAAGCGCCGGCGCGATCATCTTGCACGGACCGCACCATTCGGCCCAGAAATCCACCACGACGGTGCCGGACGCCTGCAGGACGTCGGCTTCAAAGCTCTCATCGGTCACGACTGAAGTGGCCATTTCATGCCCTTTCCAAAAGCTCGCGGATGCGACGCACCCTTTCGTTGCCCCGAACGTAGGAAGGCGGCCCGCCCGCGTCAAGCAAGCGTTGGGTCGCACCCATGTCGCTGCGGACTCAGGCGGGCGCGAGCGCCGCCACCGCCGCGTCCATCGCCTCTGCCGGCAGTTCCACCAGCTTCGGCCCTGCCGTATAGACCAGCGCGGCGCGCACCAAGCGCCCGGGCCAGATGTCGGCGAGCAACCGGCGATAGACCGCAAGCTGCACCACATAGGCCTCGCCGACCTCCCCCGGCACCCCCGGCACCCGGCGGTCGGTCTTGAAGTCGAGGATCCACACCGCGTCCTCGTCGACCCGCAGCCGGTCGATCTGGCCGGAGACCTCATAGGCCGAGCCGTCGGCAAGGCGCAGCGTGCCGGCGAGCGGCACTTCCGCGCGAGCATCGCCCGAGAAGACGGCGGCAAAACCGGGATGGTCGAGAACGGCAAGCGCCTCCGTCAGCAGTTGCTCCGTCCTTGCGGCAAAGACCGGGCTCAGGGCATGGGCGAGGTAGCGTTCGCCGGCGGCGCGGCGGGCGTCCCTCGGCAGTTCGGGCAGCAGTTGCAGCAGCCGGTGCAGGTGGCGGCCGCGCTCCAGCGCGAAGTCGGGCGCGGCCCGCGCTTCCGCCAGCCGGTCGGTCGCCGGCACGGGCTCAGTCCCCTCCTTCGCCTCCATCTCGTCGAAGGCCTCGGAGGGGCGCAGGCGGCGCGGCCGCTCGATTGCGGCGACGGGGGCGAACAGCCAGGCGGGGGCGGGCGCGCCGGCCGCCTCGCTCGCCTCGTCCCCGACCCGCGCCAGCAGCGGCGCCGGCGCGGTCGTGCCGGGGCGCTGCCAGATGCGGCAGGGCCCGCCGTCTCCCGCCTCGCCGTCGCGGGCGCCCGGCTCCAGCGCTTTTGCCACCAGCGCGTGCCAGCACTCATCCGACTGGCCGCGCGCCGGCATCCAGCCGCAGACCACCAGCCGGTCGCGGGCGCGCGTCATCGCCACATAGAGCAGGCGGCGATATTCGTCGGCCGCCGCCTGGCGCAGGGCGTCCAGCCGCTCGCCGTGCCAGGGGCTGCGCTCGGCCTTGACCGGGTTCCACACAAGGCCGGTGACCTCGCCGAGAGTGCCCGGCATCGCCCGCTCGATGAACACCGGATCGTGATGGGCGCTGACCGGCGCCGCGCCGCCATCGACCAGCACGACGAGCGGCGCCTCCAGCCCCTTCGCCCCGTGCACGGTCATGATCCGCACCACGCCGCGCGCCGCGTTGAGCTCGCGCTTCACCTCGGTGGGCGCGGCCGCGAACCAGGCAAGGAAGCCCTCCAGCCCCGGCACCCCAGTCTGCTCGAAGGCCAGCGTCACCGCCAGGAACTCGTCGAGCACGTCGTCGACCTCCGAGCCGAGGCGGGCGCGGAAGGCGCGGCGCCCGCCGTCGGCACCCAGCAGACGCGAGAAGAACTCGAAGGGCGGCAGGAAGTCGGCGCGCGCGCGCCAGGTCTCGATCCGCTCGCGCGCCCGCTCGAATGCCGGATCGCCCTCCGCCTGCCGGCGCAGCGACTGCCACAGCGTGCCGGAGCGCAAGGCAGCCCCGTCGGGGCGGGCGAGGCGGAACAACGCTTCGTCGTCGAGGCCGATCAGCGGGCTCTTCAGCAGGCAGGCGAGCGACAGGTCGTCCTCGGGCAGCAAGAGGAAGCGGCCGAGCGCCAGCAGGTCCTCGACCGCGATATGGTCGTTGAGCACCAAGCGGTCGCTGCCGGCCACCGGCACGCCCTCGCGCTTCAGCGCCCGTGTCAGCGCATCGACAAAGGGCCCGCGCTTGCGCACCAGCACCAGGACGTCGCCGGGCGCCGCCTCGCCGCTCGTCCACCAGCCGCGCACGCAGCGCGCCAGCCGGTCGGCCAGCCGCAGCATCGGGCTGCCCGCGCCGATGCGGTCGACCGGCGCGGTCCAGTCGTCGGGCACCTCCTGCGCCACCGGTTCTTCCGGCGGCCAGATCTCGATCATGCCCGGATCGTTGCGCCGCACCGCCTCGTGCACCGGCGCGCCCGCCTCCCGCGACAGGCCGGAATGCATGTCGGGCGCTTCGAACACCGTGTCGACGGCGGAGAGCACATCGGGCCGCGAGCGGAAGGAGAGCGTCAGTTCGACCCGCTCGAACGCCGCCTCGGCATCCCGCGCCCGCCCCTCGAAATAGCGGCGCATGTCGGCGAAATAGGCCGGCACCGCGCCCTGGAACGAATAGATCGACTGCTTCTCGTCGCCGACGGCAAAGAGCGTGCGGGTGCGCGGGTGCGCCGAGGCGCCGGCGAAGAACTCCTCGGCCAGCGCCTGCACCACCCGCCACTGGTGCGGGCTGGTGTCCTGCGCCTCGTCGACGAGGATATGATCGAGGCCCTGGTCGAGCTTGTACTGCACCCAGAGCGCCGCATCCGCGCGCGACAAGAGGCTCGCCGTGCGTACGATCAGGTCCTCGAAATCCATCAGCCCGCGGCGGGTCTTCTCGGCCTCGTAGATGTCGAGCATGGCATCGGCGAGCCGCAGCGCTGCCTCCGTGCCGGCGAGCGCATAGGCGATCCGCCGCCGCTCGAGCAGCGCCAACAGCCGTTCCTGCTCGGCGTAAAGCCGCTCGACAACTTGCGGGAAATTCTCTTCCACCTTCTTGGTCGCCAGCGACTTGGTCGGCGCGAGGTCCTTGTTGAGGAAGACCCGCTGCCAGACCTCCCACCACGCGTCCGGCGTACCGGCGAGCCGGGCCGCCATGCGCAGCCGTTCGGCCCGCTCGATGTCGCGCGCGCCGCCGCTCGCCAGCGCCTCGGCATAGGCCAGTGCCTCCTGCGGCGAGATCGAGACCTCCTCGCAAAGCGCCGCGTCGAGGCGGGCGAGCGTCTCGCCTTCCGAAAGGCCGAAAGCCTCGGCGAGTTGCGCCAGCGCCGCCTCCAGCGAGCCGGCATCCTGCAGCCAGCGGCGCAGCGTGTCGCGGCGGGCGATCAGGTCGGCAAGCGCCGTCTCCACCGTCTTGTCGGGGAGTTCGGAGACCAGATGCACCAGCGCCCGGCCCAGCCGGCTCTCCGGCTCGCGCTCGGCCAGCGCCAGCACGCGCGAACGGGCGCCGGCGAGAAGATCCGCCGCCTGCCGGTCGTCGAGCACCTGGAAATGGCCGGCGACATTCGCCTCCAGCGGAAACTGGTGCAGGATCGCCTCGCAAAAGGCGTGGATCGTCTGGATCTTCAGCCCGCCCGGCGTCTCCAGCGCCACGGCGAAGAGATGGCGCGCCCGCGCCAGTCCGCGCGCATCCGGCCGCCGTCCCTCGATGACCTCCAGTTCCTTCGCCAGCGCCTCGTCGGTCAGCGCGATCCACGAGCCCAGCGTCTCGAAGACGCGGGTCGCCATTTCGGAGGCCGCCGCCTTGGTGAAGGTCAGGCAGAGGATGCGCGAGGGCGCGGTGCCGGCGAGCAGCAGGCGGATCACCCGCCGCGCCAGAACGAAGGTCTTGCCCGAGCCGGCATTGGCGCTGACCCAGGCCGAGCGCAGCGGGTCGGCGGCCCGCGCCTGTTTCTCGCGCGTCGCGAGAGGGATCTCGAAGGTGCTCATTCCTCCTCCCCTCCACCCAGCGCCCATTCTCGCACCCGCGCCAGATGGTCGTAAGGACCGGACATCTCCGCTTCCTTGCGCACCCTGGCGCGCGACAGATAGCCCTTTTGCGGGTTTTCATAGCCGGCAAAGAGTTTCACCGTACGGGCCAGCGCCTCCGCCGCTAACTCGTCGACGCTGGCGATCTTCGGCGTCCGGTCCTGCCATTCCAGCGGCGTGCGCCCGCCGGTGAGACGCAGATAGGCGAGCGTCGCGACGGGCGCTGCCCTATCGACCTCGCCGAAGGCGCCCTTGCCGATCATCGCCACTTCCAGCGGCAATTGCGGCGCCAGCAGCGCGGCGACCTCCTTGTCGCTCGGCGCCTGCCCGGTCTTGTAGTCGATCACCGCCAGCGTGCCATCGGCCATCTGGTCGATACGGTCGGCCCGCGCCGACAGGGTGACGCGGCCGCCGGGGGCAAGATCGAGCTCCAGCGCGCCGGGGATCTCCAGATGGCGGCCGACGATCAGGTTCGCGCGGCCTGCCTCGTGGCGGATGAAGGCGGCGGCGATCCGCTCGAAGCGCAGCCACCATACGGCGCGGATCGCCGGGAAGGCATCGAGCGGGGCGAACTGCGCCCGGCCGATCGCCAGCAAATGCGCCAGCGCCGCCGCGTCGAACGGGCCGTGCCAGCTCTTCAGGAAGTCGGCGAGGCAATCGTGGATCAGCGTGCCCTTTTCCGCCGCGCCCGGATCGCCGCCGATCGGCTCGACCGGGTCCAGCACCAGCACCTTGCGGGCATAGAGCGCATACGGATCGCGGATCAGCAGCTCCACCTCGGTCACCGAGATCCGGCGCGGGCGGGCGGCAACGGGCGGCGCCGGTTCCGGCCGCGCGATCGGCGCAACTCCCGCCTCGGCCCGGTCGAGATGGGCGGCGAGCGCCAGCACGGCCTGCCCCCGCGCCTGCATCGCGGCGGTGACGCCGTGGCCCAGCAGCGTCGTCAGCCGCAGCAGCCAGCGCGAGGCGACGGCCGGCGCGCCGCCAGAGCGCTCGGCCCGCGACAGGATGACCTGTCTTGCGCCCAGCGCCTGCGAGAAATCATGGGCGGCCGCGCCGATGCGCCGCTCCGGCGGGTCGAGGCCGAGCCCGCCCTTCATCGGCCGGTTGAGCCAGGGGTCGTTGCGCGTCGCCTGCGGCCAGTTGCCCTCGTTGAGCGCCCCCAGCACCAGCAGGTCGAAGTCCTGCAGCCGCGCCTCCATCGGCCCGAAGATCGCAATGCGCGGATCGCCCGGCAGGCGGCGGCGGACATTGATGCCGGAGACGAGGGCGATGAACATGTCCGGCCAGTCGGCGGCGGGCGCCGCGAGGCCGGCGGGACCGGCGGCGATCATCCCGGCAAAGGCGGCGGCGAGCCCCTCGCCGGCCTCGCCGGCATAGAGCTCGTCGGAACGGCCTTCCTCGTCGCAGGCCAGCCGCACCAGCACCGCCTCGTGGTCGGCGGCAAGCTGCACCACGTCGACCGGCTCGCGCGTCTCCGCATGGCGCTCCAGCGGAACCAGCGCCTGCGCCAACCTATCGACGAGGTCGGCGACATCCTCCCAGTCGTCCTCGTGGAGCTTCTGCCAGCGCGGCAGCCGCGGCGGGCTCTCGCCCTCCGTTGCCAGCCGCCGCGCGGCGGCAACCGCCTCGCGCAGGCCGCCGGTTCCGGCCCTGGCGCGCGGCCCGCGCAGCACCGCGCGCTCCAGGGCGCGCGCCGCGGCGCGGATCTTGTTAGACGGCAAACCAAGCCGCGTCAGCGGGTGTTTCAGCAGGGCGAGCAGCGCCACCGGCTCCAGCCCGTCCAGCGCCAGCCGGGCGGCGAGGCGGGCGAGCACGCCGGGCGCGGTCTGGTCGAGCGGGCGGCCGGCGCTGTCGTCCGGCTGCAAGCCCCAGCGCGACAATTCGACGGCGACCCGGCGGGCGAGCGTCCTGTCCGGCGTCACCAGCGCCGCCGTCTTGCCCTCCTCGACAGCCGCGCGCAGGGCGGTGGCAACAGCCAGCGCCTCCTCCGCCTCGTTGCGCGCCGCCATCAGCGCCACATCGGCGAAGGCGCCAGCCCGCGCCTCTTCCGGAATCTCGGCAACGACCCTCGGCCAGACATCCGTCGTCTCGGCCGGCCGCAAGGCCTCGGCGACCAGCCGGTCGCGCAGCCGCAGGGCTTCGCTCGCTCCTATCGCCAGCGGCACCACCTCGCCGCGCGAGATCTTCAGCGCGCCGGCGAGCCGCGCCATGCCGTATTGCGGATGGCTGGGGCTCCCCGAAACGCCCTCGCCCCCCAGGATCGCCCGCCAACTGTCCTCGTCCATCGCCGCATCGAAGCCGGGCAGCACCACGGCACCGCGCTCCAGCCCGGCGATGACGGCGAGCAGGTCGGCAATCGCCGGGATCGAGCCGGTGGCGCCGGCGGCGATCACCGGCCCGCGCGGCGGGGCCTGGCGCAGCCGCTCCGCCTCGCGCCGCAGCAGCATTGAGCGCCGCGCCTTCGGATCGCTCGCCGCGCGGCTGGCCAGATAGGCCGGCCAGTGCTCCATGGCGATCTTCAGGAAGTCCAGCGTGATCTGCCAGTAGCGGGCATGGTCCTCCGGCACCAGGCCGGCAAGGCCGGTCCAGGAGATCTCCTCCGTCGCCATCTCGTCCATCAGGGCCAGCAGATCGCCGGCGAGCCACGCGGCATCGGCGGCGGAGGCAGGCGCGCGCAGCACCGCGCCGGGCGGCAGGCCCAGCACCTCGCGGCGCAGCGCCCCCTCCCAGGCCTGCACCAGCCGGGTCATGGCGAAGCGCCGCTCCATCTCGGGCAGCGCCGGCGGCAAGCCGTCGGCCCAGGCCTCGACCTGCAACAGGTGCAGGTCCTCCTCGACATCGCCGAGCGGGCGGATCGCCGGCAGCAGCACCGGCGCCCCGCCCAGCTTCTCGCGGATCAGCGGGGCGATGGCGCGGGCGGCGCGGCGGGTCGGCAGGTAGAGCGTCAGGTCGGCCAGCGCCAGCGGGTCGGCGGCCGGGTCGAGACCGGGCACCAGCCGCCCGTCGAACAGGGCGTCGACCAGGGTCCGCAGGAAGGGCGCGGAGGGCGGGATCGTATGGACTCGCGGCGCTGCCTTACCCGTCATCGGTCTCCGCCTCCCCTTGCGCCGTCAAGCGGCGCTGTCGCGGATGGCGCGTTCGGCGGCATCGATCGCCTCCGGCGTGCCGACATGCAGCCAGATCCCCTCCATCAGCACGCCGAACAGGGTGCCGCGCTCGATCGCCGCGTCGAACAGGCGGTTGAGCGAAAAGGCCCCGGCCGGCGCGCCGTCGAACAGGCGCGGATGCAGGATCGCCCCGCCGACATAGGCGAAGGGCGCGACCTCGCGCTCTGCCCGCCGCGCCAGGCGTCCGTCCCCATCCATCACGAAGTCGCCCTTGCCGTCATAGCCGACGGCGGTGACGAGACCGGACAAGAGCAGCAGGGCGTCCATCTTCTGCGGGTCGAAGTGCCTTGCCAGATGCTCCAGATTGGGCCTCACGCCCTCGATCCAGGTGCTGTCGGAATTGAGCAGGTAGAACGGCTCCTCGCCGAGCAGCGGCAGCGCCTTGACGACACCGCCGCCGGTTTCCAGCAGCTCGGCACGCTCGTCGGAGATCAGCACCTTGGGCGGTCCCTGCCAGCGCAGGGCATGCACTTCGACGAGATCGGCAAGGTAATGCACGTTGACGACGACGGTCTCGACGCCGGCGGCAACCAGCTTGTCGAAGGCCCGGTCGAGCAGCGCCCGCCCGGCGATCGAGACGAGCGGCTTGGGCGTCGTCGCGGTGATCGGGCGCATGCGCTTGCCCATGCCGGCCGACAGCACGATGGCCCGCTTCGGGCCTCGAACGTCCGCCTGTTTCCTCGCCCCGATATCCGTATCTGCCTGCAAGTCCGCCTCTTTCCGTTGGGTGGATGCCCCCGCCGTTTCTCCTGCCCCGCGCCGCCTCGGGGCCCGGCCCGCTCAGCCGGTCTCGCCGAGGCGGCCGTCGAACCAGCCGGCCAGTTCGGCAAGCTCGGGATGGCGCAGGCAGCGGGTGAGATACTCGCGCACGCGCGGCAGATGCACAAGGTAGCCGGGCTTTTCGTCCCGCACGGCGAGCCGGGTGAAGATGCCGAGGATCTTGGTCGCCCGCTGCGCACCCATGATGGCGTAATCGCGGCGGAAGGCCGCCTCGTCGAAGCCGGGCGAGGTGGCGTGCCGCCGGGCGAGATAGTGCCCGACGATCTGCTGCTCCAGCTCCGCCGGCACATCGACGCGCGCGTCCATCGCCAGCGAGGCGACGTCATAGGCGGCCGGGCCGATCATCGCGTCCTGGGTGTCGACGAGGCCCAGGCGGTCGGTGCCCTCGCCCTCCTCGCGCCAGATCAGGTTGGGCGAGTGGTAGTCGCGCAGCACCCAGTTGCGGTCCCGCGACGCGCGCTCGAACAGCGGCGCCCAGCAGGCCGCGAAGGTCTCTTCCAGGGCATCGGACACCGTCTCCCCCATATGCGGCAGATACCATTGGAGGAACAGTCCGGCCTCGACCCGCATCGCCCGCGGGTCGAAGTGCGGCAGCCGGTAGCTGCCGCCGCCGCAAGCATCCGGCAGCGGCAGATCCGCCTGCGGCGGCGCGCCATGGAGCCTTGCCAGCAGCTCGGCGGCAGCAAGATAGCGCTCCGCCACCGGCCGGCCGGCCTCGACGACGCTGCCGCGCCCGAGGTCCTCCTGCAGCACCAGCCCGGCCGCCAGATCCGCGCCGAGGGTGCGCGGTGCGCGCAGGCCGCGCGCGCGCAAGGCCTCGGTGACGGCGACCACCGCGTCGACCCCATCGGTGAGGTGCACGAGCTGGCGATAGCTCAGCCCGTCGCGCAGCACCGGCTGCGGCGGCAGCGGCGCCGAATCGATCAGCACCGCGCGATCCGCCCCCGCCTGCACCGTCTCGAACCGGCGGGCCGAGGCATCCGCCGCAAAGCGCCTTCGGCTGGCGCCGGCAAACCCGCTCGCCTCGATCAGCCGGCGGATCGCCAGCGTGCGCTCCAGCCGCGCGCGCCAGGCCTCGTTCGGCGGCAGCAGGGTGATCGCGCGCGCCTGCGGCGTGTCGCCGGCGGCGAGGCGCAAGATGAGCCGGTTTCCCGGCAGGCGCGCGGCCGCCCGCTCCGGCCATTCGATCAGCGCGGCGCCGGTCTCCAGCACCTCGTCGAGGCCGAGTTCGTCCAGTTCCTCCTCGTCCTCCAGCCGGTAGAGGTCGAAATGCGCGACCGGCAGGGCGGTCAGCGGATAGGTCTGGACGAGGGTGAAGGTCGGGCTCGGCACCTCCAGCGCGGGATCGTCGGCGAGCGTCCGCAGCAGGGCCCGTGCGAAGGTCGACTTACCGGCGCCGAGGTCGCCGACCAGGCACAGGCAGTCGCCGGGCTGGAGCAGCATGGCGATGTCCTCGGCAAGGCGGCGGGTCGCCGCCTCATCGCCGCAGAACAGGGCGATCGCGCCGGCGCCGGGATCTGGCTCCCCCTGCCGGCGGGACGATGCGGGGCCGGTGTCGCTCATGCGGCGGGCCGGTCACTCGGCGGCGTGCTGAAGGGCATCGGGAGCGAAGGGAAATCGGCAGACGACATACGTGCCGACCCCCTCTTCCGACTCGATGGAGACCGTGCCGCCATGCAGCTCGACGAAGCTCTTGACGATGGACAGGCCCAGCCCGGCGCCGCGGCGGCGCTGGCCGGCATCGCGGCCGACGAAGCGGGCGAAGACCTGGTCGAGCATGTCCTCGGGGATGCCGCAGCCATGGTCGCGGACATGGAACTCGATGGCGCTGGCCGTGCGCAGGCAGGCGACGTCGATGGTGCCGCCGACATCGGAGAATCGCAGCGCGTTGGAGATCAGGTTGAACAGCACCTGGCGCAGCCGCCGCTCGTCGGCCTGGATCACCCCGACATCGTCGGCGATGGTCAGCTTCAGCGCGATGCCGCTGTCGGCCAGCCGGTCCTTCAGCCCCTCCACCGCCGCCTGCACGGTCCTTGCGACGTCGACCGAGGAAATGTCGAGCTCCATGATGCCGGCATCGATGGTGGCAAGATCGAGAATGTCGTTGATGATCGCCAGCAGCGCCGAGGAGGAGGAGAGGATGTAGTCGACATACTCCCCCTGCTTGTCGGTCAGCGGGCCGAATTTCGGGTCGGAGAGAAGCTGGGCGAAGCCGATAATGTTGGTCAGCGGCGAGCGCAATTCGTAGGAGACGTGCTGGATGAAGGCGTTCTTGAGCTGGTCGGCCTGTTCCAGCGCCTCGTTCTTGTCGAGCAGGGCGCGCTCGACATTGACCGAGTCCGTCACATTGACGAAGGTCACCAGCGTGCCGCCGTCGGGCAGCGGCACGGTGGCATAGTCGATCGCCTCGCCGCTTTCGCGCTCCAGCCGGTCCGACACCGGCTCGCGGTTGTCGGCAAGGCTGGTCACCGCCGTCACGAGCTGGCGCCAGGTCGCCGCCTCGTCCTCCTCCAGCATCTCCATGTCGACGACGCGGGTGATGTGCGGACTGTCGCCGAGCCGCTCGTCGGCCAGGTCCCACATGGTCTCGAAGGCCGGGTTCCACAGCCGCAGCCGCCCGTCGGAGCCGAACACCGCCACCGCCTCGGACAGGTTGTCCAGCGTCTCGCCCTGGACGCGGATCAACGAGTTGTAGCGGCTTTCCAGCTCCAGCCGCTCGGTGACGTTCTCGTAGATATAGGTGACGCCGCCCTGCGGATGCGGGTTGGCGATGACGCGCAAGGTGCGTCCGTCCGGCAGGTGCCACCAGAACTCGCGCGCGTCGAGCGAGGTATAGGTCTCCAGCAGCTTGTTGCGCCAGCCGCGATAGTCGGCCTGCTCGGGCAGCTTGCGCGCAGCGCGCAGGGCGTCGAGCAGGGCCGCGTCCGTCGGATTGCTTTCGAGGAAACTGGCGTCGAGGTCCCACAGGGCGCGGAAGGCGGCGTTGTAGAACTGCAGCCGCCGGTCGGCGCCGAAGATCGCGACGGCGGTGGCGAGCTGGTCCAGCGTGCGGGCGTGGAAGTCGATGGTGCGGCCGAGTTCCTGGCGCACGTTCTCCAACTCGCTGACATCGATGGCAAGGCCGCCGGAGCCGGTCTCCACCGAGATCTGGGTGATATCGAAGATCCGCCGGGCGCCGGCCGCCACCGCCGGCAGGCGGGCGCGCGCCTGGCCGCTCTCGTCGCGGCCGCGCTCGATCTGGCCGCGGCCCTTGGCGTCGAGGAATTCGACCCTGGCCTCGATAGCCGCCGCGCCGCTGTCGGTTTCCACCGCCCGCGCATAGGCGGCATTGACCCAGACCAGCGCCCCCTCCTCGTCGCGCAGCCACGCGGGCGAGGATATGCCGTCGAGCAGCGCCCGCAGGGTCTGCAGCTCGCGGGTCATGGCGCCGTTGCGCTCGGCCATCACGGCCTGCGACCGGCGCTCGCCGGTCAGGTCGCGCAGCCGCAGCACCGGTGCGCTGGCGGCGAGGCGGCCGCAGATCTCGACCATGCCGCCGGACCGGGTCGGCAGGGTCATGCGGAAGGATTCGCCATGCTGGCGCAACCGGTCGACCGCCTGGTCGAGCGCGGCCGCGGCTCGCGCCTCCAGCCAGGAGCCGAAGGCCAGCAACCGGGCGGGCGAGCGCGGCACGCCGGAGCTCTCGTCCAGCATGCCGGCGACGAAGGGCTCGTCCTCGCCGGGCTGCCACATGACGATGCGCTGGTCGTCGGAGGCGATCAGGCTTTCCAGCCGGTCGAGCCGGGCGACCAGCCGGGCGCTGGTCTGGGTGGCGCTGCTGAGGGTTCCGGAATTGGCCCGCATGTTGCGGATCAGGGTGACGGCGGCGGTCACCGCGAAGGCGACGGCGCCGCCGATCGCGGCGATCCACACCACCTTTTCCGGCGTAAAGGATCCGGACAGCAGCGGATGCGTTGTGGCAGCGGCGTCCTGGGCAAGGCACAGGCCGGTGGAGGCGACGAGGGCCAGCGGCGCGGTCGACAGACCCAGCCGCGCCTTGCGACTCATGTCCCGCCATGCGGCGCGCCTGCGCCCATGTTCCCAGCCGTCCGCCGGCATCCGCTCGTTCCCCTGTCGCCCGTATCGGGTCGCCCGCATCGCAGCGCCCGCATCGGGTCGCCCGTTTCAGGTCATCCGTTTCAGGTCGCCCGCTTCGGGCCACCCGCTTCAGGCCGCCGCCAACGGGCCGTCACGCCAGTTCTGCCTCACGAAGCACCTGATTCGCAAAGACCATAACGCAAACGCGAATCGCGCAGAAGGGTGCGTTACCGAAAAGTAAACGGGGGCCGTGTCATCCACAGCCCCCGTTTCCGCACTCGTTCAAGGGTTCGTCCCCGCCCGGCAGGCCCCGTGCCTGCCGGTTGCGCCGGAAACCGGCGGGATCGATCAGTAGCGGTAATGTTCCGGCTTGTAGGGGCCGGTGGTCTTCACGCCGATATAGTCGGCCTGCGCCGGGGTCAGCTCGGTCAGCTCGACGCCGAGCTTGGCAAGGTGCAGGCGGGCGACGCGCTCGTCGAGATGCTTCGGCAGGACATAGACGTCCTTGTCATAGGCATCCGGGCGGGTCCACAGCTCGATCTGCGCCAGCACCTGGTTGGTGAAGCTGGCCGACATCACGAAGCTCGGATGGCCGGTGGCATTGCCGAGGTTCAGCAGGCGGCCTTCCGACAGCAGGATCATCCGCTTGCCGTCCGGGAACTCGATCATGTCGACCTGCGGCTTGATGTTGATCCACTTGTAGTTGCGCAGCGCCTCAACCTGGATCTCATTGTCGAAGTGGCCGATATTGCCGACGATCGCCATGTCCTTCAGCGACCGCATGTGGTCGAGCGTCACCACATCCTTGTTGCCGGTGGTGGTGATGACGATGTCGGCGCTCGGGGCGGCCGTCTCCAGGGTGACGACCTCGAAGCCGTCCATCGCCGCCTGCAGGGCGCAGATCGGGTCGACCTCGGTCACCTTGACGCGGGCGCCGGCGCCGCGAAGGCTGGCGGCCGAGCCCTTGCCGACATCGCCATAGCCGCAGACGACGGCGGTCTTGCCGGCCATCATCACGTCGGTGCCGCGACGGATGCCGTCGACGAGGCTTTCCTTGCAGCCATACTTGTTGTCGAACTTCGACTTGGTGACGCTGTCGTTGACGTTGATCGCCGGGAACGGCAGCAGGCCCTTGGCCTTGAGCTGGTACAGGCGGTTGACGCCCGTCGTCGTCTCCTCGGAGACGCCGCGGATCTCGTCGCGCTGCTTGGTGAACCAGCCGGGGCTCGCCGCCATGCGCTTGCGGATCTGGGCGAAGAGGATCTTCTCCTCCTCCGAGCCAGGATTGGAGAGCACGTCCTCACCGGCCTCGGCGCGGGCGCCGAGCAGGATATACATGGTGGCGTCGCCGCCATCGTCGAGGATCATGTTGGCCGTGCCTTCGGGGAAGAAGAAGATCCGGTCGCAATAATCCCAGTATTCCTCGAGGGTCTCGCCCTTCTCGGCGAAGACCGGGATGCCGGCGGCGGCGATGGCGGCGGCGGCGTGGTCCTGGGTCGAGAAGATGTTGCAGGAGGCCCAGCGGACCTCGGCGCCGAGCGCCACCAGCGTCTCGATCAGCACGGCGGTCTGGATGGTCATGTGCAGCGAGCCGGCGATGCGCGCGCCCTTGAGCGGCTTCTTCTCGCCGAACTCCTCGCGGCAGGCCATCAGGCCCGGCATCTCGGTCTCGGCGATGTCGATCTCCTTGCGGCCATAGTCGGCCAGGGAGATGTCCTTGACGTAGTAGTCGGTTGCGGTGGTCATCGGTCTCGTCCGCTCACTGTGTTGAAAACTGCGGCCGTGCTGGACGCAGTCGCTGTTTGAACCTGCATTCGCCTGCCCGCAGACGGCCGTCGCGCGACGCGGCGCCTGTGGCCGTCCGCTGGCCTTCCGGGCGCGTCCCGGTCCTGTCTGGCGCCGTGTCATCCGGACTCTCGTCCGGGGTTCGGCGCAGATAACGGCTTGCGCCGGACGCGAGCATCCGGCGGACGCCGGTTTTATAGGCCGGAAATCAGCACAAAGCAATAAGGATATAAAGATTTCTTTATGTCCTCTTCATTCGCAAATCCCTTGCCTTGGTGCGCGGCTCCGGTCCTTCTCCGCCGCCCGTCCGGCCGGACGAGCGCCGAGCCGGAACCGGAGGCTCTTTCAAGGAGTGCTTGTCGCGCCCGCCTCCCCCTGACGTCATTCCGGGCAAGACCTCTCCCCGGTGTCTTTCCGGGCAAGGCCTCTCCTTCGTCATTCCGGCCAAGCGAAGCGCGAGCCGGAACCGGGGAGGCACGGCGGTTGTGGGGACATCCGGGAGCACGCCGGACAGGCCCTCGGCTCCCCGATCCCGGCTCGGCGCTGCGCGCCGTCCGGGAGGACGCGGGGAAGGGTGGTGCGTCCGGGAAGACGTGGCAAGACGCGATTGGGCAGAAGGACGCGGGAGGGACGCGCGTGTTTTCGCCACCGCTCTGGCAGCCAATGGCCCCCGGGTCGCGCTTCGCTTGCCCGGGATGACGTCCGAGGGTGGGCGACGGCGGCGGGATAACGGAAACGACCCTCCGCCGGTCGCCCCACCCACAGGATGTCGTCCCGGTTTCGGCGAAGCCGAAGACCGGGAACCAGTAACCCCGAACGGTTCCAGTGAGGCCTCAGCGCTGCCGCCGGAACGCTGGAGGTTGCTGCCTTCGCACGCCCGCCTACCCCAGCGGATA
The DNA here is from genome assembly GCF_900185745.1 of Stappia sp. TSB10GB4. Taxonomy (NCBI): domain Bacteria; kingdom Pseudomonadati; phylum Pseudomonadota; class Alphaproteobacteria; order Hyphomicrobiales; family Stappiaceae; genus Stappia; species Stappia sp. TSB10GB4. Next base: position 86,310 of record NZ_FYAV01000069.1, on the reverse strand, counting down.
CCGGACGCCTGCCTGCGCAGGCGTGACAGCCGCGGAAGGTGGCGATGCGTCCCGCCTCAACCTTGCCGAGGGGGCCAATGGGTCCCGCCTCTCCGGCCCCGAACAGACCCCGCCATTCCGGCCAGCGGCCGCGTCCGGCGAGGGCTCCGGCAGCGCGGCTCAGTCGGTTTCGCCGAAGCCGCTTTCGACCAGTTCGGCGATGGCGGCAAGCGCGGCTTCCGCCTCGGCCCCGCTGACCGAGACGCGGATCGAGCAGCCGGGGCTGGCGGCCAGCATCATCAGGCCCATGATGGACGTGCCGCCGACCGTCTGGCCGTCCTTCATCACGATCACCTGCGCCTCGAACGTCTCGACCAGCTTCACCAGCTTGGCGGAGGCGCGGGCATGCAGGCCCCGGCGATTGACGATCATCAGGTCGCGGACGAGTCCGACAGCTTGCATCGTGTCCGTCATCCCGACCCCGTCATCCCGACCCCGTCACCCCTGACCCCTCATCCCTGGCCCGACAGCACCTGGCTGGCGACGGAGATGTATTTCTGGCCGGCCTTGCGCGCCTCGTCGACCGCCACGGCGATGGGGATCTCGCCGCGCAGGCTCGCCAGCTTGATCAGCATGGGCAGGTTGACGCCGGCGATCACCTCGATATTGGTGCCGTCCATCACCGAGATCGCGAGGTTCGACGGCGTGCCGCCGAACATGTCGGTCAGCAGCACGACGCCGGCTCCGTCATTGACGCTCGCAACGGCGGCAAGGATGTCCTGCCGACGCTGCTCCATGTCGTCGTCCGGGCCGATGCAGATCGTCTCGATCCGCTCCTGCGGACCGACGACATGCTCCAGCGCAGACTTGAATTCCACCGCCAATCGTCCGTGCGTAACAAGTACGAGACCGATCATGCCCTGTCCGTCATTTGCCCGTCATTGCCTGTCGTGTCGTGTTCGTCCGCGGCGGCCTGTGCACGGCGCCCGGCACGGTCCCGGATTGTTCGGTCGCGCCACCTGCCATGCATCGAGGCCCCCAGCTCCCGGTCGTTCGATGCCGGGCGCCCAATGTCGGCAAGGGAACGCTGCAGTGCAAGAAAAATCGGCGCCGCCGCCGCCTTTTTCGCCAGCTCCCCCCCGCCTTTCCGCCCCGCGCCGCTCACCTGTCGCTCACTGGCCGCTCACTGGCCGCTCACCTGTCGCTCACCTGTCGCTCACTGGCCGCTCCCGCCAGCACCGCCAGCACATGCAGGGCCGAAGCGCCCTCGCGGCCGCACGGCACGGCAAGGCGCGCAAGCGTGACCCCGCACAGTTGCACGCGCATCGCCTCCGGCTCCGGCATCCGCTCCAGCTCCGCCTCCGACACCAGATCGACCACCAGCCGCACCACCGCGCGCGGCTCGAAGGCGAGGGCGACAATGCCCTCCCCGCGCCGCTCCCACAGGCCGGCAAGGGCGGGGGGACAGGTGGCGATCAGCCGGCCCGAACGGGCGTTGAGCGCCACCCGGTCGTCGGCGACCGCCAGCGCCAGGCGGCCGCGCAGGCGCGCCTCGCTGAGGATCCGTTCGCCGAGCCGCGACTTGCCGGCGCCCGAGCGGCCACGGATCAGGATACCGGCGCTGCCGACCAGGATGCAGGACGCATGCACCGTCTCGCCGCTCATCCCCGGCTTTCGGCCGGCAGGCGCACGGTGAAGCGGGCGCCCTCGACGCGGGTCTCGCCGGTCTTGGCGTCCGTCGTCTCGCGGTTCGACACGGTGATGGTGCCGCGATGCGCCTCGACGATCTGCCGGGAGATCGACAGGCCGAGGCCGGAATTGTTGCCGAAGCCCTCGGATTCGGGACGATCCGTGTAGAAGCGCTCGAAGATGCGCTCGCGCAGCTCCGGGCGCACGCCCGGCCCGTCATCGTCCACCGTGATCTCGACCATGTCGGCGGTGCGGTTGGCGGCGATGCGCACGCTGCCGCCCGGCGGCGAGAACGAGCGGGCATTGTCGATCAGGTTGTTGATCACCTGGCCGAGGCGGCTGTCATGGCCGAGCACCCTATAGGGGTGGTCGCGCCGCGAGGGGGCGATCTGCACCGCCACCGGCGCCTCGCCGCTTGCCGCGCGCTCGTTGGCAAGGTCGCAGACGCCGAGCAGCAGCGTCGAGATGTCGATGGGTTCGGCGTCGGCGCGGGCGAGTTCCGCGTCCAGCCGCGAGGCATCGGAAATGTCAGTGATCAGCCGGTCGAGCCGGCGCACGTCGTGCTGGATCACCTCCATCAGCCGGGCGCGTGCCTGCGGCTGCTTGGCCAGCGGCAGCGTCTCGACCGCGCTGCGCAGCGAGGTCAGCGGGTTCTTCAGCTCGTGGGCGACGTCGGCGGCGAAGGTCTCGATCGCATCCATCCGGTTGTAGAGCGCGTTGGTCATGTCGCGCAGGGCCCGCGCCAGGTGGCCGATCTCGTCGCGCCGCTCGGAAAACTGCGGGATCTCCTCGCGCGACTTGATGCCGCGGCGCACCCGCTCGGCCGCCGCCGCCAGCCGGCGCACCGGGCCGGCGATGGTGCCGGCCAGCAGGATCGACAGCACCATCGTCACCGTCGCGGCGACGAGGAAGACGCGGACGATGCCGATGCGCTCGGCCCGCACGATGGCGTCGATGTCGCCGCCTTGCGTCGACAGCAGCAGCGAGCCCAGCACCGCGCGGAAGCGCTGCACCGGCACCGCGACCGAGACGATCAGCTCGCCGCGCGAGGACACGCGCACGACGCTGGCGGGCGAGCCGGCGAGCGCGGCCTCCACCTCCGGATAGGCGCGGCCGTTGCCCGCGCCGATCTCCTCATAGAGCGGCAGGTCGCCGCGGCGGAACCACAGTTTCACATCGGCCCAGATCTGGTCCCAGATGCCGGGTTCCTCCGCGGTCGGCGGCGGCAGGTCGAAGCGCAGGATCTGGCCGCGCGCGTAAAGATGCCGGGAATCGAGGATCAGGATGCCCTCGGGATCGTAGATCCGCGCCCGCGTGCGCGTCGGCGAGATCAGCCGGCGCAGCACCGGGGCGACCCGTTCCGGGTTGATCGGGAAGTCGGTCAGCCGCGAGGCATCGGTCGGCGAGACGCTCTCGCCGGCCTGGAGCTGCAGCAGTTGCTCGGGATCGACCATCAGCCCGTCGGTCTCGACGGTGGCCGAGGCGGCGATGGCGCCGGCGATGATCTCGCCCTGGGTCAGCAGGCTCTGGACGCGGGCGTCGATCAGTCCGGCGCGGAACTGGTTGAGATAGAGGATGCCGCCGACCAGCGCGCACAGGCCGGCAAGGTTGAGCACCAGGATGCGGCGGGTCAGCGAGGAGGTCAGATAAGGGGACAGGGCGCCGCCGATCCGCGACAGGATGCGGCGGCGGAGCCGGCGCGGGGCCGTCTCGCCGCGCCCAGCCGTCGGCCCGTCCCCGGCCCGTGCCGGGGACGCCGGCCGCGGGTCGGCCTCGCGATGCGCCTGCCCGCCCGTGTCCACCTCGATCGCCATTCACCTTCCCCGGCCGGGAGCTCCCGGCCACGCCTTCGTGCCCTGTTTCCGGGCCGCGTCTTCGCGCTCGCGCGCCTCAGCCCTCGCGGAAGCGGTAGCCGACGCCGTACAGCGTCTCGATCATGTCGAAGCTGTCGTCGACCAGCTTGAACTTCTTCCGCAGGCGCTTGATATGGCTATCGATGGTCCGGTCGTCCACATAGACCTGATCGTCATAGGCCGCGTCCATCAGCGCGTTGCGGCTCTTGACCACGCCCGGACGATGCGCCAGCGCGTAGAGGATCAGGAATTCGGTGACCGTCAGCGTCACCGGCTGGCCCTTCCACATCGAGGTGTGGCGCTCCTGATCCATGACCAGGTCGCCGCGCTCCAGCAGCTTGTCGCTTTCCGGCTTGCTGGTCGAGGGATCGCGCGGCTGCACGCGGCGCAGCACCGCCTTGACGCGCTCGACCAGCAGGCGCTGGGAGAACGGTTTGCGGATGAAGTCGTCGGCGCCCATCTTCAGGCCGAACAGCTCGTCGATCTCGTCGTCCTTGCTGGTCAGGAAGATCACCGGCAGGTCCGACTTCTGGCGCAGCCGGCGCAGCAGTTCCATGCCGTCCATGCGCGGCATCTTGATGTCGAAGATGGCAAGATCCGGCGGATCGGTGATCAGCCGGTCGAGGGCCGAGGAGCCGTCCGTATAGGTATGGACCCTGTAGCCTTCGCTCTCCAGCGCAATGGAGACCGAGGTCAGGATGTTGCGGTCGTCGTCTACGAGTGCGATCGTCGGCATGGTCGAAAGCCCTGAACCCGTTCTTCTTGTTCGCTCGTCTTGGTTTACCAGCCTTGGCGGTGCAAATGCGCATAAATTATGGCGAGGCCGGACGGGGCCCGCCAGCCGCCATCACGCCTGCGGCGCCGGCTCCGGCCGGCCCCGCGCGCTCTGGCGCGCGAAGCGCAGGGCAAGGCCGGTGAAGGATACCACGATCCCGGCGATCAGCCCGCCGATCAGCCCGCCCGCGCCGACCTCCAGCCCGATCGCCATCAGATAGGCGGCCGGCACCGCCACCAGCCAGAAGGCGCCGGTCTGCCACAGGGTCGGCCACCACACGTCGCCGAGGCCGCGCAGCGCGCCCATCGCCACCGCCATCGACGCATCGAGCGACAGCATGAAGCCGGCGACGAACAGCGCCTGCGCGGCGGCCTCGACGGTCAGCGGGTCGCTGGTCACCACCCGCGCCGCCGTCTCCGGCGAGACCAGGAACAGCAGGGCGACCGGCAGCGGCCACAGCGCGCCGAGCGCGATCCCGGCCCAGCCGGCGCGCCCGGCATTGGCCGCATCGCCCTCGCCGAAGGCGCGGCCGACCAGGATCGCCGTCGCCCCGCCGGTGCCAACCGCCATCATGAAGGTCAGCGTGACGAGGCTCATCGTCGTCTGATAGGCGGCAAGCTGGGCGGTGCCGAGCCAGCCGGCCATCATCACCACGGTGGCGAAGGCGGCGCTTTCCGCGCCCTGGGCAAGGCCCATCGGCAGGCCGAGCCGGCGCAGCAGGCGCGCGTCCGGGTCCGTCCACAGGCCGACCGCCGCCGCCCCGGCCCGGCGGCGCGGCAGGATGCGGAACCTGTCGTCGCGCCCCGCCTGCCGCAGCAGGATGGCGAGGATGGTCGCCCCGGCAAGGGTGCGCGCAATGGTGCTCGCCAGCATGATGCCTTCCGCCCCGCCGGCGGCGAACAGCCCGCCCCAGCCATAGCCGAAGAGCGCGTTCAGCGGCACGTTGACGAGGTTGGCGGCGAGCATGATCGCCATGCCGGTCTTCGGCCGTCCCGTCGCCTCCATGAACAGGTTGCAGGCGACGAAAATGAGGATGCCCGGCATGCCGAAGCCGAAGGCGAGCGAGACGCGCGCCGCGCCTGCGGCAAGGTCCGCCTCCTGCCCGGTCGCCCGGAAGAACGGCTCGGCCAGCAGCGACAGGACGAGACAGAAGAGACCCAGCGCCAGCGCATGGGCGAGCGAGGCACGCAGCACCGCGCCGGCGCGCGGGGCATCGCCCGCGCCGAGCGCCTGCGCGGCCAGCACCGCGGTCGCCTGCAGCGCGCCGACGGCGATCATCATCAAGGTAAGCTGCGGCGCGACGCCGAGGCCGAAATGGGCAAGGTCGGCGGCGCTCGCCCGGCCCGCCATCACCGTGTCGACGGTGAACATCACCACCAGCGCCGCGCGCGAGACGATGATCGGCAGCGCCAGCGCCACGGTGGCGCGGAGATGATGCCCCGTCGGGGCGGGAATGGACCTGCGTGGTGTCGACATCTGGGCCTGAACAGGGAGGCGGCGGGTGGCAATCGGGCCCGCGACCATAGCCGAAACCTCCGCGCCGGTCATCGCCGCCGCGGATGCCTCGCCGCGAGCCCCCCGATTCTTCCCCCCAATTCGGGGCTCCTCCCCCGCGAAAACCCATGGCTTTGAACGGATGATCCGCGAATGATCTGATATGAAACGAGTATTCCACCGGAGCACGCGCCGGAACCGTATTATTTTTCCTTAAAAAATAATTATAATCACAGAAATGGTGAATTAAATCGATTTAGCCGCAAGCTTGCCACCTTCGTTGCGCTTGTTGATTTCAGGGCCATCCACTAGGTTCGCTCTGCCAAAAGCGAAAAAGAAAAGCAGGGCCGGACCTGAAAAACAGGTCGACGGCCGTTCCGTGCGCCGGCACAGGGCCGCCGGCGGGTCATCGCTACCGGAGTCATATTGCGACCTCGCGACAGGAGCGAACGCGCGGCGACCGGCAGTATCAGCGGCCCCATGGCGGGCCGGGCGAACCAACACGATACAGGGATTTCGGAAACATGGCGGACCAGGGCGTAGAGCTGTCTTCGAAAGACGCGGGCATGTGCGGCTTGAAGGAGCTCGGCGGACTTTATCGCAACCTCACGGCGCCTGCGCTTTACGAGCACGCCCTTGGCCGCAACGAGGCGGTGCTTGCCGAGGGCGGCGCCCTCGTCGCCGACACCGGCGTCCATACCGGCCGCTCGCCGAAGGACAAGTTCATCGTTCTCGACGACACCACCCGCGACACCGTGTGGTGGGACAATTCCAGCGCCATGAGCCCCGAGCAGTTCGCCGCGCTCCATGCCGACATGGCCGCCCATGCCAGGGGCATGTCGCTCTACGCCCAGGACCTTTTCGGCGGCGCCGACCCGGTCCACCGGATCAAGGTCCGCGTCTTCACCGAATATGCCTGGCATTCCCTGTTCATCCGCAACCTGCTGATCCGTCCGGGCGCCGCCGAGCTCGCTGAGTTCGCGCCCGAGATGACGATCATCGACCTGCCGAGCTTCCGCGCCGATCCCGCGCGCCACGGCTGCCGCACCGAGACGGTGATCGCCTGCGACTTCACCAACCGCATCGTCCTGATCGGCGGCACCTCCTATGCCGGCGAGATGAAGAAGTCCGTCTTCTCGATGCTGAACTTCCTGCTGCCGGCCAGCCGGGTAATGCCGATGCACTGTTCGGCCAATGTCGGCGACGAGGGTGACACGGCCGTGTTCTTCGGCCTGTCCGGCACCGGCAAGACCACCCTCTCCGCCGACCCCTCGCGCACGCTGATCGGCGACGACGAGCACGGCTGGGGACCGGACGGCGTCTTCAACTTCGAGGGCGGCTGCTACGCCAAGACGATCAAGCTGTCGGCCGAGGCGGAGCCGGAGATCTACGCCACCACCCAGCGCTTCGGCACCGTGCTGGAGAATGTGGTGCTCGACCCCGACACCCGGGTGCCCGACTTCGACGACGGCTCGAAGACCGAGAACACCCGCTGCGCCTATCCGATCCACTTCATCTCCAATGCCAGCCCGACGGGGCGCGCGCCGCATCCGAAGAACATCATCATGCTGACGGCGGATGCCTTCGGCGTGCTGCCGCCGATCGCCCGGCTGACCCCGGCGCAGGCGATGTATCACTTCCTGTCGGGCTACACGGCCAAGGTCGCCGGCACCGAAAAGGGCGTGACGGAGCCGCAGGCGACCTTCTCCACCTGTTTCGGCGCCCCGTTCATGTCGCGCCATCCCTCGGAATACGGCAACCTGCTGCGCTCGCTGATCGCCGCGCATCAGGTCGACTGCTGGCTGGTCAACACCGGCTGGACGGGCGGCGCCTACGGCACCGGCCACCGCATGCCGATCCGCGCCACCCGCACGCTGCTCACCGCCGCGCTGGACGGGTCGCTGCGCGATGTCGCCTTCCGCACGGACGCGAATTTCGGCTTCGCCGTTCCGGTCGAGGTGCCGGGCGTCGACGCGGCGATCCTCGACCCGCGCTCGACCTGGGCCGACAAGGACGCCTATGACGCGCAGGCCGCCAAGCTGGTGGACATGTTCGTCAGCAACTTCGCCAAGTTCGAAAGCCATGTCGACGGCGCGATCCTCGCCGCCGCCCCGTCCTTCCGCGCCGCGGCCGAGTAACGCCGCAGCGGACCGGCCTTCCGCGCTGCGACCGGACAACCCGCGCCGCAGCGCTGACTGACTGAAGGGCGCCGCAGCCTCGCGGCGCCCTTTTTCGTTAGGGGCGGCGCCCGTGCGGGGAGCGGCCCGCGCACCCTCGCAACCGCTCTGGCAACCAATAGGCCCCGGCTCTCCGGCTTCGCCTGCGGCCGGGGTGACGGCAGAGGGGATGCAAGGCCGTGCCACCCTCTCGAGGGTCATCCCGGTCCAGCGCAGCGCAGAACCGGGAACCATTGGCGCCCTCGGCAGGGGCGGGACGGCTTAGAGCGACAGAGCAACTCCGAAAAGTCTGTTCTTCGAGGGACTGCAAATTATTCAATCGATCGAGCATCGCTCCGTGTCGTCATGTGCCGACACGCCCAGACCGCATCTTGCCAACGGGTAGCGAATGCATCAGACACAACAAACCACGATCCATGTACTCCCGCTCCGTGATTCCTCCCCATACACGAGCAAGTACATTCATGTTTTCTAGCATTCATACAGGCCGGAGCGCATTTTTCCTGCTCGCGATACGGCTGTATGATATAAACTTCATTGTATTTTTCCAAAGATCTATTCACAACATCACTGAACCATTTTTTTGGTATCTCCCAATATTTTCCATTTTCAACCCATCTACGTTTCATGCGCTCCCCGTTCCGTAGCCATTCAAAACTGTCCTCAGCCTCAGGTAGGCGCAGCCTTATCTTCTGGCCAACAGCTACACGCCTCAGGATAACGGGGCACCTTGCTTGGTTCCAAATCTTGCGCATTTTCAGTTCATCAAATTCGATCATGTAATTTTTTCCGATGAAAATCAAATAACTGGCGGAAACTCAAAGATTACGACAAAAAGCCCATCTTGTCTAAGACGCCCCCTTCCGACCAAAGGCCAGCAACAGGACGCCTGTGCAGCGCGCCGGGGTGAGCCTATATTCGGGGCAACGAAGGAGACGGACATGCAGCAGGATGCAATCCGGGTGGACGCCGATCCGCTGGCGCTGGCCGAAAGCTGGACGCGCGAGGGCCGCAGGGTCGCCCTTGCCACCGTGATCGAGACCTGGGGCTCGGCGCCGCGCCCGGTCGGCGCCCATCTGGTCATCGACGCCGAGGGGAATTTCGAGGGCTCGGTGTCCGGCGGCTGCGTCGAGGGCGCGGTCGTCGCCGAGGCGGCCGAGGTGATCGAGACCGGCAGGCCCGCCATGCTGGAATTCGGCGTCGCCGACGAGACCGCCTGGCGCGTCGGCCTGTCCTGCGGCGGCCGCATCCGCGTCTATGTCGAGCCGGTGGCGCAGCCGGCCTGAACCGTCGGCACCCGCCTCCGCCGTGCCCGTCCGGCGCAGTCTCCGGCGATCCGGTCGCCAGACTTCAGGCAGCCAGACTTCAGACCGGCCAGACTTCAGACAGGCCAGACTTCAGCAGAGCCAGACACCAACCCCGCCAGGACCCGCCCATGGACCTTCAGCTCCTCGCCCGGTTCAACGCCGCCCGCAGTGGCCGCAAGCCGGCGATCCTCGTCACCGAGATCGGCAGCGGCGCCCAGCGCCTCGTCGCCCCAAGCGACATCGCGGACGCCGATCCGCTGGCGGCGGAACTGCGCGCAAGGCTCCGCTCCGGCAAGTCCGGCCTGATCGCACTTGAAGGCGGCGGCCAGGCGTTTCTGACCGTCAGCGTGCCGCCGCCGCGCATCGTGCTGATCGGCGCCGTCCATATCAGCCAGGCTCTCGTGCCGATGGGGCAGATCGCCGGCTTCGACGTGACCGTCGTCGACCCGCGCACCGCCTTCGCAACGCCGGAGAGGTTTCCGGACGGCACGCTGCTCGCCGAATGGCCGGCCGACGTGCTGGAGCAGCTCTCGCTCGATCCCTACACCGCGCTCGCCGCGCTCACCCACGATCCGAAGATCGACGATGTGCCGCTTGCCGCCGCGCTGTCGGCCGGGTGCTTCTATGTCGGCGCGCTCGGCAGCCGCAAGACCCATGGCAAGCGCCGCGAGCGGCTGCAGAAGGCCGGGGTGACGCCGGATGCCTTCGCGCGCATCGACGCGCCGATCGGCGCCGATATCGGCGCCGCCTCGCCGGCCGAGATCGCCGTCGCCGTGCTCGCCAACATCATCGCCGCGCTGCGCAAGGGTCCCGAGCTCAAGGGAGAAGGAGGCCGGCCGTGAAGTTCGGCCCGCTTGCCACGAGGGACGCGGAGGGCGCCCTGCTCGCCCACACGCTACGGCTTGCCGACGGTGCGCTGAAGAAGGGGCACCGGCTCACCGCCGACGACATCGCGCGGATCCTCAAGGCCGGGATCGCCGAGGTCATCGCCGCCCGGCTCGGCCCGGATGACTGCCACGAGGACGAGGCGGCGCACCGCATCGCGAAGGCCGCGTCCGGCGGCGGCCTGACGCTGGAGCCGCCGTTCACCGGCCGGGTCAATTTCCATGCGGATGCCGACGGGGTGCTGGTGGTCGACAAGGACGCGATCGACCGGACCAACCGCATCGATCCGGCGATCACCCTGGCGACCCTGCCGGCCTTCGCCCGCGTCACCCGGGGGCGCATGGTGGCGACCGCCAAGATCATCCCCTTCGCCGCGCCGCGCGCCGATGTGGAGGCCGCCTGCGACACCGTGCGCGGGGCGGTGCATCTCGCCCCGTTCCGTGCGCGGCCCGTCGCGCTGGTGGCGACGCAGCTCGCCCATCTCAAGCCCGCCACCCTCGACAAGACCCGGCGGATCACCGAGAGCCGCCTTGCCGTCTACGGAGCGCAGCTCGCGGGCGAGACGCGCGTCGCCCACGACACGGAGGCGGTGGCGGAGGCGATCGCGGCGCAGATCGCGGACGGGGCGGAGCTGGTGCTGGTGTTCGGCGCCTCGGCCATTGTCGACCGGGACGACGTCATCCCCTGCGCGATCGAGCGCGCCGGCGGCACGATCACCCATTTCGGCATGCCGGTCGATCCGGGCAACCTGCTGCTGGTCGGCGAGGTCGGCGGCGTGCCGGTGCTCGGCGCGCCGGGCTGCGCCCGCAGCCCCAAGGAAAACGGCTTCGACTGGGTGCTCGACCGGCTGATGGCGGACCTGCCCGTCACGCGCCAGGAGATCACCGGCCTGGGCGTCGGCGGGCTGTTGATGGAGATCGGCACCCGGCCGCAACCGCGCGAAATGCCGCGCGAGGTGGCACAGGCGGCGGACCCGCGCCGGCGCCGGGTCGAGGGCATCCTGCTCGCCGCCGGCCAGTCGCGCCGGGCCGGCGGCGTCAACAAGTTGCTGGCGCGGATCGGCGGCGAGCCGCTGGTGCGCATCGCCGCCAGGGCCGCGCTGGCAAGCGGGCTGTCCCGCCTCACCGTGGTGACCGGCCACATGCGCGAAGACGTCGAGGCGGCGCTTGAAGGGCTCGACGTCGCGCTGGCGCACAATCCGGACCATGCGGAGGGCATGGCCTCGTCGATCCGCACCGGCATCAAGGCGCTCAGGCCGGACGCGGACGCGGCGATGATCCTGCTCGCCGACATGCCGGGCGTCACGGCGGCCGTGCTCGACCGGCTGATCACGGCCTATCGTCCGGACGAGGGCGTCACCCTGGTGCTCGCCACTTCCGGCGGCAAGCGCGGCAATCCGGTGCTGTGGGACCGCGGCCATTTCGACGCGCTGGCGCGGCTGGAGGGCGACACCGGCGCCCGCCATCTCATCGGCCAGCACGCCGCCGCCCTGCGCGAGGTGGAGATCGGCGAGGCCGCGCGGCTCGACCTCGACACCCGCGAGGCGCTGGCGGCGGCCGGGGCGGAGGTTGGCGAAGCCCCGTCGCCATCGGCGTCACCGAACTGAAAAACTTCAAAGGATTGACGTTTTCTCCCTGATGGACAGTAATAGGGCCGTTCCGCGCTCGCGACTGCTGGCGAGGGCGGGAGGGGAACGGCTGCCCGTCAGAGGAGGAGACGGCATGACGGTATCCAGGACGACGCTGTCCATGAGCCCGATATCCGTGAGCCGGATATCCATGACCCGGAGGGCGCTGCTCGTCGGTGCGGGCGCGCTGGCGGCGAACATCTCGCTGCCGATGCCGGCGATCGCGTCCTCGAAATGGTTCGACGGGGCCGAAGCGGACAACGGCTTCAGCTTCCGGCGCACCAATTTCTCGGTGATCAAGCCGCAATGGCGCCGGCAGATGGTCAAGTATTTCTCGCCCGAATCGCCCGGCACCGTCGTCGTCGACACGCGCAATCATTATCTCTACTGGATCTGGGAGAACAACACGGCGCTGCGCTACGGCGTCGGCGTCGGCCGCGAGGGCTTCCAGTGGTTCGGCCGCGCCCAGGTCCGGCGCAAGGCGCTGTGGCCGCGCTGGGTGCCGCCGCCGGAGATGCGCCAGCGCCAGCCCGACCTGCCGCAGATGGTGGAGGGCGGCGCGCCGAGCAACCCCCTGGGGCCGCGCGCGCTCTACCTGCATCACGACAGCGGCGCCGACACCGGCTACCGGCTGCACGGCACGCTGGAGCCTTGGAGCATCGGCAGCAACGTGTCGTCTGGCTGCATCCGCATGTTCCCGGAGGACATCATCGACCTCTACCAGCGCTGCCCGGTCGGAACCCGCGTGTCGGTTCTCGAACATCTGGGCGCCGGCACCCCGCAGGACCAGGAGCGCACGTGACCTCATCCGCGACACCCCTCGCCGCCCGCTCCCTGCCGGGACCGGCGCCGACCGTCCGTCTCCTTGCCGCGCTGGCCGCCTGCGGCCTGCTGGCCGCCTGCAACACAGTGGAGAACGTCGCCTCGCCGGACATCACCAATGCGCCGGTGCTCGGCTTCGCCAACATGGAGCCGGGCAGCGAGGAGGCCTTCATGCTCAATGTCGGCCGGCGCACCTATTTCGCGCCCGGTTCGGCGGAGATCGACGAGACCGCGCGCATGACGCTCGACAAGCAGGCCGACTGGCTGACCGCCAACCGGCACTGGTACGCCAAGATCCAGGGCTTTTCCGACGATCCGGGCAGCCCCGGCGACAACGGCACCCTGTCGACGCGCCGGGCCAATGCGGTGATGGCCTATCTGGTTGGCAAGGGCGTTGCGCCGAACCGGCTGTGGGCCAAGGGCTACGGCACCGAGCGCAAGGTGCGCGACTGTCCGGCGGAGGAATGCAAGGCGCAGAACCGCCGGGTGGTCACCAACCTGCGCGAGGAGCGCGAGCGCTAGGCGCGCACGCCAGGCCGGAACGAGAGGCCGGGGAGGAGAGGGCCGGGACGAGAGGCTCGCACCTGGCGCTGCCCCCTGCCCGCCGGCCGGCGATCGCGTCGCCGTCCCGGCGCCTATTCCGGTACCCATTCTGGCACCCAATCTGGCGGCTCGGCGTTAACCACATCGCTGCACTGCAATAAAGGCATGGCTCCCATGCCGGGGACGCGTTTGGCCTTTGGCAATATGACACCTATATTACAGTCATCAGATCGACGCCGGGCCTCGAGCGCCCGGCTTTTTTGACGCCGCGGCCGCAAGGCCTGCGCTCCTGACACCGATACCCCGGCAAGACCCGCGGATCGCGCTTCGCAGCGCCAGGCGTCGCAGCTTGAAGGATCAGACCGATGAACGAACTCCGTTTGCCGCGTGCCGGCCAGTGCAAGTGGGCCGAGGGCACCGGCGGCAACTACACCTTCCCCTGCCGCAACCGCGTCGAGGCCGGCGTCTCCTATTGCGGCGAGCATCACGCCTTGGTCTATATCTCGGCCGAGGAGCGTCGCCGCAATCGCGAGAGCGCGCCGATCGCCTTCCGGGCACAGCGCCGCATCGCCGCCTGATCCGGCGCGCGCCTCGCCGGCCGGGCCGGTCGCGGCGGAGGTGATCGAAAACAGCGCGATTTGAGACGCCAAACGCAAAATCTCGCAAGATTTTGCAAAATCGCCTCAAAAAATATCTATACATTTCAACAGGATAGCACCCTTCGAGAAATCGGATGGGCGCTTTTTCCGTTGGCCTTGGCACCACTTGTCCCCGCCTCCAGGGCCTTGAAACCGCATCTGCGGTGCCCCGGATACCCCCGCTGGGAGCCGATTCCCCGTCCGCCACCTGTCCCCGCCCGCCGCCATGGCCGCGACCGGCTGGGCGCAAAAGCAACAAGGCCTCCCGGACGGGTGTCCGGAAGGCCTTGCGAAGACAAACCCTGCCGGGGACAACCCGGCCGGAAACTTACTTCGGGCGCTTGGACCCGTAGAGCGAACGGCGCTTCTTGCGGTCCTTGACGCCCTGGGTGTCGAGCACGCCGCGGATCACGCGGTAGCGGACGCCCGGAAGGTCGTTCGGGCCGCCGCCACGCACCAGCACCACCGAGTGCTCCTGCAGGTTATGGCCCTCGCCCGGGATATAGGCGGTGACTTCATTGCCATTGGTCATGCGAACACGCGCGACCTTACGAAGAGCCGAGTTCGGCTTGCGCGGCGTCGTGGTGTAGACGCGGGTGCAAACCGCGCGCTTCTGCGGGTTACCGCCCAGCGCGGGGGTCTTGGACTTCTTGACGGTCGGCTTACGGTTCAGGCGAACCAACTGGTTGATTGTCGGCATAGGGTGCTTGCAGCTTGTTTTTGAGGAATGTCTTGGCCGCCTCGTATAGGGGGGGCGGCCCGCTTTGTCAAAGGGAGAATCCCGCTTTCCGGCGTTTTCCGCCGCGTCCGATTGCTTGCTGCGCGATTCCGGCATCCGGCTTTCGCGCAGCAACCACTCCGGCGGGCGGGGCGGCGGTTGTCAGACGTCCAGATTGGCGACCGCGAGGGCGTTCTCCTGGATGAAGGTGCGCCTCGGATCGACATCATCGCCCATCAGCTTGGTGAAGATGTCGTCGGCGGCGTCCGCCTCGCGCACCTTCACCTGCAGCAGCGAGCGCACGTTCGGGTCGAGCGTGGTCTCCCAGAGCTGTTCGGCGTTCATTTCGCCGAGACCCTTGTAGCGCTGCATGGCGATGCCCTTGCGTCCTTGCGCGAACACCGCGTCGAGCAGGGCGCGCGGCCCGCGGATCGCTGTGTCATTGCCCTTGCGGGCCAGCGTCGCCGCCTTGATGTAGATCTCCTGCAGGTGCTGGGTGCGGGCGTCCAGCTTGCGGGCATCGGCCGAGCCGAGCAGGGCCGCGTCGATGGTCGCCGCTTCCTTGACGCCGCGCACCGTGCGCTCGAACACCAGGTCGCCATTGTCCAGCACCTTGCCTTCCCAGCCGCGCTCGAACTCATCGGCGAGGATGTCCAGCCGGCGGGCGATATAGGCCGCCGCCTCCACCGAGCGGACCGGATCGTGATGCACGTCCGGGTTCAGCGCGCCGGCGATCGCCGCCTGCTCGACCACATCGCGGTCGTAGCGCGAATGCAGCCCGTCGAGGATACCGGCGACCGAGCGCGCCTTTTCGACCACGTCGCGCAGGTCGTGTCCGCTGCGCACTTCGCCGCTGGCCAGGGTCAGCGTGCAGTCTTCCAGGCCGGTGTCGATCAGGTAGTTTTCCAGCGCCTCCTGGTCCTTCAGGTACTGCTCGGAATTCCCGCGCTTGACCTTGTAGAGCGGCGGCTGGGCGATATAGATATGGCCGTTCTCGATCAGCTCCGGCATCTGCCGGAAGAAGAACGTCAGCAGCAGCGTGCGGATATGGGCGCCGTCGACATCTGCGTCCGTCATGATGATAATCTTGTGGTAACGCAGTTTGGCCAGGTTGAATTCTTCCTTGCCGATGCCGGTGCCAAGCGCGGTGATCAGCGTGCCGATCTCGTTGGACGACAGCATCTTGTCGAAGCGCGCCCGCTCCACGTTGAGGATCTTGCCGCGCAGCGGCAGGATCGCCTGATTCTCGCGGCTGCGGCCCTGCTTGGCCGAGCCACCGGCCGAATCGCCCTCCACCAGGAAGAGTTCGGCCTTGGCCGGGTCGCGCTCCTGGCAGTCGGCGAGCTTGCCGGGGAGCGAGGCGACATCCAGCGCGCCCTTGCGCCGGGTCAGTTCGCGCGCCTTGCGCGCCGCCTCGCGGGCCGACGCCGCCTCGACGATCTTGGAGACCAGCACGCGGGCCGGGGCCGGATTTTCCTCCAGCCATTCGGCCAGCGCCCCGTTGATGGCGTTCTCGACGACCGGACGGACCTCGGAGGAGACCAGCTTGTCCTTGGTCTGGGACGAGAATTTCGGGTCCGGCACCTTGACCGAGAGCACGCAGGTCAGCCCCTCGCGGCAATCGTCGCCGGTCAGCGAGACCTTTTCCTTCTTGAGGAGGCCCGACTGGTCGGCATAGCCAGTCATCTGCCGGGTCAGCGCGCCGCGGAATCCGGCCAGATGCGTGCCGCCGTCGCGCTGCGGGATGTTGTTGGTGAAGCACAGCACCTGCTCGTGGTAGCTGTCGTTCCACCACATCGCCGCTTCGACCGTGACGCCGTCCTTCTCGGTGCGCATGACGATCGGCGCCTCGATGAGCGGGTGCTTGGCCCGGTCGAGATAGCGCACGAAAGCCTCCAGGCCGCCCTCGTAGAACAGCTCGACGGCCTTCTCCTCGACGCCGCGCCGGTCGGTCAGGAGAATGCGGACGCCCGAATTCAAGAAGGCCAGTTCGCGCAGCCGGTGTTCCAGCGTGGCGAAATCGAACTCGATGCGGGTGAAGGTGTCCGGCGACGGCAAGAAGGTGACTTCCGTCCCCTTGCGCCCGTCCGCCGGGCCGACGACGGCCAGCGGCGCCTCGGCCTCGCCATTGCGGAAGCGCATGCGGTGCTCGTTGCCGCTGCGCCAGATGCGCAGGTCGAGCCAGGTCGACAGGGCATTCACCACGGAAACGCCGACGCCGTGCAGGCCGCCCGACACCTTGTAGGAGTTCTGGTCGAACTTACCGCCGGCATGCAACTGGGTCATGATGACCTCGGCGGCGGAGACGCCCTCCTCGGAGTGCAGGTCGGTCGGAATGCCGCGGCCGTTGTCGGTCACGGTCACCGAACCGTCGGCGTTCAGCGTCACCGTCACCCGGTCGGCATGGCCGGCCAGCGCCTCGTCGATGGCGTTGTCGACCACCTCGTAGACCATGTGATGAAGGCCGGAGCCGTCGTCGGTGTCGCCGATATACATGCCGGGACGCTTGCGCACCGCATCGAGGCCCTTGAGGACCTTGATCGAGTCCGCGCCGTATTCCTCGGCGCCGTTGCTGACCTGCGGTTCGCTTTCGCTGCCCGTCGGGGTATCGCTCATTCGAATCAAACGCTCGCTGGATCTTGTGTGTCGTTCAGTTATACGGGCTTGCAACAGGGGTTCAACCGGCTGTCGCCCGGCTTTCCGGCCGCCGGCCACCGCTTGGCGACCGCCGCGATACGCCCCTCACCGTCCGCTTGCGGAGGGGTTTCGGCAGGCATCGGTTTTCCCGTTCCAAGTCAATGCGTTATCCGTGCCCGTCGGCGTGCCGTGCTCAGCGTGTGGCGACCGCCACCGCCGCCCCCGCCATTACCGAGCCGGCGACCCTGTTGAGAAGTTTCAGCGCGCGCGGGCTGGCCAGCATCCGCCTTGCCCGCTCGGCCAGCAGACAGTAGCCGCCGAGCACCACCGCCAGCACCGCGAAAGTGACCAGCGACAGCTCCGCATAGCCGAGCATGGTCACCGTCTCCAGCGCGATGATGTTGGGCAGCAGCGCCAGATAGAAGACCATCACCTTGGGATTGCCCATGGTCACTGCCAGCCCGCCCATCGCCAGCGCGACGGGCCGTTCCTTGCGCACCGGACCGACCGCCGCAAGGCCGCCATCGGCGGGTGCGGTCCACATCTTCCATGCCAGATAGGCCAGATAGAGCGCGCCGGCATATTTGACCAGCAGGAACACCGTGCCGAAGGACTTGGCCAGCACCGCCAGACCGGCGACGGCGAAGCCCAGCCAGATCACGTCGCCGAGGGCGATGCCGAAGCAGAAGGCGAACGCGCCCTCGCGGCCGCGCGACAACACGCGCGCGACGATGGCGGCAATACCGGGACCGGGAATGACGGCCGCGACGAACAGGGCCGCGGCGAAGACGAGCAGCGCGGAAACATCCATGTAAAACTCGATCCTTGGGAGGCCGGCCTTGCGAAAGCCGCCTTGCAGGGGGGCCAGGAGGGGCCGGGAGAGCCGTTCACCCTTCCATATAAGGCGAAATGGTCGAATGTGCGACCTTCAGAATCTGGCTGCCCTCCGGCAGGTCGACGAAGAGCTGGCTGTCGGTTCCCGTCATCAGCACCTGCAGTCCGAGGTCCGCCAGCCGCGAAAACAGCGCCTTGCGCCGGCCGGGATCCAGATGCGCGGCGACCTCGTCGAGCAGCAGCACCGGGGTCATGCCGGCGGTCTGCGAGGTCACTTCCGCATGGGCGAGGATGAGGCCGATCAGCAGCGCCTTCTGCTCGCCGGTCGAGGCGAGCGCCGCCGGCATGTCCTTGGCAAGGAGGCGAACGGCGAGATCGCTGCGATGCGGGCCGTAAAGGGTCCGTCCGGCGGCGCGGTCGCGCAGGCGCGCCTCGCCGAGCTGGTCGCGGTAACGGTCCTCGATGTCATATGCGGCAAGCCCCTCGCAGTCGCGCTCGAAGTCGCCGGCCAGCTCGACGCCGGCCAGCGGAAACGGCAGGCCGAGATCCGCCTGCTGGTGGATGCGGGCCTGCAGCAGGGCAACCGTCTCGCGCCGGGCAAAGCCGACAGCCACGGCAAGCGGGGCGAGCTGCGCCTCCACCGCGTCGAGAAAGGCGGCCGAGCCGCCCTCCTCCAGCAGCCGGTTGCGGGCGCGCAGGGTCTTTTCCAGATCGGCGACGCGGCGGCCGTGGCCGGGGTCGATCGCCAGCACCAGCCGGTCGAGAAAGCGGCGCCGGTCGCCGGCCGGGCCGGTGAACAGCCCGTCCATCGCCGGCAGCAGCCAGAGCACGCGCAGATGATCGAGCAACTGGTCGGAGGAGCGGGCGTCGGTGCCGTCGATGCGGATGCGTCGGCCGGTCTCGCCCGGCGCGTGGCCGACGCCGATGCGGGTCTCGCCGTCGGGGCCGGTGAGACGGGCGGCAACGCTCCAGCTTCCCTGCGCGCCCTGGCGGTGGAGTTCGTCGAGCTGGGCCCGGCGCAGCCCGCGTCCCGCCGTGAGCAGCGACACCGCCTCCAGCAGATTGGTCTTGCCCGAGCCGTTGTCACCGACCAGCGCCACCAGGCGGGCGCCGAATGCGACGCTCGCCTGCTCGTAATTCCTGAAATCGGTGAGTGTCAGGCTGCTGAGGGCAACCTGGACCGGCTCGCCCATCCGGCCTCCATACGGGTCGCGTGGCTTCGGGTCCCTTGCCTGCGCAGCGCCTGCAGGTCCCGGCAAGGGCGCAGACGGCCCGCGGCCGCCCCGGCTGTACCCGCCTAGACGCGCATCGGCATCAGGACATAGAGCGCGTCTTCCGCGCCCTTGTCCTGGATCAGGGTCGGCGCACCGGCATCGGCGAGGCGGAAGCAGGCGGTGTCGCCGCGCAACTGGCCGGTGATCTCCAGCAGGTAGCGCGAGTTGAAGCCGATCTCCAGCGGGTCGCTGTCATAGTCGATGGCCAGTTCCTCGGTCGCCGAGCCGCTGTCCGGATTGACCACCGTCAGGATCATCCGCCCTTCCGAGATCGCCAGCTTCACGGCGCGGCCGCGCTCGGAGGAAATGGTGGAGACGCGGTCGACGGCGGCCTTGAACTCGTCGCGCTCGACCAGCAGTTCCTTGTCGTTGTTCTGCGGGATTACCCGGCCGTAGTCCGGGAAGGTGCCGTCGATCAGCTTGGAAGTCAGGATCACATCGCCGGTGGTGATGCGGATCTTGGTCTCGGAGATCTCGATGGCAGCCTCAGCGTCGGGGGCTTCCAGCAGCTTCTGGATCTCGCCGACGGTCTTGCGCGGCACGATGATGCCGGGCATGCCGCTGCTTCCGGCCGGCGCGGGGATTTCCGCGCGCGCCAGACGGTGGCCGTCGGTCGCGACCGCGCGCAGGCGCTCGCCCGCCTCGGCCGTCACCGCATGCAGATAGATGCCGTTCAGATAGTAGCGCGTCTCCTCGGTGGAGATCGCGAACTGCGTCGCATCGATCAGCGTGCGCAGATCGCGCGAGGCGAGCGTGAAGCGATGGGAGAACTCCCCGGCGGTGATGTCGGGGAAATCGGTTTCCGGCAGCATTTGCAGCGCAAACCGCGAGCGCCCGGCCCGGATCTCCAGCGTCGCATTGTCCGACGAGGTCTCCAGCGCCACCTGCGCGCCCTCGGGCAGCTTGCGGACGATGTCGTAGATCATATGCGCCGGAACGGTGGTCGCACCGGGCTGCTCGACCAGCGCGGCAACCTTCTCCGAGATCTCCAGATCCAGATCGGTCGCCTTCAGCAGCAACTGTCCGCCATCGGCGCGCAGCAGCACGTTGGACAGGATCGGGATGGTGTTGCGGCGCTCGACGACACGATGAACATGGGTCAGGGACTTCAGGAGATCGGTCCGCTCGAGGGTCACTTTCATTGCATCGTCCATTATCAAAAATCGTGGGAACCGCGACGGTCAAACGGGCGTCGACACTGCCCCTTCGCGCTGCGAAAAGCAAGTGTCGGCGAGACTTCCGTGGCATTCGCGACGCCGGTGCCGTCCGTCCCTCGGCCTTGGCCTCATTTTAGGCCCGAAACCCAGGCCGAGGACAAAATGTCGGGCGGCCTCCCTGCCGGGATGCCGCCCAAGATGCCGTGTGGACCGCGTCAGGCGTCCAGCATGCGCTTCAGGAGGTCGAGCTCCTGCGCCAGCGAATTGTCGGACCGTGCAAGGTCCTCGATCTTGCGCACCGCGTGCAGCACCGTGGTGTGGTCGCGATTGCCGAAGCGGCGGCCGATCTCGGGGAGGGAACGCGGGGTCAGCACCTTGGCGAGATACATGGCGATCTGGCGCGGCCGGACGATGGTGCGGGTGCGGCGCGCCGACAGCAGATCGGCCTTCGACACGTTGTAGTGCTTGGAGACGATGCGCTGGATGTCCTCGATCTTGACCCGGCGCGGCTCGGCGTTGCGAACGAGATCGCGCAAGGTCGCCTCGGCCATCTCCTGCGTCACCGGCTGGTTGGTGAGCTGGTTGTGGGCGATCAGGCGGTTGAGCGCGCCTTCAAGGTCGCGGCCCGAATTGCCGACGTGGCGGGCAACGTAGTCGAGCACCGCTTCGGGAACGGTGAAGCCTGCATGCGAGCGGCGCACCGCGTCGATGCGGTTGCTCAAAATAGCGCGGCGCAGACCGAAATCGGGTTCGGAAATGGCAACGACGAGACCGCCGGCCAGGCGCGAACGCATACGGTCGTCGAGGGTCTCGAGATCCCCCGGCGGCCGGTCGGCAGCCACCACGACCTGGCGGGCGCCGTCGATCAGCGCGTTCAGCGTGTGGCAGAATTCCTGCTGGACCTGCTTGCCATGCAGGAACTGCATGTCGTCGATCAGCAGCAGGTCGATGGTGCGCAGCGTGTCCTTGAAGGCGAGCGCGGACTGGGCCTTCAGCGCCGAGACGAAGCGATACATGAAATGCTCGGCCGTGAGGTACAGCACCCGGCGCCCGGACGCCTGCGCCGCCGAGGCGACCGCCTGCATCAGGTGCGTCTTGCCGAGGCCGACCGAGGCATGGATGTAGAGCGGATTGAAGGTCACCGAGGCCGCTGTGGCGACCTGACGCGCGGCGGCCAGCGCCAGTGCGTTGGACTCGCCCTCGACAAAGGACTCGAACGTGTATTTCGGGTCGAGCGAGGCACCTTCCAGGCCCTCGCCGCCCTCGCGCGAGGTCGCAGCGACAGGGCGCGCCACGCCGCCCGGCGCCGTGTCCGGCCTGGACGCGCCAGCCCCCTCGACCAGCTTGATCTGCTGGGCGGCGCGCGGGGCGGCCGGCGCCGTCCGCGCCAGACCGGCCACGGCGGGACGCGCCCGCACCGCACCGCGAACCGTCAGCTCGATGCGATGGACGTCATCGCATTCGTGCTTCCAAAGACCCATCAACCGCTCGCGATAATGGGACTGGATCCACTGCTTGAGGAACCGGGTCGGCACGGAGAGGCGAACGGTGCCATCGGAATGATCCTCCAGATCGACCCGAGCGAACCAACTGGTGAAGACATCCTCTCCGAGCTCGGCCCGCAGCCGCTTCTTGACGCGCGTCCAGTGATCAATGCCCGCGGTCTCTGATGCCGGCAGTTCCTGCAAGTTCATCGTGATCGCCTCCAAATGGTCAACGAGGTGCTCCGCCGCCGCAGAACCCGTTGCACTTATTGTGTTTTTCGCCGTTTCGGCGCGGTCTTGTCGCGAGCCGTCCCCGGCCCGCCAGGTGTCGCGAAAGCGACAGATAGCCTCACCGAGTGAGCGCTGCCCGCCCGGCTGAAAATCTCGTCTGCCCCTTGGGGCTTCCCGTTGCCTCAACCTCCTGCGGGTCATGCGGGCGATGGATCGCCCCGGCAAGGAGAGGGTCGCTGGATGCGAGAGGACCGTCCGACGCTTTCGCAATCGACGCCCCATGAATGGATCAGGTCGTGGCACCCCTCGAAGGGCGCCACGCTGGAGCGGCACAGAAAATGGATTGCGCAGTCATCGTCAAGCCCTCTTTCCAGTCTCGAGCTTCCCTGGGCGCAACCGTCGCAGACAAACCACACCTGTCGCGACACCCGCACCAACGCCTCCCGCCGTCTCCGCAAACGGCGTGCCGCAAGACACAGAAATCCTGTCTTGCCGGACGGGCCAGCAAGTCAAAAACGACTGGATCATGCGGGGGAGACTGTCTTTCCGATCTACGACTTCAGTAGAAGACGCCGTTTGACCGGGGAACTTTTGGAACTCTTCCAAGAGAACGCGCGGCTTTCGCCCAATGTATATTTTTTGCACAAATATAACATTGCTCTCCTAGAGGCCCCTGTCTTTTTTGTTTTGCGATTTTGCCCGGGCGAGCGCCCGATAACCAAGACCATACACAGCCCCCACAGGCCCCGCAACAGTCTCGCCCGGCAATTCGGCGCCCCCGAGGGTCAGGGTCACGCCCGCACCTGCGGATGACGGCGAGGCGCCATTTGGAAGGCGTTTTGACTCAAAGCGTTTTCGATCCGGCCGAGCCTTTCACACCATTTTGCTGTGCAGGAAAAAAAAATTCACGACCTCAATCTTGACAGACGGGAAACCGCAGACACCGACGAAGGCCACACCCAACATGATCTTAAGACACTGATTAAGAAAAGGTTTTTGTGACAGGTCAAAAGCCGCGAAACGCATTCGAATCGCCCGGCTTGCTTAGGCGGGAAGGGAGACGAAAGTCGATGCCGGCAAAAGAAAAACCCGACCAAAAGGCCGGGTTCCAACTCTTCCGCGATGATCGCAACGCTCAGGCGCCGAGGACCTTGATGCGGGAGCTCAGGCGGGAAATCTTCCGCGACACCGTGTTGCGGTGGTAGACGCCCTTGGACACCGCCCGCATGATCTCGGGCTGGGCTGCCTTGAGGGCATCGCTCGCTGCGGCCTTGTCGCCAGAGGCAATCGCCTCCTCAACCTTGCGCAGGTAAGTGCGCACCCGGCTGCGGCGGGCCTTGTTGGTGGCCGTGCGACGCTCGATCTTGCGCGCCGCCTTCTTGGCCGAAGGGGTGTTGGCCATATTCTGTCCTGATGCGTTACGTGAACAATCCGACTCGTTCGGGCCAGGGCGTCGAAGCCATCTGGATCAAACGAAAGCGGCGGCGGAACGGGCCGCCACCGGTCGACCGCGTTATAGGCGGCCGCCCGCCCGCCGTCAACGCGAAAGTCACGAAAAACGCGTGAACTCCCGCGCCGCCGGCCGACGGACGCCGCCTACATGTTCTTGAACTGGGGAGCGCGCTTCTCCACGAAGGCATTCATGCCTTCCGTCTGGTCTTCCGTCGCGAACATCGAGTGGAAGACGCGACGCTCGAAGCGCACGCCCTCGGCAAGGGTCGTCTCATAGGCGCGGTTGACGCTTTCCTTGGTCATCATCGCAGTGGGCAGCGAGAAACCGGCAATCTTCTCGGC
Source organism: Stappia sp. TSB10GB4 (assembly GCF_900185745.1). Classification (NCBI taxonomy): domain Bacteria; kingdom Pseudomonadati; phylum Pseudomonadota; class Alphaproteobacteria; order Hyphomicrobiales; family Stappiaceae; genus Stappia; species Stappia sp. TSB10GB4. The sequence goes on along the minus strand of NZ_FYAV01000069.1, from coordinate 62,392 downwards.
CACGCGCATGGCTTCCTCGAGCAGCTCGTCGAGCGGCACCACCCGGCTGACAAGGCCGGAGCGCTCCGCCTCGGCGGCATCCATCATCCGGCCGGTCAGGCACATTTCCATCGCCTTCGACTTGCCGACGAAGCGGGTCAGGCGCTGGGTGCCGCCGGCGCCGGGCATCACGCCGAGCGTGATCTCCGGCTGGCCGAACTTGGCGTTGTCCGCAGCCAGGATGAAGTCGCACATCATCGCCAGTTCGCAGCCGCCGCCGAGCGCGTAGCCCGCCACCGCCGCGATGATCGGCTTGCGGAACCGCGACACGTGGTCCCAGGAGGTGATGAAGTCGGTCTTGTAGGCCTCGACGAAGGAGAGCGAGGACATCTCCTTGATATCGGCGCCGGCGGCGAAGGCCTTTTCCGATCCGGTGAGCACGACGCAGCCGATCTTGTCGTCGCTCTCGAACAGCGCCAATGCGGCGTTGAGCTCGGCAATCAGTTCGGAATTCAGGGCGTTCAGCGCCTTCGGACGGTTCAAAGTGACGAGGGCGACCCGCCCGCGCTTCTCGACCCGAATATTCTCGTATCCCATGGGACCTCCCAAAATGGGACGGCGCGTCGTCAGCCAGCGCCGCCTTCGCGGATCAAGGGGTATCCGAAGGCCCCCGCCGCCGCAACCTTGCAGTTTCCGGCGAGACGAGCTCCGACCAGGCCCGGCCGCCGCCCCTTTCTACCCCTGGCAGTGGGGGCAATGGAAAGTCGAACGACCCGACTGCACGATACGCGCGACCGTGCCGCCGCAGCCGGCGCGCGGACACGGCTCGCCCTCGCGCCCATAGACCGCGAAGGAATGCTGGAAATAGCCGAGTTCGCCGTCGGCCTGGCGGTGGTCGCGCAAGGTCGAGCCGCCGGCGACGATGGCCTCGGCGATGACCTCGCGAATGGCGGTGACAAGCCGCTTTGCCCCTGCCGTCGGCGCGCCGGCGGCGGTGGCGAGCGTTCCGGCGCTGCGCAGCGGGCTGAGCTTTGCCCGGTGCAGCGCCTCGCAGACATAGATGTTGCCGAGCCCGGCAATGGCGCGCTGGTCGAGCAGCAGCGCCTTGAGCGGTGTCGCCCGCCCCGCCGCAACCCTCGCCAGGTGTTCGGCATCCAGCGCATTGCCGGTCGGCTCCGGGCCGAGCGCGGCGAACCAGGGATGCTGCTCGACCTCGGCACGCGCGATGAGGCTCATGAAGCCGAACCTGCGCGGATCGTTGTAGACGATGCGCAGGCGCTCCGCACCGCCATGCTCGAGATGGAAGATGACGTGGTCATGCGCCCGGTCGACCGAGCGCGGATAGTGGAACGCCTCTGCCGCAACGGGCTGCGAGCGCTCCTCGCCGACCTCTTCGATGCGGAAGGAGCCGGACATGCCCAGATGCATGACGAGAACGGTGCCGTCCTCCAGATCGCCCAGCAGATACTTGGCCCGCCGCCCGAGCGCGACCATCCGCTGCCCGCCGAGCCGGTTGCGGAAATCGGCCGGCAGGGGGAAGCGCAGGTCGGCCCGGTTGAGGGTCACCTTGCGGATCATGGCACCGTCGAAGACCGGGGAAAGGCCCCGGCGTACGGTTTCGACTTCGGGCAATTCCGGCATGGAGGTCTCCGCAAGGGGGCGCTGCGTCGGCCGCGCGGTCTCGCCCTCTTGCATAAAGGAGATGGGCGGGGCGTCAATCCTTCGCTCCGGGCCAAGCGTCCCGGCAATGTCCTGCGCCGGAAAGGCGCGCCCGCAACCCGTGACCTCATCGCGAAAATGCTGTAAGCCATGCCTCGATCAGCGGAAACACAGGCGCATGGAGAGCCCTATGGCGGCCAGCATGGACAGCGACCGGGGGCGGACGAGCGGCCCGGAAATGGCGACGAGCTTCGGCTTCCGCAAGGTCGCCAGCGGCGAGAAGCAGCCCCTCGTCAACGAGGTGTTCCACCAGGTGGCGAACCGCTACGACCTCATGAACGACCTGATGTCGGGCGGCCTGCACCGGCTGTGGAAGGACGCGATGGTGTCGTCTCTGGCCCCGCCCAGAGCCGACCGCCGCGCCTTCCGCGTCCTCGACGTTGCCGGCGGCACCGGCGACATTGCAACGCGCATCATCGAGCGCGGCGGCAAGGCGACCTCCGCCGTCGTCTGCGACATCAACGGCTCGATGCTGGACGTGGGCAGAGCCCGCGCCGCCAAGGCGGGGCTCGGCGATCGCCTGAGCTTTGTGGAGGGCAATGCCGAGGACCTGCCCTTCCCCGACCGCTCGTTCGACGCCTATACGATCGCCTTCGGCATCCGCAACGTGCCGCGCATCGACAAGGCACTCAGCGAGGCGCGGCGCGTGCTGAAGCGCGGCGGGCGCTTCCTGTGCCTGGAGTTCAGCCAGGTGGATGTCGCCGGTCTCGACAAGGTCTATGACCTGTTCTCCTTCAACGCGATCCCGGTCATGGGGCGGATGGTGACCGGCGACGGCGAGCCCTATCGCTATCTGGTGGAATCGATCCGCAAGTTCCCGAACCAGGAGCGTTTCGCCGACATGATCCGCGAGGCCGGGTTCGCGCGCGTCAGCTACCGCAACTATTCGGGCGGGATCGCCTGCCTGCATTCCGCCTGGGCGATCTGAGGCCTCCATGCCGCTCGCATCCCTCTTCCGGCTCGCCCGCGCCGGCTTCGTCATGGCGCGGGAAGGCGTTTTCGGCATCGTCGATCTCCCCGACCTGCCGCCCGCCCAACGGATGGCCCTGCGCGCGGTCCGCCTGCTGGAGCGGCGCTCCGTACGCGACAAGGCGGCCGACAAGCGCCTGTCGGACGCATTGACCCGGCTTGGCCCCTCCTATGTGAAGCTCGGCCAGTTCCTGGCCACCCGCCCGGACGTCGTCGGGCGGGAGATCGCCAGCGACCTCACCGCCCTGCAGGACCAGATCCCCTCCTTCGGCATGGAGGAAGCACGGCGGGTGGTGGAAAGCCAGCTCGGACGGCCGGTCGAGGAGCTGTTCGTCCGCTTCGACGAACCGGTCGCCGCCGCCTCGATCGCCCAGGTGCATCCGGCGGAAATCGAGGAGCGGGACGGAACGCGCCGCAAGGTGGCGGTCAAGGTGCTGCGCCCCGGCGTTGCCGAGCGCTTCCGCCGCGACCTGAAGAGCTATTACCTGATGGCGCGGCTGGTAGAGCGGATCCACCCGCCCTCGCGCCGCCTGCGCCCGGTCGCGGTGGTCGACACGCTGGCCCGCTCCGTCGAGCTGGAAATGGACTTCCGCCTGGAAGCCGCCGCCCTGTCGGAAATGGCGGAGAACACCCGCGACGACCCGGGGTTCCGGGTGCCGGAGGTCAACTGGACACGCACGGCCAAGGCCGTGCTGACCATGGAATGGATCTCGGGCCGCAAGCTCTCCGACATCGAGGGGATCGCCGCCGACGGGCACGACCTGCCGGCCATCGGCGCCATGGTGATCCAGTCCTTCCTGCGCCATGCGGTGCGCGACGGCTTCTTCCATGCCGACATGCACCAGGGCAACCTGTTCCTGGATGAGGACGGCCAACTCGTCGCCGTCGACTTCGGTATCACCGGCCGGCTCGGCACGGCGGAGCGGCGGTTCCTCGCCGAGATCCTGTTCGGCTTCATCACCCGCGACTATCGCCGGGTGGCGGAGGTGCATTTCGAGGCCGGCTACGTTCCCTCCGACCAGGACGTCGACGTGTTCGCCCAGGCGATCCGGGCGATCGGCGAGCCGATCCACGGGCACGATGCCTCGGAGATCTCCATGGCCCGGCTGCTCACCCAGCTTCTGGAGGTGACGGAACTGTTCAACATGCGCACCCAAACGCAGTTGATCATGCTGCAGAAGACCATGGTCGTGGTCGAAGGCGTCGCGCGCACGCTCGACCCGCATCTCGACATGTGGCGGACCGCCGAGCCGGTGGTGCGCGGCTGGATCGAGCGGAACCTCGGCCCCGCGGGACGCCTGCAGGATGCCGCCGGCGGGCTTGTTGCCCTCGGCCGGCTTGCAGCCGACCTGCCGATCCTCGCCGAGCGAGCGGGGAGACTGTCGAGCGAGCTCGAAACCATGGCAGAGAGGGGCCTGCGCTTCGACCCGGCCACGGCCGAGGCAATCGGCCGCGCGGAAGCCCGGCACACGCGCTCGGGACGCATCGCGCTGTGGGTCATCGCCGCGCTGATCGCGATCGCTGTCTTCACCTGACGCCCGCTGCCGGGAGGCCCCGTCAGGCCGGCGTCACCCGCCGCAGGGTCAGGTTGATCCGCCCATCGCCGCGCACGAGCGTTGAGGTGCCCGGCAGCAGCCGGTCGATCCCGTGATAGGCAAGGCGCGCCGCGCCTCCCAGAACCACCACGTCGCCGGAGGCAAGCCGCAGCGACCGGGTCGGGTCCTTACGGCTCCTGCCGCCGATGCGAAACAGCGCCGTCGCGCCGAGCGACACGGAGATCACCGGTGCGTCGAAAGTCGCCTCGTCCCTGTCCTGATGCAGGCCCATGCGGGCCTTTGGTCCATAGAAATTGACGAGGCAGGCTTCCGGCGGTGGCGCCTCTGGCGTCAGTTCCCGCCACAAGTCCAGCAACCGCGGCGGCATCGCCGGCCACGGCTCTCCCGTGACCGGATGCTCGGGCTGATAGCGGTAGCCGGCCCTGTCCGACACCCAGCCGAGCGCGCCGCAATTGGTCATGCGGACGGAGAATGGCGTCCCCGTGCGCGGCATTACCGGCGTGAACAGGGGCGCAGCCGCGACGACCGCGCGGATCTCCTCAAGCAGATCTTTCTGCGCCTGCCGGTCGAGGCGATCCGGCAGCAGCCGAAACCCGTCCGGTAGCGCCGCCTGAGCCTTTCGGCCGCTCTCTCGTGACTGCCTCTCCTGCATGCGCGAAGTCTCGCCGCAGATGCCCGGTCCTGTCCACCCGCTATCGGACGGCCCCTGGGCGGATTGGCGTTCCGAAACGCAAAAAGGGCGCCGCGGGCGCCCTTCTGCAAGTTTGGACTAGATACATGCCGATGTTGCCGGCCGATCGTCAGGCCAGCTTGAGCGCCGCCTGGACCTCGCGAAGCTGGGCAAGCGTTGCCGCCGTCCGCGCGCGCGCGTCGTCGTCGCTGGCGTCTGCCAGGTCTTCTTCCGCATCACGGATCTGGCTGGCGATGTCCTCCGCCTTCAGATCGCTCAGCGACGTCGCCTGCTCGGCCAGCACCGTCAGCCCCTTCGGCCCCGCCTCGGCGAAGCCGCCGCGCACGAAATAGGCCTGGTCCGCACCGCCCTCACGCGAGACGCGCAGAAGGCCCGGGCGCAGGGTCGACATCATTGGGGCATGTCCGGCCATGACGCCGAACTCGCCCTCGGAGCCCGGCACCACCACCATCGTGACTTCTTCCGAGAGAAGAAGCCGCTCCGGGGAAACGAGCTCGAACTGGAATGCTCCCGCCATGTCGTTCCTCGATCCTTCCCGTGCCTAGGCCGCTTCGGCGGCCAGGCGCTGCGCCTTCTCGACCGCCTCGTCGATCGAGCCGACCATGTAGAAGGCAGCCTCGGGCAGGTGGTCGTAGTCGCCGTTCACCAGGCCCTGGAAGCCCTTGATGGTGTCCTCGAGCGCGACGAGCTTGCCCGGCGAACCGGTGAAGATCTCGGCGACGAAGAACGGCTGCGACAGGAAGCGCTCGATCTTGCGGGCGCGCGCCACGGTGAGCTTGTCCTCTTCCGACAACTCGTCCATGCCGAGAATGGCGATGATGTCCTGGAGCGCCTTGTAGCGCTGCAGGGTCGCCTGCACGGCACGAGCCGTCTCGTAGTGCTCGTCGCCGATGATCCGCGGATCAAGGATGCGCGAGGTCGAGTCAAGCGGATCCACCGCCGGGTAGATGCCTTTCTCGGCGATCGAGCGGTTGAGCACCGTCGTCGCGTCGAGGTGAGCGAAGGTCGAGGCCGGCGCCGGGTCGGTAAGGTCGTCGGCCGGCACGTACACGGCCTGCACCGAGGTGATCGACCCCTTGGTCGTGGTGGTGATGCGTTCCTGCATCGCACCCATGTCGGTGCCGAGCGTCGGCTGGTAGCCCACGGCCGAAGGAATACGGCCGAGAAGCGCCGACACTTCCGAACCCGCCTGGGTGAAGCGGAAGATGTTGTCCACGAAGAACAGCACGTCCTGGCCTTCGTCGCGGAAATGCTCGGCGACGGTGAGACCGGTCAGCGCCACGCGGGCACGGGCTCCGGGGGGTTCGTTCATCTGGCCGTAGACCAGCGCGCACTTGGAACCCTCGGTTGAACCGTTGTGCTCCTTGGGATCGCGGTTCACGTTGGATTCGATCATCTCCCAGTAGAGATCGTTGCCCTCGCGGGTACGCTCTCCCACGCCGGCGAAGACGGAGTAGCCGCCGTGCGCCTTGGCGATGTTGTTGATGAGTTCCATGATCAGAACGGTCTTGCCGACGCCGGCGCCGCCGAACAGGCCGATCTTGCCACCCTTGGCGTAAGGCGCCAGCAGGTCCACGACCTTGATGCCCGTCACGAGGATCTCGGCCTCGGTGGACTGCTCGGTGAAGGTCGGGGCTTCCTGGTGGATGCCGCGCTTCGTCTCATGAACGATCGGGCCAGCCTCGTCGACCGGCTCGCCGATGACGTTCATGATGCGGCCAAGCGTGCCGGCACCGACCGGAACCGAAATCGGCTCGTCCGTGTCGACCACCTTCTGGCCGCGAACGAGACCCTCGGTCGCATCCATGGCGATGGTGCGAACGGTGTTCTCGCCGAGGTGCTGAGCAACCTCGAGAACCAAGCGGTTGCCGTTGTTATCGGTTTCCAGGGCGTTCAGAATCGCCGGCAGATGATCGTCGAACTGAACGTCGACGACGGCGCCGATGACCTGCGTGATGCGCCCGACTGCTTTGTCAGCCATTTTGCTATCCTCGTCTCGATCCGGTCAGAGCGCCTCGGCGCCCGAAATGATTTCGATCAGCTCCTTGGTGATCTGAGCCTGCCGCTGACGGTTGTAACTGAGCGTCAGCTTGTTGATCATGTCACCGGCGTTGCGCGTGGCGTTGTCCATCGCGGACATGCGCGCGCCCTGCTCGGACGCTGCGTTTTCCAGAAGTCCACGGAAGATCTGCACAGAAATGTTGCGCGGCAGGAGCTCGGCCAGGATCTCGCCCTCGTCCGGCTCGTACTCGTAGACCGCGTCGGTCTGAACGGTCTTCGCCATCTCGCCGAAGGTCGCCGGAATGAGCTGCTGGGCCGTCGGAACCTGGCTGATCACCGACTGGAAGCGCGCATAGAACAGGGTGCAGACGTCGAACTCGCCGGCATCGAACATCGCGCGGACCAGGTCGCCGATCTCGTTCGCGTTCTCGAAGGCGACCCGCTTGACGTGCCGCAGTTCGATCGTCTTGACGATGTGCGAGCCGAGATCACGCTTCAGGGCATCGAAGCCCTTCTTGCCGACGCAGACGATCTTCACCGTCTTACCCTGCGCGATCAGCAACTTCGCCCGCTCGCGCGCCAGCTTGGCGATTGAGGAGTTGAAGCCGCCGCACAGGCCGCGCTCCGCGGTCGCGACCAGCAGGAGATGCACGTCATCCTTGCCGGTGCCGGCGAGAAGGCGCGGAGCATCGTCCCGGCCCTCGAAGGCGCTGGCGAGATTGGCGAGGACGGCCTCCATGCGTTCCGCGTAGGGCCGTGCAGCCTCGGCCGCCTCCTGAGCGCGACGCAGCTTCGCCGCGGCCACCATCTGCATGGCCTTGGTGATCTTCTGCGTCGCCTTAACGGAGGCGATCCGGTTTCGTAAGTCCTTCAGGCTCGGCATGGCCGCCCCTTGTCCTGGATGCCGTCAGTCGCGTCAGGCGAAGTTCTTGGCGAAGGCCTCGATGGCCGCCTTGAGACGAGCCTCAAGGTCGGCGTCGAGCGCCTTCTTCTCCCAGATGCCATCCAGGAGATCCGCATGTTCGCCGCGCAGGTTCAGAAGCAGGCCCTCTTCAAAGTCCCTGACCTTGTTGACCGGCAGCTTGTCCAGGTAGCCATTGACGCCGGCATAAATGACGGCGACCTGCTCCTGGGTCTTCAGCGGCTGGAACTGGCCCTGCTTCAGAAGCTCGGTCAGGCGCGCACCACGGTTCAGCAAGCGCTGGGTCGTGGCGTCGAGATCCGAACCGAACTGGGCGAAAGCCGCCATCTCGCGATACTGGGCAAGCTCGCCCTTGATCTTGCCGGCAACCTGCTTCATCGCCTTGATCTGGGCCGAAGAGCCCACGCGCGACACCGACAGACCGACGTTCACCGCCGGACGGATGCCCTGGAAGAACAGATCCGTCTCGAGGAAGATCTGGCCGTCGGTGATCGAGATCACGTTGGTCGGAATGAAGGCCGACACGTCGTTGCCCTGGGTCTCGATGACCGGAAGGGCGGTCAGCGAGCCGGAGCCGTTGGCCTCGTTGAGCTTGGCCGAACGCTCGAGCAGGCGAGAGTGGAGATAGAACACGTCGCCCGGGAAGGCTTCTCGTCCCGGCGGACGGCGGAGCAGCAGGGACATCTGGCGATAGGCCACGGCCTGCTTGGTCAGATCGTCGTAACCGATCACGGCGTGCATTCCGTTGTCGCGGAAGAACTCGCCGATGGCGGTGCCGGAGAACGGCGCCAGGAACTGCAGCGGCGCCGGGTCGGAAGCCGTCGCGGCGACGATCACCGAGTACTCGAGAGCGCCCGATTCCTCGAGCTGCTTGACGAACTGGGCAACGGTCGAACGCTTCTGGCCGACAGCGACGTAGATGCAATAGAGCTTCTCGCCCTCATTGTCGGTCGCATGCATCGGCTTCTGGTTCAGGAACGTGTCCAGAATGATCGCCGTCTTGCCGGTCTGACGGTCGCCGATGACCAGCTCGCGCTGGCCGCGACCGACCGGGATCAGGGCGTCGATGGCCTTCAGGCCCGTCGACATCGGCTCGTGAACGCCCTTGCGCGGCAGGATGCCCGGCGCCTTGACGTCGACGCGGCGCATCTCGGAACCCTCGATGGGGCCCCTGCCGTCGAGCGGGTTGCCGAGCGGGTCGACGACGCGGCCGAGCAGCCCCTTGCCGACCGGGATCTCGACGATGGCGCCGGTCCGCTTGACCGTGTCGCCTTCCTTGATGTCACGGTCGGAGCCGAAGAGCACGACGCCGACATTGTCGGTCTCGAGGTTCAGCGCCATGCCCCGGATACCGCCGGGGAACTCGACCATCTCGCCCGCCTGGACCTTGTCGAGGCCATAGACGCGCGCGATACCGTCACCTACCGAAAGAACCTGACCGACTTCGGTAACTTCGGCTTCCTGGCCGAAATTCTTGATCTGGTCCTTGAGGATGGCGGAGATTTCCGCTGCCCGAATATCCATCAGCCGACCTCTTTCATCGCGAACTTGAGGGAGTTGAGTTTTGTCTTGAGCGAAGTGTCGATCATCCGGCTGCCGACCTTGACGACAAGGCCGCCGATCAGCGAGGGATCGACCTTCGGCGAAATCACCACCTTCTTGCCGGTCGACGCATTGAGCGCGTCGGCGAGGGCGGAGAGCTGGGCCTCCGACAGCGGTGCCGCGGAGACGACGTCGGCCGGCACTTCGCCGCGGCGACGGGCGAGACCAGCGCGGAACGCGGCGATCATGCCCGGCACGGCGAAGAGACGCCGATTCTTCGCGGCGAGCTTGAGGAAGTTGGCGGCCAGCCCCGTAACGCCGGCCTTGTCCAGAACCGCCGTCAGGGCCTTTAGCTGTTCATCGGCGGAAAACACAGGGCTTTCCACGAGGCGGCGCAGGTCTGCGCTGTCCTGGAGCAGCTTGTCGAACGCTTCCAGCGCCTTCTCGACGTCCGCCACGGAGCCCTGCTCCTCTGACAAGTCGAGCAGTGCCGTTGCGTAACGGTGCGCCACACCTGAAATGAGAGATACGTTGTCGGTCACAGGGTCCGTGCTCTCTTCGGCAGGTTTGAGCCGATGCGCCCAGCAGGGCTGACCGCAAGGCTTTGGAAAATCTGATCTTTCGCGGTCAGGCGAGTGTGCTTGGTCACAACTGCCCCGGAAAGCCGCGCTTCGATTAGCACAGGCTTCAAGGCGGAGCAACATCGCCACGGTGTCCAAATGCCGCAATTGCGCCCGAAAAAGGTCGAACAGAGCAAAAGTGGCCGGCAAACGCCCCTGCTGCGGCTTTTTACCCTGCTCAGAAGAAGCTCTGCGGATCGATGTCGACCTGCAGGCGGACACCGCCCGCCGGCTTCGGCAGACGGGCGATCCAGGAGCGCATGAGCGCCTGCAGGTCGACAGTGCGCGGCGCCATCGCCAGCAGACGGAAGCGGTAGCGCCCGCGCACCAGCGCCAACGCCGCCTCCGCCGGACCAAGGACCGTGAGCCCGGGGCTCGTCGGCGACAGCCGCGCCACCTGGCGGGCATAGTCCTGTGCCCGCCCCCGGTCGGGCGCCGAAACGATCAGCGCGGCAAGACGTCCGAAGGGCGGCAGGCCGGCCGCCTTGCGCGCAGCAATCTCCGCCTCGTAGAAGGCGGTACTGTCTCCGGACGCCAGCGCGCGGATCACCGGATGGTCCGGCGCGTAGGTCTGCAGCAGACCGCGCCCGCCGCCGCCGATGCGCCCGGCGCGGCCCGTCACCTGCGCCAGAAGCTGGAAAGTCCGCTCCGCCGCGCGCGGATCGCCATTGGCGAGGCCGAGATCGGCGTCGACCACTCCGACGAGGCGCATGAGCGGAAAATTGTGGCCCTTGGCGACAAGCTGGGTGCCGACCACGATATCGGCCCCGCCCTCCTCGATGATCCGCATCTCGCGGCGCAGCCGGTCGGGGCCGCCCTGCAGATCGGAGGACAGCACCAGCACCCGCGCCTGCGGAAAGAGATCCGCCGCCTCTTCCGCGATGCGCTCGACGCCGGGGCCGCAGGCGACCAGCGACTGGGTGTCGCCGCAGGCCGGGCAGTGGTCGGGGCTCGGCTCCTCATGGCCGCAATGATGGCAGGACAGGCGGCCGCGGAACCGATGCTCGACCAGCCAGGTCGAGCAGTTGGGACACTGGAAGCGGTGGCCGCAGGAGCGGCACAGGGTCAGCGGCGCATAGCCACGACGGTTGAGGAAGAGCAGCGCCTGACCGCCGCCGGTCAGCGTCTCGCCGATCGCATGGCGGAGCGTGGGCGCCAGCCACTGCCCGCGCTCCGGTCCATCCTGGCGCATGTCGATGACCGAGATTTCCGGCATAGGCGCACCGGTGGCGCGCTCGGGCAGCTCGAGGCGGGCATAGCGACCTTGGTCGGCATTGACGCGGCTTTCCACCGACGGGGTGGCCGAGGCGAGAACCACGGGAAAGCGCGAGATGTGCCCGCGCACCACCGCCATGTCGCGGGCATTGTAGGGCACACGGTCGTCCTGCTTGTAGGCGCCGTCGTGCTCTTCGTCGACGACGACGAGGCCGAGCTCGCGGAACGGCAGGAACAACGCCGAGCGGGCACCCACCACCACCCGCACGTCACCCGTCGCCACCCCGCGCCAGACCCGCGCCCGCTGGCGGGTGGCGACCTCCGAATGCCATTCGGCCGGCAGCACGGCGAAACGGCGCTCGAAGCGCTGCAGGAAGGCGCTGGTAAGGGCGATCTCCGGGATCAGGACCAGCGCCTGGCGCCCCTGGCGCAGGGCTTCCGCCACCGCCTCGAAATAGACTTCCGTCTTGCCCGACCCGGTGACGCCGTCGATCAGGAAGGTGCGGAACCCCTGCCCCACCGCGGCGACCAGCTCCGCCGCGGCCCGCGCCTGCGCCGGTGTCAGGACAGGGGGCGCCCAATCGGGATCCGGCCGTGGCGAGGGAGGGATCGCCGGCAACTCGACACTTTCCAGCGCGCCGTGCGCCAGCAACCCGTCGACCACGGAAGAACTGACGCCGGCCGCATGGGCAAGACCGCTGCGGGTGAAGCCGGTGCCGTCCTGCAACAGCGCCAGAACCCGCTGGCGCGCCGGCGTCAGGCGCTCGGGACGTTCGCCGGTGGGCGACAGGCGGACGCCGGCGAGCGGCGGCTCGCTCTCCAGTGCTTCTTCCGAGCGCAGCACCATGCGCAGCACCATGCCGGGCGCGGCGAGCGTCCAGTTCGCCACCCAGTCGACCAAGGCGCGCAGCTCGTCGTCGAGCGGCGGGGCATCCTCGTAGACATGCAGGATGTCCTTGAGCCGTGAGGGGGCGACGCTGCCGGCCGCGGAACCGCCCTCCGGCTCCAGCGACCACACGGCGCCCACCACCTCGCGCGGGCCGAGCGGCACGCGGACAATGGAGCCGGGCTGCACGCGCAGCCCCGCCGGCACGCGGTAGCTGTAGGCCGTGCCGATGGCGACCGGCAACAAAACCCTGGCGACCGTGGCCGGCCGCACCTTGCCGGCATTGCCAAAAAGATCGGGCACCCGCGTCCTCGTTCCTGCTCGTTGCTGTTTGCGGCCTGGGCAAACCGTTCCGCCAGAGGATCTGCCGCGGGCGAATCGGGGCTGTCGCCGCAGGCCATCCTAAGGTATGCAGTCAGGCCCGGGCGAGGCAGATGCCCCGCCGACCCGAAACTCCGCAAGAACCCGTTTCCCGAAGGAGCCAGAGCCCGCCATGAAGTTCTTCGTCGACACCGCAGACACCGGGGAGATCCGGGATCTCGCCGCGACCGGCCTGCTCGATGGCGTCACCACCAATCCGTCGCTGATCCTCAAGTCCGGACGCCCGATGAAGGACGTCATCGCAGAGATCTGCGACATCGTCGAGGGTCCCGTCTCGGCCGAGGTCACCGCCACCGAGGCGGACGCAATGATCGCCGAAGGCCGCACGCTCGCCGAGATCGCCGAGAATATCGCCGTGAAGCTGCCGCTGACCCTTGACGGCCTGAAGGCCTGCCGCACCCTGACGGATGAAGGGCACATGGTGAACGTCACCCTGTGTTTTTCCGCCAATCAGGCGCTGCTCGCCGCCAAGGCCGGCGCGACCTTCGTCTCACCGTTCATCGGCCGGCTGGACGACGTCAACATCGACGGCATGGACCTCATTCGCGAGATGCGGATCATCTACGACAATTACGGCTTCGAGACGGAGATCCTCGCCGCCTCGATCCGCACCGCCAACCATGTGCGCGAATGCGCGCTTGTCGGCGCCGATGTCGCGACCGTGCCGCCGGCCGTGCTGAAGGGACTGGTCAAGCACCCGCTGACCGACAAGGGGCTGGAGCAGTTCCTGGCCGACTGGGCCAAGACCGGACAGAGCATCCTTTGAACGCAAGCGAAGGGGCGGCCGCCACGCCGCTGGCCGCCCCGATTCGTGTCTGCCTCATGCCATGCTAGCCTTGCTTCATGAGCGCCGCTGATTCCCTGCTTGTGTCGGCGAAAGCCGATGTGAACGCCGCCGTCGGAGACTGGCTCGACCATCTCGGATCGGAGCGGCGGCTCGCCGACCGGACGTTGGTCGCCTATGAGCGCGACGTGCGCCAGTTCCTGCGCTTTCTGACCAACCACCTTGCCGAGCCGCCGGGGCTCGACGCCCTAGAGGAGCTGCGCCCGTCGGACTTTCGCGGCTTTCTCGCCTCGCGCCGGCAGTCGGGGGCGGAAAGCCGGACACTGGCGCGCGGCCTGGCCGGCATCCGCTCCTTCCTGCGGTATCTCGAGACGCGCGGCGAGGTGAATGCCGCCGCCAGCGCGGCGATCCGCCCACCCAGACAGAAGCGCTCGCTGCCCAAGCCGGTGTCGGCCGGCGATGCGATGACGCTCGTCGATGCGGATGCGGCCATGGATGCCGAGCCCTGGGTGGCGGCGCGCAATGCCGCTGTCCTGACCCTGCTCTATGGCTGCGGGTTGCGCATCTCCGAGGCGCTGTCGCTGACTGGCAGGATGGCGCCGCGCCGTGGCACGAGAAGCCTGCGGATCGTCGGCAAGGGCGGGCGCGAGCGCGTGGTTCCCGTGCTGCCCGTGGTCTGCGACGCGGTGGAAAGCTATCTCGCCCTCTGCCCCTACGTGCCGCAGCCGGACGGCCCGCTGTTCCTCGGCGTTCGCGGCGGGCCGCTCAGCCCGCGCATCGTCCAACTGGCCATGGCGGGGTTGCGACGAGCGCTCGGCCTGCCCGAAAGCGCCACCCCCCACGCCCTGCGCCATTCCTTCGCGACCCATCTGCTGGCCGGCGGCGGCGATCTGCGGACGATCCAGGAACTGCTCGGCCATGCCAGCCTGTCGACCACCCAGGTCTACACCGAGGTGGATGCGGCCCGCCTGCTGGAGGCTTATGACCGAGCCCATCCACGCGCCCATCAGCAGAAGTGACATGTTGCCGCAATGAACGCCGGGATTGCATCGCAACATCGAATTCCCTTGCGATGCTGCCGGGGCTGGACAAGAATCCGGCATGTGGAACCTTCTGATTCCCTTGGCTGCCGCCCTTGTCCTGTTCTTCGCCGCTCCACCGAGCATCGCCTACGCGGAGAACCGATGCCGCATCCCCGAAGCCGGACGCTGGTATAACCCTCGCGCGGCCAGCCAGCAGGTCCGCCGCATCGAGATTGAAAGCCACTGCTCCGGCGGGCAGGTCGTGTCGCGGATGCGGGTCTTCACGCGCTGTTCCCCCAGGGACTGCAAATGGGGATGGACCGAGGCTACCCGCCTCACCAACGGTCGGTTGCTGGCCCGGTTCCCCGGCCTGTTCGGAGCCAGGGAAGTCGAGGTCATCCGGATGGAAGACCGGATCGAGGCTCTGGTAAAGATTCAGTCGCATACGCCCGGCACACCGGATGCCTTTCACGCGGCGATCCTCGATCGGGAATAATCCCGCGGGCTTTCAACCGGGCAAAACTGGTCGTCACAGCCTTTCTGCACTACACTTCCCGTAGCGTCTTCCTTGTCTGCGCAGGACTCGCCCTCGAATCCTGCCGCACGACCGGGCGGACGGAGGCATGTCGTCCCGACATGTCGCGAGCAAAGGGAGAGTAGCATGCGCATTCTCGCAGGACTGACGGGCGTCGCCGCCCTCATCGCCTTCTCCGCCGCGCCGGCCATGGCCGAGTGCAACTGGTCCAAGATGTCGCAGAAGACCACCCCGACGACGACCGCCGAGGCTCCGCAGAGCTCCATCGCCACCAATGACCTCAGCGAGGCCCTCGTCGTGGCCGGCAACACGACCGCGCAGACCGGAACACAGACCGCAGAGTAGGCCGGCCGCGCCCGCAACGGCGCCGGTCGCCGCTTCCCCGCGATCAAGCAAAAGGCCCGCACCGGAAAACCGATGCGGGCCTTTTCAGTCGACACAGACGCTCGGCCAAGCGGGCGCACAAGGCTTGCAGCCGCAGGGTCTCCCTGCCCTCAGGCGTGGATCGGCTTGGCGAAAGCGGCCATTGCGGCTTCCTTCACGGCCTCGCTCATCGTCGGATGCGCATGGCAGGTGCGCGCCAGATCCTCGGCGGAGCCGCCAAACTCCATCAGCACAGCCGCCTCGTGGATCATCTCGCCGGCGCCATGGCCGATGATGTGAACGCCGAGCACCTTGTCGGTCTCCGCGTCGGCCAGAACCTTGACAAAGCCTTCCGTATGGTTCGTCGCCTTGGCGCGGCCATTGGCGATGAAGGCGAACTTGCCGACCTTGTAGGACACGCCCTCCGCCTTCAGCGCCTCTTCGCTCTTGCCGACCTCGGCAACCTCGGGGCTGGTATAGACGACGCCGGGAATGACCCCGTAGTTCACATGGCCGGCCTGTCCCGCCAGCATTTCGGCAAGGGCGACGCCCTCGTCCTCGGCCTTGTGGGCCAGCATCGGCCCGGCGATCACATCGCCGATCGCGTAGATGCCAGGAACGGTGGTCTGGTAGTGGCCGTCGGTCTTGACCCGCCCGCGCTCGTCGAGCGCCACGCCGACCTCTTCGAGGCCGAGCCCTGCCGTATAGGGACGGCGGCCGATGGCAACGAGCACCACGTCGGCTTCCAGCGTCTTCGCGGCTGCCTCGCCGCCGGCGGCCGGCTCCACCGTGACGGCGAGCTGCTTGCCGGTCTTCTCCACGGCCGTCACCTTGGACGACAGGTGGAACTCGACGCCCTGCTTCTTGAGGATGCGCTGGAAGTTGCGGGAAATGTCGGCGTCCATCGGGCCGAGGATCTTGTCCATGAACTCGACGACCGTCACCTCGGAGCCGAGCCGCCGCCACACGGAGCCGAGCTCGAGGCCGATGACGCCGGCGCCGACGACCACCAGCTTGCCTGGCACCTTGTCGAGTTCCAGCGCGCCGGTGGAAGAGACGATCTGCTTCTCGTCGATCTCCACGCCGGGAAGCGGCGCCACGTCGGAGCCGGTGGCGATGACGATGGACTTCGCCGCGATCTCCTGCTTCGAGCCGTCCTCGGCGGTCACCTCGACACGGCCGGCCGCAAGGATGCGGCCCGTGCCGTGGAACGGCGTCACCTTGTTCTTCTTGAACAGGAATTCGATGCCGCTGACATTGCCGTCGATGGTCTTCTGCTTGTGGCCCATCATCGCCTTGAGATCGAGCTTCGGCTTGCCGACCTTGATGCCGAAGTCCTCGAAATGCTCGGACGCCTCCTCGAACAGTTCCGAGGTGTGCAGCATCGCCTTGGAGGGGATGCAGCCAATGTTCAGGCAGGTGCCGCCATGGGTGGCGCGCTTCTCGACCACCGCCACCTTGAGCCCGAGCTGCGCTGCCTTGATGGCGCAGACATAGCCGCCAGGTCCGGTGCCGATGACGACGAGATCAAACTGTGACATAGCATTCGCCTCTTGTTGCGTTCGTTCCGGCAGCGTCCGCTGCCATGTTTCCTGACTCAAGGGAGGATCGAGCGACCGCCGGACACGTCCAGGATCGCGCCCGTCGTGTAGCTCGCGGCGTCCGACAACAGCCAGGCAATCGCCTCGGCGCATTCCTCGGCCCGTCCGGCCCGGCGCATCGGCAGCTCGGCCGCCACGCGCGTCGCCCGGTCGGGATCGCCTCCCGAAGCGTGGATTTCCGTCTCGATGATGCCCGGACGCACCGCATTGACCCGCACGCCCTCGGCGGCCACTTCCTTGGCAAGGCCCACCGTGAACGTGTCGATCGCCCCTTTGGCGGCGGCATAGTCGATATATTGCGCCGGCGAGCCGATCTTGGCAGAGGCCGACGACACGTTGACGATGGCCCCGCCCTTACCGCCATGAGCGGTCGACATGCGGCGCACCGCCTCGCGGGAACACAGGATCGTGCCCAGCACGTTGATATCGAAGATGCGCCGCAGCCGGGCAAAGGACATGTCCGTCAGCCGCGCGGCAACGTCGACCACACCGGCATTGTTCACCAGCCCGGTCAGCCGGCCGATCCTGTCCGCCTCGGCAAAGGTTCTCAGGCAATCGTCCTCGCTCGCGACATCCGCCCTGATCGCTTTTGCCCGGCCGCCACCCGCCTCGATCGCCGAGACGACGTCATCGGCGCGCTCAGGATTGGCGACATAGGTCAAGAGGATCGTTGAGCCGGTAGCGGCGAGGCGAATGGCCGTCGCAGCGCCAATGCCGCGGCTGCCGCCTGTCACGATCATGACGGTTTCGGTCATCGGCCTCTCCGTTCAAGATACCTGCGTCACCAGATCAGCGCTCCGCCAGAGCGAGCCTAGCGCCGAAACCGGCAAAGGCGACCGCAACCGTCCGGCTCATCCAGGCCATCACCTGCCTGCTGCGCAGCGCACGGGCACCAACGGCCGCCGCAAAGACGCCGTAACCGATGAACGCCACCAGCGTCAGCCCCATGAAGACGGAGCCCATGGACAGGATCTGCAGTTCCACTGCCCCCTGCCCCGGGGCCAGAAACTGCGGCAGGAAGGCGAGGAAGAACAGCGAGAGCTTCGGGTTGAGCATATTGATCAGAAAGCCCGTCCGCGCCACCGCAACCAGGTCCGCAGGCCCGGAGGTGTCACGGTCGAAGGCCAGCGGTCCGGCATTCCTGAGCGCCTGCCAGGCGAGATAGAACAAATAGGCGGCGCCCGCATATTTCAGCACCTGAAAGGCGAGTGCGCTCGCGTGCAACAGCGCGGCGAGCCCGAAGGTGGCGGCGATCAGCGCCGGCAGAATGCCGAGCGTGCAACCGAAGGCCGCGGCGATCCCCGGCAGGCGGCCACGCGCAAGGCCGGTCGCGACCGTGTAGACGACACCCGTGCCTGGGGAGAGCACCACCACCAGTGCCGTCAGCAGGAATTCCCAACCCATGATCCGCCTCCCGTTACTTTAGCCGCCCGCGAGCCGGCGGCGCACGCTGACAACGATCGCACCGTGCAGCACCAGCACCAGCGCCAGGGACACCGCGTGCTGAACCGGGCTGGCCGCACCGGCAAGCTCGCCGAAGGCAAGCGCCCCTAGCGGCAGGAACAACACCGTCGCCGTCACCAGGCCGGGGTTGGAGCGTCTCAGCGCAACCGCCTGTACGATATGCAGGACAGCGTTGACGAGCAGCAGATAGACGCCGATCAGGCCCCAGCCCGGCGATACGGCGCGCATCAACCACAGGGTCACCGCCATCGTGCCCCAGACCCCGCCGACATTGATCACGGAGACGGCGGCGACCGACAGCACCTCACGCCCCTTGCCGATCACCTCGTTGACGAAGCGGCGGAACCGGTCGCCGTCATGTTCCTCGAGCTGGTGCAGCATGTAGACGGGCAGGCCCAGGAAGATGAGTACCTCGGCCCAAGGCCAGCCGGCGGTCAGAAGCGGCGCCAGAACGAGCAGCACGACCCCGGCGAGGGCGCCGCCATAGACCCAGTTCGCCTGCAATCTTGCGATTGTCTCACGCATGGCCGCCCTCCCGGAGGTCAGGTGCGCGCCCGCACCGTCGCGACGTGTCGCGGGACGGCGCGGTTCGCGCCGCCCCGCGGCTCGGACTTACAGGTCGAGAACGAGCCGCTTGATGTCCTCAAGGCTCTCCTTGACGCGCACGAGGAAGGTGACCGCTTCCTTGCCGTCGACGATGCGGTGATCGTAGGACAGGGCCAGATACATCATCGGACGGGCGACGATCTGGCCGTTCACGACCATCGGGCGTTCCTGGATCTTGTGCATGCCGAGAATGCCCGACTGCGGGGCATTTAGGATCGGCGACGACATCAGCGAGCCGTAAACGCCGCCATTGGAGATGGTGAAGGTGCCGCCCTGCATCTCGTCCATGCCGAGCTTGCCGTCCCGCGCCTTGCGGCCGAGTTCGGCGATCTTCTTCTCGATCTCGGCGATCGACATCTGGTCGGCATCGCGCACGACCGGAACCACCAGCCCCTTGTCGGTGCCGACGGCGACGCCGACATGGCAGTAGTTCTTGTAGATGATGTCGGTGCCGTCGATCTCGGCATTGACCGCCGGAATCTCCTTCAGCGCATGGCAGACGGCCTTGGTGAAGAAGCCCATGAAGCCGAGCTTCACCCCGTGCTTCTTCTCGAACAGGTCCTTGTACGTGGAGCGCAGCTCCATCACCGGGCCCATGTCCACCTCGTTATAGGTGGTCAGCATGGCGGCGGTGTTCTGCGCGTCCTTCAGACGGCGAGCAATGGTCTGGCGCAGCTTGGTCATGCGAACGCGCTCCTCGCGCGCCGCATCTTCGCCAACGGACGGCGCACGCGCGGCAGCAGGCGCCGCGGAGGCAGAGGGTTGCTGAGCCATACCGGAGGCGACGGCGGCGATGACATCGCCCTTGAGCACCTGACCGCGCTTGCCGGAACCGGCGACCTGATCGGCGGCAAGACCCTTTTCCGCCATCATCTTGGCGGCGGCCGGGGCCGGCGGCATGCTCGTGCCGGCGGCAGCGGCCGGTGCCGGCTTCGCAGGGGCCGGCGCCTTGGCGGGGGCCGCGGCACCCGCGCCGACGGCGATCTTCAGCAGCAACTGGCCGGGCGTGACCGTGTCGCCGGTCTTGGCGGCGATCTCGACCACGGTGCCCGCGGCCGGTGCCGGGATCTCCTGGGCGGCCTTGTCGGTCTCCAGTTCGACGAGAACGTCGTCGGCCTTGACCTGATCGCCGACCTTCACGAACCACTCGCCGACATCGGCCTCCGTCACGCTCTCGCCGGCCGACGGCACCACCACGTCGACGGTCTCGGCGGATGCGGAAGCGGCCGGAGCGGGCTTGGCGCTCTCGGCCTTGGGCGCGGACGCCTTTGCGGGCGAGGCGGCGGCCGCACCCGCACCTTCCGAAATCTGTCCCAGCAGGGCGCCGACCTCGACGGTATCGCCTTCCTTGACCAGGATATCGGTGAGCGTGCCGGAGGCAGGCGCGGGAACCTCGACCGTCACCTTGTCGGTCTCCAGTTCGACGATCGGCTCATCCGCGTTCACCTTGTCGCCAGGCTTCTTGAACCACTGGGCGATGGTCGCCTCGGTCACGGATTCTCCGAGGGTGGGCACTCGAATTTCGGTCGCCATGATCAAAATCTCTTTCCGGTGGCGGCGCGGAGCAGGTTCTCGCGTCCGCGCGAGCGATGGAGTCGGGCATCCCCGGCTGCTTTGGACCGGGACGGTATCGGCTCCCGGACCTTCGCCCGGGAGCCGGAAGGGCTAGTCGGCAAACGCCTCGTCGAGGAACGCCTGCAACTGCGCCATGTGCTTGGACATCAGACCCGTCGCCGTCGCCGCGGAGGCGGCGCGGCCGACATAGCGCGGACGCGGATGCTTTGCGTTGATCTGGCTCAGCACCCAGTCCAGATAGGACTGCACGAAGAACCAGGAGCCCATGTTCTTCGGCTCTTCCTGGCACCAGACGAAGTCCGCATCCTTGAACCGCGACAGCTCGGAGACCAGCGCCTTGGTCGGGAACGGATAAAGCTGCTCGACGCGCAGGAGATAGACATCGTCGATGCCGCGCTTCTCGCGCTCCTCGAACAGGTCATAGTAGACCTTGCCCGAACACATGACCACGCGCCGGATCTTGTTGTCCGGCTTCAGCTTGATGTCGCTGTAGCCCTCGAGCTGCGCATCGTCCCACAGCAGGCGGTGGAACGCCGACCCGTCGGAGAACTCGTCGAGGCGGCTGACCACGCGCTTGTGCCGCAGCAAGGACTTCGGCGTCATCAGGATCAAGGGCTTGCGGAAGTCGCGCTTCAACTGCCGGCGCAGGATGTGGAAGTAGTTCGCCGGCGTGGTGCAGTTGGCGACCTGCATGTTGTCTTCCGCGCACATCTGCAGGAAGCGCTCCAGGCGCGCCGAGGAGTGCTCGGGACCCTGGCCCTCGTAGCCGTGCGGGAGCAGGCAGACGAGACCCGACATGCGCAGCCACTTGCGTTCGCCCGACGACAGGAACTGGTCGAAGACCACCTGCGCGCCGTTGGCGAAGTCGCCGAACTGGGCTTCCCAAAGGGTCAGGGCGTTCGGCTCCGTCAGCGTGTAGCCGTATTCGAACCCGAGCACGGCCTCCTCGGAGAGCATCGAATTGATGACCTCGTAGCGGGCCTGCCCCTCGCGCAGATGGTTCAGCGGAATGTAGCGCTGCTCGTCCTCCTGGTCGTAGAGGACCGAATGGCGCTGCGAGAACGTGCCGCGCTCGCAATCCTGGCCCGACAGGCGCACCGGATGGCCTTCCAGCAGCAGGGTGCCGAAGGCCAGCGCCTCGGCGGTCGCCCAGTCGATCCCCTCGCCGGTGTCGAACATCTTCTCGCGATTGTCGAGGAAGCGGCGGATCGTGCGGTGGATGTTGAAGCCCTCGGGCACTCGCGCCAGCGCGCTGCCGACAAGCTTGAGGTCTTCCGTCGGTACCGCCGTCTGGCCGCGCCGCGGATCGTCGAGATCCTCAGCCTGCTTCAGGCCCGACCACTTGCCGTCGAGCCAGTCGGCCTTGTTCGGCTTGTAGGCCTGACCGGCGTCAAACTCCTCGTCGAGACGGGCACGCATACCGGCGCGCATCGCCTCCAGTTCCTCGGCGGTGATCACCCCTTCCCCGATCAGCTTCTCGGCATAGATCTGCAGCGTCGTCGGATGGCTGCGAATCTTGCGATACATGATCGGCTGGGTGAACGCCGGCTCGTCCGACTCGTTATGGCCGAAGCGGCGGTAGCAGATCATGTCGATCACCACCGGCTTGCCGAAGAGTTGACGGAACTCCGTCGCGACCTTCGCCGCATAGACCACGGCTTCCGGATCGTCGCCGTTCACGTGGAAGATCGGCGCCTCGATCATCTTCGCCACATCCGAGGGATAGGGCGAGGACCGCGAGAAGCGCGGGTTGGTCGTGAACCCGATCTGGTTGTTGATGATGAAGTGGATCGACCCGCCGGTCCGGTGGCCGCGCAGCGCCGAGAGGCCGAAGCACTCGGCGACCACGCCCTGGCCAGCGAAGGCCGCATCGCCATGCAGCAGCAGCGGCAGGACCTTGGAGCGGTCGACTTCGGTGGTCTCGACCCAGTGGCCGTTGACCGCCGAAAGCTGGTCCTGCTTGGCGCGCGCCTTGCCCAGCACCACCGGGTCGACGATCTCCAGATGCGAGGGATTGGCGGTCAGCGACAGGTGCACCTTGTTGCCGTCGAACTCGCGGTCCGACGAGGCGCCGAGGTGATACTTGACGTCGCCCGAGCCCTCCACCTCGTCAGGGGCGAAGGAGCCGCCCTTGAACTCGTGGAAGATCGCCCGCAGCGGCTTGCCCATGACCTGGGAGAGCACGTTGAGACGGCCGCGATGGGCCATGCCGAGCACGATCTCCTGGACGCCAAGCGCACCGCCGCGCTTGATGATCTGTTCGAGCGCGGGAAGCAGCGCCTCACCGCCGTCAAGACCGAAGCGCTTGGTGCCGGTGTATTTGACGTCGAGGAACTTCTCGAAGCCCTCGGCCTCGATCAGCTTGTTGAGGATCGCCTTCTTGCCTCGCGGCGTGAACTCGATCTCCTTGTCCGGCCCCTCGATGCGCTCCTGGATCCACGCCTTCTCCGCCGGATTGGAGATGTGCATGAACTCGACGCCGAGGGTCGAGCAATAGGTGCGCTTGAGGATCTCGAGCATCTCGCGAAGCGTCGCGAATTCGAGGCCGAGCATGTAGTCGATGAAGATCTTGCGATCCCAGTCGGCCTCGGTAAAGCCGTAGGACGAGGGATGCAGTTCCTCGTGATCCATCTGCTCCTTGAGGTTCAGCGGATCGAGGTCGGCGTGCAGGTGACCGCGCATGCGATAGGCGCGGATCATCATCAGCGCGCGCACGGAATCGCGCGTCTGCTGCTGGACGTCGGCATCGGTCAGGGCTTTGCCCCTCTCTTCCGCCTTTGCCTTCAGCTTGTCGCCGATCGCCTTCTCCACCGGCGCCCAGTTGCCGTCGAAGGCGTTGACGAGGTCGCCCCTGGCCGTCGGTGGCCAGTCGGCACGCTTCCAGGATGCGCCGCGCGCCTCCTTGAGAACGTCGGCCGTTTCATCCGCCAGGTTGGAGAAGAAGTCGCGCCACGTCTCGTCGAGAGAGCCGGGATCTTCCTTGAAGCGCGCGTAGAGATCTTCAATATACGCTGCGTTGCCGCCGTAAAGAAACGACGTCATCGCGAAGGCATTGTTCGCGTCCTGCCGAGCCATCACCATAGCGAGGTTACCCCCGCCCGCCTGTTGAGGGGAGCCCTTTCACGCAGCGCCCCGATAAACGGATGTGGGATGAAGCAGCGCGATGCGTGTCCCGCGCCGCTCCTGTTCAAAGCGGTACACGGGAAACTTCCTTGAGGGAAGCTCCCGTGCTCCATATGTGGCTGCGAACTCGGTAAAAAACCGGTTATCGCGAAAAATCAGCCCTTGAGAACCTCAAGCAGGGTCTCGCCGAGCTTGGCCGGCGACGGGGAGACGCGGATGCCCGCCTCTTCCATCGCCGCGATCTTGTCCTCGGCGCCGCCCTTGCCGCCGGAGATGACTGCGCCGGCATGGCCCATGGTGCGGCCCGGAGGCGCCGTACGGCCCGCGATGAAGCCGGCCATCGGCTTGCTGCGGCCCTTCTTGGCCTCGTCCTTGAGGAACTGGGCGGCCTCTTCCTCCGCCGAGCCGCCGATCTCGCCGATCATGATGATCGACTTGGTCGCGTCGTCGGCGAGGAACATCTCCAGGATGTCGATGAATTCGGTGCCCTTGACCGGATCGCCGCCGATGCCGACGGCCGTGGTCTGGCCGAGGCCCGCGTTCGAGGTCTGGAACACCGCCTCATAGGTCAGCGTGCCGGAGCGCGAGACGACGCCGACCGAGCCCTTCTTGAAGATGGAGCCCGGCATGATGCCGATCTTGCACTCTTCCGGCGTCAGAACGCCCGGGCAGTTCGGGCCGAGTAGACGCGACTTGGACTTCTCCAGCCGGGCCTTGACCTTGACCATGTCGGCGACCGGAATTCCTTCCGTGATGCAGACGATGAGCGGCACCTCGGCCTCGATCGCCTCGATGATCGCGGCGCCCGCGCCTGCCGGCGGAACGTAGATCACCGATGCATCGGCGCCGGTCGCTTCCTTGGCCTCGCCGACGCTGGCGAAGATCGGCAGCGAAGCGGCCGCATCAACCCCCGAAGTCCAGCTTTCGCCGCCCTTCTTGGGATGCACGCCGGCGACCATCTTGGTGCCGTAATAGGCCAGGGCCTGCTCCGTGTGGAACGTACCGGTCTTGCCGGTCAGGCCCTGGACGATGACCTTGGTGTCTTTGTTGACGAGAATGGACATCAGGCGGCCTCCTTCACGGCCTTGACGATCTTCTGAGCAGCGTCGTCGAGGTCATCCGCGGCGATCACGTTGAGACCGCTTTCGGAAATGATCTTCTTGCCGAGTTCGACATTGGTACCTTCCAGGCGAACGACGAGCGGCACCTGGAGGCCGACTTCCTTCACCGCCGCCAGCACGCCTTCCGCGATCACGTCGCAGCGCATGATGCCGCCGAAGATGTTGACCAGGATGCCCTTCACGTTCGGATCGGAGGTGATGATCTTGAACGCGGCCGTGACCTTCTCCTTGGAGGCGCCACCGCCGACATCGAGGAAGTTCGCCGGCTCGGCGCCGTAGAGCTTGATGATGTCCATGGTCGCCATGGCAAGGCCAGCGCCATTGACCATGCAGCCGATGTCGCCCTCGAGCGCCACATAGGCGAGGTCGTACTTGGAGGCCTCGATTTCCTTCTCGTCCTCCTCGGTGATGTCGCGCAGTTCGACGATCTCCGGATGGCGGAAGAGAGCGTTGCCGTCGAAGGAGACCTTGGCGTCGAGAACGCGCAGGCGGCCGTCCTTCATGACGATCAGCGGGTTGACCTCAAGCAGGCTCATGTCCTTCTCGACGAAGGCCTTGTGCAGGATCGGGAACAGCGTCATGCCGTCCTCGCGCGCCGCACCGGTCAGCTCCAGCGCATCGCAGAGCTTGGCCGCATCGGCCTCGGTCACGCCCGTGTCCGGATCGATCGGGAGCGTATGGATCTTCTCCGGCGTCTCCTCGGCCACGGCCTCGATGTCCATGCCGCCTTCAGTCGAAACGACGAAAGCCGGACGGCCGACGGTGCGGTCGACGAGAATCGAGAGATAAAGCTCGCGCTCGATGTCGGCGCCGTCCTCGATATAGAGGCGGTTGACGACCTTGCCGGCCGCGCCGGTCTGCTTGGTCACCAGCGTGTTGCCGAGCATTTCGGCCGCGTGCGACTTCACCTCGTCCAGCGAGAAGGCGAGACGAACGCCGCCCTTGGCGTCGGGGCCGAGTTCCTTGAACTTGCCCTTGCCGCGACCGCCGGCATGGATCTGGGACTTGACGACCCAGAGCGGGCCGGGAAGCTGCTTGGCAGCGGCCTCGGCCTCGTCGGCCGAGAAGATGGCCACGCCCTTGGCCACCGGCGCGCCGTAGGCCTTAAGAACCTCTTTGGCCTGGTATTCGTGGATGTTCATGTGTCTATCCCCGGATGGTTTTGACAGAGCTCGCCCGATGCGAGACGGGAGGCCAGCGGCCTCCCGTGAAAACGTCCTCAGGCAAGCGCCGGCTGGATCTTCTTGCAGGCCTCGACCAGGCCGTCGACAGCCGCGACGGACTTGTCGAAATTGGCCTTTTCCTCGCCTTCGAGAGAGATCTCGATGATGCGCTCGACACCGTCGGCACCGATCACCACCGGAACGCCCACATAGGTGTCGGTGAGGCCGTACTGGCCGGTCAGATGCGCGGCGCAGGGCAGCACGCGCTTCTTGTCCTTCAGGTAGCTCTCGGCCATGGCGATGGCAGAGGCGGCCGGCGCGTAGAAGGCCGAGCCGGTCTTCAGCAGGCCGACGATCTCGGCGCCGCCGTCACGGGTGCGCTGGACGATCTCTTCCAGACGCTCGGCGGTGCACCAGCCCATCTTGACGAGGTCCGGGAGCGGAATGCCGGCGACGGTGGAGTAGCGGGTCAGCGGCACCATGGTGTCGCCATGGCCACCCAGCACGAAGGCGGTCACGTCCTCGACGGAGACGTTGAACTCCTCGGCGAGGAAGTAGCGGAAGCGGGCGGAGTCCAGCACGCCGGCCATGCCGACGACCTTGTTGGCCGGCAGGCCGGAGAACTTCTGCAGGGCCCAGACCATCGCGTCGAGCGGGTTGGTGATGCAGATGACGAAGGCGTTCGGAGCATGCGCCTTGATGCCCGCGCCCACCTGCTCCATCACCTTGAGGTTGATCTCGAGCAGGTCGTCGCGGCTCATGCCGGGCTTGCGCGGCACGCCGGCGGTGACGATCACCACATCGGCACCGGCGATCGCCTCGTAGGAATTGGCGCCGGAGAGCTTGGCGTCGAAGCCATCGACCGGGGAGGATTCGGCAAGGTCGAGCGCCTTGCCCTGGGGGGTGCCTTCAGCGATGTCGAAGAGGACGATGTCGCCGAGTTCCTTCAGGCCGGCGAGGTGGGCGAGCGTGCCGCCGATCTGTCCTGCGCCGATCAGAGCGATCTTGTTCCGAGCCATATCCTGTTGCTTCCCTTTACGTAAAATGGAGCATTGGCCGTTCTCAACGGTCGCGCATGGCACTAAACCCTTTGGCGCGTGCGTGCAAGCTAATCGAAGGGCTAGCGGCAGGTCCGCTGGCCCAACTCAGGCGCCGGTTTTCCTCAGGCCGGCTCGCTCAGCCAGGCCTGCGACCGCATCTCGACGAGACGCGAGATCGTGCGCTGGAACTCGAAGGCCTCCGTTCCGGTGGAGGCGAGATAGAGCCCTTCGGGTTCGGCCTCGGCGGAGACGATCAGCTTGTTGCGGTTGTTGTAGAGCGTATCCACCAGGTTGATGAAGCGCTTGGCGGCATTGCGCTGGGGCAGGTCCATCACCGGAACGCCCTCCAGCACGAATGTGTGATAGGAGAGTGCCAGGCGCTGATAGTCCGCCGCGCCGAGCGGCTTCTCGCACAGTTCGGCAAAGGTGAAGCGGGCAACGCCGGCGGCTGTGCGGGACACCGGGATCTTGCGTCCCTTCACCTCCAGCACCTCCTCGTGCGCCGGCAGCCCATGGGTGAGCTTGCGCCAGAGTTCGTCCAGCATCCGCTCGGTGCCGGCGCCCAGCGGCGACAGATAGAGCGGCGCGCCGGCAAGCTTCTCCAGGCGGTAGTCGGTGCGCGCATCAAGGCAGACCACGTCGACGCGCGTCTTGAGCAGGTCGACGAAGCCGAGGAAATGGCCCCGATTGAGCCCGTCGCGATAGAGGTCGTCAGGGGCCACGTTCGACGTCGCGACCACCACCACGCCCAATTCGAACAGCCGCGTGAAGAGACGGCCGAGAATCATCGCATCGGCGATGTCGGTCACCGTGAACTCGTCGAAGCACAGGAGACGGGTGTCGGCGGCCAGATCCGCCGCCACCGGAGGGATCGGATCATCGCCCGCGAGCCTGCCGTCCCGGATCGCGGCGCGGACCGCATGGACGCGCTCATGCACGTCCGCCATGAATTCATGGAAATGCACCCGCCGCTTCTTCTTCATCATCGCGATATCGAAGAAGAGGTCCATGAGCATGGTCTTGCCGCGGCCGACCTTGCCCCAGACATAGAGCCCCCTGACGGGTGCCCTGGCGGCACCGCGCTTGCCGAACAGCCAGCCGAGAGCGCTCTTCTTGGAGGCGGGCCCGGTCTCGGCCAGCAGCGCGTTCAGCCGGTCGAGGGCGTCGGCAACTTCGGTCTGGGCCGGATCCCGCTCGATTTCTCCGGCAGCCACGAGCGCGTCGTAGCGTCCCGTGACCGTATGCGCGAGCGGAATTGTTCGCCCGTCCGGGTGCGTAGCAGCCATCAACCCGTCCCTGAAACCAGCCCGTGAAAGACCCGACCGTGGAGCCGGGTTCTGGAAAACGCAACCCTTGCCCGCAAGGGGCCTCTCCTGCGCTGGATAGCCCGAGCGTACGGCCAAGGGCAAGTGCCTGGCTCCCGCTGCCTCAGACCGTCTCGCCGGGGAGAAAGGCACGATCGACGGGTACCTGGAGGCCGGTCGCCAGGCGGTTGGTCTCGCTGGCCATGCCGACCACGGCGAGCAACTCGCCAAGTTGCTCCTCGCTCATGCCCTTGGCGCGCGCTGCGGTCGTATGGGAGCGAATGCAATACTCGCAACCATTGGCGATCGACACAGCGACGTAGAGCATCTCCTTCACGAGCGGGTCGAGCGCGCCGGGGGCCATCACCTCCTTCAGGCTCGCCCATGTCCGCTCGAGAAGCGCCGGATCATTGGCAAGGACGCGCCAGAAATTGTTGATGAAATCCGTCTTGCGGGTGGCGCGGATATCCGCGATCACCGCCGCCGCGCGAGGCGAGAGTTGATCATCTTGCAGGATCGGCCAGATCGACATCGCCTCGTCCCTTACGTCTCAACCCGTGCCCGCGGCTTCGGGCGACAGGCTCTTACCGATAGACCTGGATCGGCGCACCGGAGGTGGTGCGGCCGGAGAACGTCTCGGCGCCGGTCGCATAGAGTTCCGCGATGGTCGTGCCGCTGGCATCCTTCAGCAGCACCTGCTTGCCCTGCAGGTCCCAGGCCGAGATCGTCTGCATCTGCGGCGACGCGCAGCCGCGGGAGTTCGCGCGATACCCGCCGCTCCAGGTGGTCAGCGTCATGAAGAGCTTGCAATTGTCCGCGCCGGAGGTGATCGACCAGCCGCCGAGCATATCGCTGCGGCCGATCTCCCGTGCCCCGGCCGGGGGGCCGCTCGGGGCCGCACCGGCGCCGGGATCGACCGCAGCGACATCCGTCTGGCCCATCGGGTCACTGTAAAGCGGCTGCCCCGCCGTACCGGGAGCCGGCTCCATCGGCCGCAACGGCTCCAGCGACTGGCTCGCGACGGGGGCCGTCGGCGTTGCCGGAAGCGGGGCGCTTCGGTCTCCGTATCCCAGGCGCTGACAGCCGGCGAGCGCCACGGTCAGGCAGAGCGCGGCTGCCAGGGGGGAGCCATACCGGGAGGAACGGGTCATGATGTATCTGTCCTTGCTCGTTCTATGCTCTGGACGGTCGGCTCGCGGATCTGCAGACGGCAACGTCGCAGGGACAGTCCGTCCCCACCGGACATCTTCCGGCTTCAGCCTCCGCAGAGGCGGATTTCCCGACGCAACCCCTCATCGCAGGCCCGGCCGATTCTTGTCGGTTTTGGTGACCAAATGGTTGACGCGCCTTCAATGCGGAGGCAATTGGTCCAAATCATGGCCCAGACCAAGCTGATGTCGGATCTCCGGCCTCGGCCACGAATCCGCCGCAGAGCGATGTCATGACTGCCGGGCGGTCTGGGGAGACCCGAGGAGCGGTGCTGTCTTTGTCAGGAGCATCGCATGTCGTATCGAACCGACAAGCCGCAGGCCGGCTACTACAGGAAATTGACCTACAACGATCTGGCGCAGTTCCGCGACCATCTCTTGCGGCTTGACGCGACCGCCCGCCGGGCCCGCTTCGCCATGCCTGCAAGCGATGCTTTTCTGCGGTGCTACGCAGACACCAGCTTCACGCTCGGAACGGTGATTCACGGCTATTTCGTCGATGGCTGCCTGCGCGCGGTCGCCGAATTGCGCCCGTTCGAGGATCGCGCCATCGCCGAGGCCGCGTTCTCGGTCGAGCCTTGCTGCCAGCAGACAGGCATCGGCACCCGGCTGATGGAGCTGACGCTGATCGCCGCCCGCAACCGCGGCTGCCGGCATATCTACATGAACTGCCTCGCCACCAACCGCGCGATGCAGCAACTGGCGCGCAAGTTCACCGCGGACCTGACATTCGAGATGGGCGACATCGTCGGCCGGATCGAGCCGCGCAGCTTTTCCGCGTTCAGCCTGGTCCGCGAAGGGCTCGCCGACCTGTTCGGGCTGATCGGTGCGCTGACGGACCGCTCCCGCAGACCGATTGGCGGTTGAGGCCCCGCGCGGCTGGTGGCCGCATGTCAGGCGATCCGGCGCATGGCCACCGGGCGGAACAGCCCGTCCTCAAGAGCCAGATTGATGCGCCGGCGCAGCTCATGAAACGCATCGCGCAACGCATCGCGCCCGACCAGCCGCGACGTATGCGGGCCCACGCACCAGTCAAGCAACCGCGCATGGGTCGGCCAGACCCGGCGCGTTGCAGCCAGCGCGGCTGCGCTCAGGCCGACCACCACATCCGGCACCGGAGCATGTGGCAGCGCGAACAACTGCCAGCTCTTGGGCTGGAGATCTGCCGCTGACAATCCATGGGCGGCGAGCACACGCTCGACACCTTCGGCAAGGCGGGGCGCCGGCGAGAGGCCGGCGGAGAACGCGCGAATGCTGCGACCGTCATCTGCGTTCAGATAGGCTTCGGCCATCGGGCTGAGCCTGGCGTTGTCATCGCACAGGAACAGGACATTCACAGTCATCGGTACTCCTTGCTGCACGCATGGCCCATTCGCATGGCAGATGGGCATTGCGTACGCCGGTTTCCACCGCCGGCCCCACGACGACAGCACAACGAATCGGATTTCTGCCCCCGCGCAGGTGATACGGAGGATCGGAAACGCCAATATGACGAGCAGGGAGAGAGTTCAGGGCGAAAAGACGGCAATCAGAAGGCGCAGCCGGCGTCCGATGCACCCTGCCGCATCATGCGAAACTGTCGTAGGCGGCCAGCGCCTCCGCCCCATAGATCATCGAGGGGCCACCGCCCATATAGACCGCGACACCGATCGCCTCGAGCACCTCTTCGCGCGTTGCCCCATACTTCGCGGCCGCCTTTGCATGGTAGGCAAGGCAGCCATCGCAGCGCGCCGCAATACCGATCGCCAGGGCGATCAGTTCCTTGGTCTTGGAATCGAGCGCTCCCGGTCCGATCGCAGCTTTCGCGGTCTCGTGGAAGCCCTTGGCAACGCCGGGTATCCCGCTGCGCAGCTCCGCCATCCTAAGATCCGTCTGATCAAGAAAAGCACTCCAGTCGTTGACAGCCATGATGCGTCATCCCGCGTTGATTTGAGTGCGGCGACGCTAACCGCGCGGCGAGAGACGGACCTTGCGCTGGATCAAGCACGGAGGCTTCCGCTTGACCGGTCGACGCAATCCGGTCACCTCTTCGCCGAGCGCAACCAACCGGAAGACCGCCCATGCCCTTCGCTATCTGGTGCATTCTTGCCGCCGCCATCCTGCCCATTGTCTCCGCGTTTCCGGGCAAGCTCTCCAAGGAGTTCGACAATGCGCGCCCGCGCGATCCGGACTACTGGAAGGACGGCTTTCGCGCCCGTGCGGCAGCAGCCCAGGCCAACGGTTTCGAGGCCCTGCCGCTGTTCGCGGCCGCCGTTATCGTCGGGCTCTGGCAGGGCGGGGATGCGGAGTGGATCGACCGGTTGGCCGGGCTGTTCATCGGCGCCCGGCTGATCTTCATCTTCTGCTACTGGACCGACCGGGCAACTCCCCGCTCGCTTGCCTGGGCCGTCGGGTTCCTCTCCAGCGTGGCGATCTTCACCAGCCCGGTCTGGAGCTGAGGCAACGCAAAAGGCCGCCGGGATCGCTCCGGACGGCCTTTCGAAAAGTGGCGAAACCTGAAGGGCGAGCGCGTCAGACGCGGCGCTCGACCATCATCTTCTTGATCTCGGCAATCGCCTTGGCCGGGTTCAGGCCCTTCGGACAGGCCTGCGAACAGTTCATGATCGTGTGGCAGCGATAGAGGCGGAACGGATCCTCGAGATTGTCGAGGCGCTCGCCCGTCGCCTCGTCGCGCGAATCGATCAGCCAGCGATAGGCCTGCAGCAGGATGGCCGGACCGAGATAGCGGTCGCCGTTCCACCAGTAGCTCGGGCACGAGGTCGAGCAGCAGGCGCACAGGATGCACTCGTAGAGGCCGTCGAGCTTGGCGCGGTCCTCGTGGCTCTGGCGCCACTCCTTCTCCGGAGCCGGCGTCGTCGTCTGCAGCCAGGGCTCGATGGAGCGGTGCTGGGCGTAGAAGCGGGTCAGGTCCGGCACAAGGTCCTTCACCACCGGCATGTGCGGCAGCGGATAGATCTTCACCGGGCCGTCGCCGATCTCCTCCATGCCGCGGGTACAGGCCAGCGTATTGGTCCCGTCGATGTTCATCGCGCAGGACCCGCAGATGCCCTCGCGACACGAACGACGGAAAGTCAGCGTCGGATCGATGTTGTTCTTGATGTAGATGAGCCCATCCAGAACCATCGGTCCGCAATCGTCGAGATCGACGAAATAGGTATCGACGCGCGGGTTGCGGCCATCATCCGGGTTCCAGCGATAGATGCGGTATTCCCGCAGGTTGGTGGCGCCGGCCGGCTTGTCCCAGACCTTGCCCTGGGTGACCTGGGAGTTCTTGGGAAGCGTCAACTGTACCATGTCTCGTCGCTCCGCGTTTCGGTCGGCCGAATTCGGGCCAGCCGTCCATTCCGTTCACGTTCCAGCCGCTCAGGCAGCACGCCTCAGCAGCACATTGTCTTTCGTTTCGCCTTCGACCCGATAGCCGGAGGCAGCGAGCACGGCGAGGCAGTCTTCCTGCCAATGCTCGCGGCAGTTGGTTTCCAGTAGGATCGCACCGGGGTGGCCGCTCGGATCCGTCGACCTGATATAGGGCAGCAGAACCCGGTCTTCGTATCCCTCGACATCGACCTTCAGAACGTCGACGCGCGTCACGCCGTGGCTCACCAGGATCTCCGCCAGCGGCTCCACGCGAACCTGGCGCGGCCGCCAGTCGCCCTGCCATTCCTCCGTCAGGTCCGGCAACAGGGTCGCAAAGCCGCAATTGCTGGGCTCGCTCCACAACTCCATCGTTCCGCGGCGTTCGCCGACGGCAACCGTCGCCAGATCTATTCCCGCCAGTCCGTTGGCGGCGATGTTGAAGGCAAGGCGCCCCGCCGTTTCCGGATTGGCCTCCACCGCCAGAACGGTGGCGCCGCAGCGCGCTGCGGCAAGGCTGTAGCTGCCGACATTGGCACCGACATCGACGAAGACCGTGCCCTTGTGCAGGTGGGCGGCAAGGAAGTGCCGCTCTGCCCGCTCGGGCAGGCGCTGCCGCGCCAGGATCTTGCGGTCGTCATAGTTGGAGCCGGGATAGAGCCGGAAGCGGAGCCCTTCGACCTCGGCATCGAAGGGCCCGGCGAAGAGGCGGGCAACGACCGCCCGCAACTTCTTGCGTAAGGTCGGTGCGAGATCATGCCAGTCGGCGAGCCGCCACGCGAAACGCGCCAGTCCCCGGGCTCGGTAGGTCCCGAAGGGAGAGGTCGTATCGACGAGTGTGGCTGCCGCCGTCATGTCCGCAGGGCTCCAGGCGCACCGGCAAAACCTTCAAGGCCCGGTCGGTGCGCAGTCTCCATCAGTAGACGCGCGCCTTCGGCGCGATCTTCTTCGGGTCGATGCCGCCTTCCTCGTAGGTGGTCAGCGGCTCGGTGATCACCGGGCGATACTTGAGCGTCACCTTGCCGGCCTCGTCGACCCAGGCAAGCGTGTGCTTGCGCCAGTTCTCGTCGTCGCGACCGCCCATCGGACCGTCCTTGTAGTCCTCGCGGGCATGGGCGCCACGGCTCTCCTTGCGCGCTTCGGCGCCGAAGACCGTGGTGATGGCGTTGGCCATCAGGTTCTCAAGCTCCAGCGTTTCCACCAGATCGGAATTCCAGATCATCGAGCGGTCGGTGACCTTGAGGTCGGCCATCTCCCCCCAGATCTGCGACAGGCGCCGGCAGCCCTGCTCCAGGCTTTCCTGGGTGCGGAAGACGGCGGCGTCCTCCTGCATGGCGCGCTGCATCTTCTCGCGCAACTGCGCGGTCGGCGTGCCGCCATTGGCATGACGGAGCCGGTCGAAATGTCCCATGATCCGGTCGCAGCAGGCTTCGTCGGGCGTCGGCACCGCCGACTTGCGATCGATCACCTCGCCGGCCTTGATCGCCGCAGCCCGCCCGAAGACGACAAGGTCGATCAGCGAGTTGGAC
Organism: Stappia sp. TSB10GB4; assembly: GCF_900185745.1. Classification (NCBI taxonomy): domain Bacteria; kingdom Pseudomonadati; phylum Pseudomonadota; class Alphaproteobacteria; order Hyphomicrobiales; family Stappiaceae; genus Stappia; species Stappia sp. TSB10GB4. The sequence continues at coordinate 28,122 of NZ_FYAV01000069.1, read as the reverse complement.
CCGAGGCGGTTGGCACCGTGCACCGAGGCGCAGCCCGCCTCGCCGACGGCCATCAGACCCGGTTGGATGGCATGCGGATCGTCCGCCGTCGGGTTCAGCACCTCGCCCCAGTAGTTCGTGGGAATGCCGCCCATGTTGTAGTGAACGGTCGGCAGGACCGGGATCGGCTCCTTGGTCACGTCGACACCGGCGAAGATCTTCGCCGACTCGGAAATGCCCGGCAGGCGCTCGCCCAGGATGGCCGGATCGAGATGGTCGAGATGCAGGAAGATGTGGTCCTTGTTCTTGCCCACACCACGCCCCTCGCGGATTTCCATCGTCATGCAGCGCGAGACGACGTCGCGGGAAGCGAGATCCTTGGCCGAGGGAGCATAGCGCTCCATGAAGCGCTCGCCCTCGGAGTTTACGAGATAGCCGCCTTCGCCGCGCGCGCCTTCGGTGATCAGGCAGCCGGCGCCGTAGATGCCGGTCGGATGGAACTGCACGAATTCCATGTCCTGCAGCGGCAGGCCGGCACGCGCCACCATGCCGCCGCCGTCACCGGTGCAGGTGTGGGCGGACGTCGCCGAGAAATAGGCCCGGCCATAGCCGCCGGTGGCCAGCACCACCATCTTGGCGGCGAAACGGTGAATGGTGCCGTCGTCGAGGTTCCAGGCGATGACGCCCTGGCAAATCCCGTCCTCGGACATGATCAGATCGAGCGCGAAATACTCGATGAAGAACTCGGCATTGTTGCGCAGCGACTGGCCGTAGAGCGTGTGCAGGATGGCATGGCCCGTGCGATCGGCGGCGGCGCAGGTGCGCTGCACCGGGGGGCCGTCGCCATAGTTCTGCATATGACCGCCAAAGGGACGCTGATAGATCCGGCCGTCCTCGGTGCGCGAGAACGGCACGCCGTAATGCTCCAGTTCGTAGACCGCCTTCGGCGCCTCGCGGGCCAGATACTCCATGGCGTCGGTATCACCGAGCCAGTCGGAGCCCTTCACCGTGTCATACATGTGCCACTGCCAGCAGTCGGGCGTCATGTTCTGCAGCGAGGCGGCGATGCCGCCCTGCGCCGCGACCGTGTGGGAGCGGGTCGGGAAGACCTTGGAGATACAGGCGGTCCTGAGACCCTGCTCGGCCATGCCGAGCGTCGCCCGCAGGCCGGCGCCACCGGCTCCCACGACCACCACGTCATAGCGGTGATCGACGAAGGAATAGGCTTGTCCTGCCATGGTGTTCAGCCTCCGAAGCTGATCTTGAGGACGGCAAAGATCGACGCAAGGCCGATGAACGCCGAAAAGAAGGTGTTGGCCATCAGCGCCAGGAACTTGGTCAACTCGCCGTGCACATAGTCCTCGATGATGACCTGCATGCCGAGCTTCATGTGATAGGTGCCGGAGACCACCACCATCAGCATGACGATCGCCACCAGCGGATTGGCGAGGGCGGCCGCGACCGATGCGTGATCGCCGCCCTGCAGGGTGATGATCAGGATCACGAAGAAGGTGATCAGGAAGACATTGGCGACGGCGGTGACGCGCTGGCGCCAGAAATGCATGGTACCGTCCCTGGCGGAGCCGAGGCCGCGAACGCGCGCGAGCGGTGTGCGCATGTCAGTCATGGGTCGAGCCTCCTTCAACGAACCGCATAGCCGACGACCCACAGCAGGATCGTCAAGGACACGGAACCGATGATCGTCGCGCGGGCGAGCCACTCACGGGCCTCGGGACCGAATCCGTGTCCCATGTCCCAGATGAAGTGCCGCATTCCGCCCAGCATGTGGTGGACCAGCGCCCAGGTGAAGCCGAACAGCACCAGCCGCCCGAGAATCGACCCATACAGAGTGTTGACGAAGTCGAAATACTCCGGCCCCGCTGCTGCCGCCACCAGCCACCAGGCAACAAGGATCGTGCCGAAATACAGCGCCCCGCCCGTGATGCGGTGCAGGATCGACATGACCATTGTGAGGATGGGTTTGTAGATCTGGAGATGCGGCGAAAGCGGCCGGCTGTTTCTCGTCCCGACGTCCGACATGGATTGTTCTCCCGTCTCCCTCATCGGCTTACGCTTACGTAAACGTTAGCTAAATCAGGGCCTTGTATACCCGCCTTCTAACTCCATCGGACGGGTACGTCAAAATATCCTGTCGGATAAGACGGAGCACGGATTTCGATGCCGATCCAAAGCAGGCTTCGACGCGTGCGGCGGCCGGTCGGCGCTCCACTCCTCAAAACGCCTTACCTATACGTCAGACGCTTGTGCAGATGTACCATCATCACCGTGGCGAAGATCGGCGTCAGCAGGTTGAGCAGCGGCACGGCGAGGAAGGCGGCGATTGCCAGCCCAGCCAGGAAAACGGTGCCCGAATGGGAGCGTCGCAATGCACGCGCTTCTTCCGGCGGACGAAACCGCGTCGCCGCGAACTCGAAGAACTCGCGGCCGAGCAGATATCCGTTGATCACGAAGAAGGCGACCAGATTGACGCCGGGCACGAGCAGCAGCAGCAAGGCCAGAAGGTTGCCGGCGATGACGATGCCGGCAAACTTGATCGCCTGCGGCAGGGCAACCGACAGCGGCAGGGCCTTGCCCGGCGGGTGCGCCGGATAGTCGTCACGCTCCACCACCTCGGCGATATCATCCTGCAACAGGCCGGCGATGATCGCGGTCACGGGTGCGACGAGAAAGCCGAGCAGGAAGATCACCCCGATGCCCGTCAGCAGCGACAGGACCGTCTCAAGCCAAGGATAGGGCAGGCTGACCAGGGCAGCGACGGCACCGTTCAGGGCGAGCCAGACCACGAACAGCAGCGCCAGGGTGTAGCCGAGCGTCTTCCAGAAGATTGCCCGCAAGGGGGGCTCGAAGATCTGGGTGAGCGCGCGCAGGGCGGAGGAAATCATATCGGGAACGCGGTCCTTCTCGCGAGCTGTCTCGCCCCTCACTTAGGAAGCCGGCGCGTCCACCACAAGCCGGTCCGGCTCACCGGTCGACGGGCCGCCAGGCAAGATCCGGCGCCGGGGCATTTCGCTCCTGCAGCGCCTGCCGCGCGAAGGAATAGAAGAAGCCCCCGCCCGCTGGCTGGTCATGCCTGCGATCGATCGCCCAGCCGCCAAGATGGCACTTGAGCAAGGTGCCGACACCGCCATGGCCGACGAAAAGCACCCGCTCGTCCTCCGGGATGCGCTCCAGATGCACCGCCACCCGGTCGACGATTCGGGCCTGGGCATCGCAGGCCCGCTCCCAGCCGCGAACGCTGGTGTGCGGGCTCCCGAAGAACGCATCGGCCACGCGCTCGAATTCTTCCGGCGGCAGGAAACCCGTCGACGACCTGTCGTTCTCGTGCATCAGGTCATCGACCACCAGTTCGAGACCGAAGCGATCGGCGAAGACCGCAGCCGTCTCGATCGCCTTCCTCTCGCCACTCGAGACGATGTGCCCGAGGGAGGCGAATTCCGGCCGCAGCAGGCCAAGGCGGGCGCGCCCGAGCCCCTTCTCGGACAGGCTCCAGTCGGGGACGGGAACGTCGGGATCGATGCGCACCTGCGGATGGGTAAGATAAAGACAGTCGGCGGGCCCCGGCACCATCTTCAGCCCTGCCCCTCGGCCCATCTGCGAATCAGCCAGTGGGCGATGGAAAGCGGCGGCGGCACCTTCAGGCCCTGGGGATGGGCATCCGCCAGCATCGCCGTCACCTCGTCGCGAGAGAACCAGCGACAGGCCTCAAGTTCGGCCGCGTCCATGGTGATGTCGCGGCTGAGCGCGGTACCGTGGCAGCCGATCATCAGGGACGCCGGGAACGGCCAGGGCTGGCTCGCCATATAGCTGACGGCACCGACCCGGATACCGGATTCCTCGAACACTTCCCGGCGCACCGCTTCCTCGATCGTCTCTCCCGGCTCGATGAAGCCGGCAAGGGTGGAAAACACCCCCTCCGGCAGGCGCGGCGGACGCCCCATCAGGCAGGCGTCGCCATCCGTCACCAGCATGATCGCCACCGGATCGGTCCGCGGAAAATGCTGACCGCCGCAGGCGGGGCAGTCGCGCCGGTATCCGCCCAGCGCCATGACGCTGGGGGCCCCGCAGCGTGAGCAGAAGCGATGGCTTGTGTGCCAGTGCAGGAAGGCACTGGCCTGAGCCAGCATGCCGAGTTGCGGGGGCGGCAGCACTCCCTGTAGCGCCAGGGAGCGGATGTCGATCAACTTGCGTCCACCCGCCTCGATGCGCACCGGGTCCGCCGCCAGCGCGGCGGCAAAGACCGGTGCCCGCGTATCGGGCTGGAAGCCGAGCAGGATCGTCTCTTCCTTCTCGATCGGGGCATAGACCGCCCCGGCCTGCTCCTGCCAGAGCACGGACATCGGCCCGCTGTCCGTCCCCACCAGCGGCTTGCCCTCGCAGAAGAAGACGAAGCGGGCCTGCGGATTGCTCCGGTGCCCTGCCATCCACTCCGCATCTCCGCGATATTCGGACAGACGCTCCAGCGGATTGCCATGATAGGCAAACCCGAAGGCGGTATCGGGTGTGTTGGTCATGCTGAAACGGTCCTCGGCTCAGGTCGCGTGGCTGGTGAACGGGACCCAGGCGTCCTGCGGCAAGCGACCGGCAATCGCGGCAGCCAGCGCTTCGGCCTGCCCGGCAGCGTAGGGCACCGCAGCGCCCGATCCCCACACGGGGCCCGGCCAGGCGACATCTCCCTCACGGCGGGCGATGACATGAACATGAAGCTGCGACACGATGTTGCCCAGCGCTCCGACATTCAGCTTGTCGCATCCCGTCTCCGCCTTCAGGGCCTCGCTGGCAAGGGCGATCTCACGCATCAGAACGGCTTGCTCCGCCTCAGCCAGATCGATGATCTCGACGAGGTCCGGTCGGCGCGGAACCAACAACAGCCAGGGGAAACGGCTGTCTCGCATGAGGCGCAGGGAAGACAGCGACAGATCGGCGACGGCCAGGCTGTCGGCCGCAAGCCGCGAGTCGAGACTGAAGGACGCCATGAATGCTCCGTCGGGAGGCGGGCTGGGACAGGAAAGCGCACTATAGCCGCCGCAGATGCCAGCGCCAGCCCTTCGCGAAGCAGCGTTTCCCGTTGACGGGGCTCCTCGCGAAAAGGCATGCCAGACAACAGAAACGACAAGGCCGGAACCGCCGGCGAGAGGGAGGAAGCCGATGCTGCCTGAGGCAACGAGCTACGAGGACCTTGCCGCGCGTTTCGCCTGGCAGGTGCCGGAGCGGTACAATATCGGCCTCGACATTTGCGACAAGTGGGCCGACGTCGACCCGGAGCGCACGGCGATCATCGCCATCTCGGAAGACGGCCGCCGGGAGGTCGTCAGCTTTGCGGCCCTGAAGGCGCTGTCCAATCGCATCGCCAATCTGCTTTGCCGCGATGGTGTCCGCCAGGGCGACCGGGTCGCCGTCCTGTTGCCGCAAGCGGTGGAGACAGCCGCGACCCACATCGCCGCCCTCAAGATGGGTGCGATCACCATCCCGCTGTTCATGCTGTTCGGCGACGAGGCGTTGGCCTACCGGCTCGGCAATTCCGGCGCCCGCGCGGTCGTCACCAATGCCGAGGGCGCAGCCAAGCTCGCCCGGATCCGCGATCAGCTTCCCGATCTACAGATCGTCTATACGATCGATGGCGCGGCTCCCGGCACCATCGATCTGCATGCGCAACTCGCAAGCCAGTCCGCCGCCTTCACGCCGGTCGACACGCTGGCCGACGATCCTGCGATCATCATCTACACCTCCGGCACCACCGGCCAGCCAAAGGGCGCGCTGCATGCCCAGCGGGTGCTGCTCGGCCACCTGCCCGGCGTCGAGATGAGCCACGATCTCTTTCCCCAGCCCGGGGACCGCATCTGGACGCCTGCCGACTGGGCCTGGATCGGCGGGCTGCTCGACGTGCTGATGCCGGCGCTGCATCACGGCATCACCGTCGTCGCCTGCCGCTTCCGCAAATTCACCGCAGAGGCCGCGTTCAAGCTGATCGCCGAGGAGGGAATCCGCAACGCCTTCCTGCCGCCCACCGCGCTCAAGATGATGCGGGCCCATGGCGAGCCGGCGGCGGGCCTGCGTCTCAACATGCGAACGATCGCCAGCGGCGGCGAGACGCTGGGTGCGGAGTTGGTGGAGTGGGGCCGGCGGGTGTTCGGCGTCACCATCAACGAGTTCTACGGCCAGACCGAGTGCAACATGATCGTCTCATCCTGCGCGCGGCTGATGCCGGCGCGGCCGGGTATCATGGGCCGTGCGGTGCCCGGCCACGACCTTGCCATCGTCGATGCCACGGGCACGCCGCTCCCCGACGGCCAGCAGGGCACGATCGGCGTCCGGCGCCCAGACCCGGTGATGTTCCTCGGCTACTGGAACAACCCCGAGGCGACGCAGGCGAAGTTCGCCGGCGATTACCTGCTGACCGGCGACATGAGCGTGCGCGATGCCGACGGCTGGCTGCGCTTCGTCGGACGGGACGACGACGTCATCACCTCGGCCGGCTACCGGATCGGCCCCGGTGAAATCGAGGATTGCCTGATCGGTCATGCGGCCGTCGCCATGGCCGGCGTCGTCGGCAAGCCGGACACGGCCCGCACGGAGATCGTCAAGGCCTATGTGGTGCTGGCGGATGGGCATGCCCCTTCGCAAGCGCTTGCCCGCGAGTTGCAGGACTTCGTCAAGGCGCGGCTCGCAGCACACGAATATCCGCGCGAGATCGCCTTCGTGGATGCCCTGCCGATGACCACGACCGGCAAGATCATCCGCAAGGATCTGCGCGCCCAAGCGGTTGCCGAGACCGGGGAGAGCGGGGTCCGCCGGTGATCCTTGCGGGATTTTCCCTTGCATCGGCGGGCGGAACTCACGATATAGGGCGCGGGAGGTTGGTGGTGGACGAGCCACTCGCCAACCGGGTCAGGTCCGGAAGGAAGCAGCCCCAACGAGTCGCGGCACGGGTCACCGTGCCAGCCTCCCACCCTTTCCGTTTCAGGCGCCGACCCGGTTTTCCTTCCTGTTCGCGAGGTCATCACGACCAGCGCGGGAATGCGTGATGGCGCGTTATCGCAAGCGGCGGCGGGGAAATCCTGCCTGACGCGCCGAATAGGCCTCAACATCCGGCGGTCGCGCCGTTAAGCTCGGGCCCATGGACGGTCTCATCCCCACCTCTTCCGACGAGAATTCCGGCGCTTCCGCGTATCGCGTGCTTGCGCGCAAGTATCGCCCGCGCAGCTTCGACGATCTGGTCGGCCAGGAACCGATGGTCCAGACCCTGCGCAACGCCTTCGACACCGGACGCATCGCCCAGGCCTGGATGCTGACCGGCGTGCGCGGCGTCGGCAAGACCACGACGGCACGCATTCTCGCCCGCGGGCTCAACTATGAGGTTCCCGGCGAAGTCGACCGGCCGACGGTCAACCTCGACAAGCTCGGCGTGCATTGCGAGGCGATCATGGACGGCCGCCATGTCGACGTGATCGAGATGGATGCCGCCTCGCATACCGGCATCGACGACATTCGCGAGATCACCGACGCGGCGCGCTACCGGCCAGCCTCCGCCCGCTACAAGGTCTACATTATCGACGAAGTGCACATGCTGTCGAAGTCGGCCTTCAACGGCCTGCTGAAGACGCTCGAAGAACCGCCCGAGCATGTGAAGTTCATCTTCGCCACCACCGAGATCCGCAAGGTGCCGGTGACGGTCCTGTCGCGCTGCCAGCGCTTCGACCTGCGCCGCATCGATGCCGAGAAGATCGTCGGCCTGCTGCGCCGCATCTCGCAGGCCGAGGGCATCGCTGTTGCCGACGAGGCGCTGGCGCTGATTGCCCGGGCGGGCGAAGGCTCGGCGCGCGACTCGCTGTCGCTGCTCGACCAGGCCATCGCCCATGGCAGCATCTCCCTGGGAGGCGGCGACACGATCGGCGCCGAGACCGTGCGGGCGATGCTCGGCCTTGCCGACCGTGCCCGCGTCATCGATCTCTTCGAGCACCTGATGCGCGGCGATGCGGGCGCGGCCATGGCCGAATTCCGCCAGCAATACGAAGTCGGCGCCGACCCGGTGGTCGTGCTGTCCGATCTTGCCGAGTTCACCCATCTCGTCACCCGCCTGAAAATCGTTCCCGATGCCGGCGATGATGTCTCCGTGACGGAGACGGAGCGCGCGCGCGGCCGCGAGCTTGCCGGTCGCCTGTCGCTGCGCCTGCTGTCGCGCGCCTGGCAGATCCTGCTGAAGGGCATCGAGGAGGTCCAGGCCGCGCCGAAGCCGCAACTGGCCGCCGACATGGTGCTGGTGCGCCTTGCCTATGCCGCCGACCTTCCCGACCCGGAAGATGCCCTGCGAATGCTGCGCGAGGGCAAGGCCGCGGCACTCGGCTCCAACCTGCCCGCGCCGCCAGCTCGCCCGCAGACGTCCGGCGGAGACGCTTCCGGCCGACAGGCGCCAGGCGAGCCGGCACAAGCCGCCTCGTCGCCAGTCGCTTCCGGCGCCCCCTACTCCCCCCCGACGGCGGAGCCGGTCGCCGTCTCCGCGCAGATGCGCACCTCCGCACAGGCGCTACCTGGTCAGGCGCTACCTGGTCAGGCCCCACAGTCGCAGATCGCTCCCACCTCGCCGCCGCGCCTGCAGGCGCTGGCCGGGGGACTGGCGGGTGGCCTTGCGCCGGAGGCGACGCGCGCACAGCCTTCTGCCGACAGCCAGCCTGCACCTAGCCACGGGCTCGCCTCGCTTGCTGACTGTGCGGCCCTGGCGGGCGAAAAACGCGATATTCGTCTGAAGGTCGAGATTGAACGGCAGATGCGGCTGGTCCGCTTCGAGCCGGGCCGAATCGAATTCCAGCCGGTCGAGGGCGCCGACCCCGATCTCGCCGGCCGGCTCGGTCGCCGCCTGTCGGAATGGACCGGCACCCGCTGGATCGTCACCGTCTCCAGGACGCAAGGCCGGCCGACGCTGCACGAGGAGCGCGAGGCCAACCAACGCCAGCTCTTCTCCGACGCGCGGGCCGAACCCACCGTCGCCGCCCTGCTCTCGGCCTTTCCGGGAGCCAAGGTCGTCGACGTGCGAATGATGGCGGCCGAGGACGCGCCCCTTGACATGGCGCCGGCCGAGGACGAAATCGACCCCGACGCATGATACACCGGCGGAACCCGGCACAGCCGTCCGCCGATTGGCAGGTCTGAACCAGCGCCCTGCCGCACCGCTCTCAAGGAGAGACCCATGGACTTCCTGAAGATGATGAAACAGGCGAAGCAGATGCAGGAGCAGATGGGCTCGCTGCAGGAAGAGATCGCCTCGCTTTCGGTCGAAGGATCGGCCGGCGGCGGCATGGTCACCCTGACCATGACCGGCAAGGGCGAGCTCAAGGCCATCCGCATCGACCCGTCCATGGCCAAGCCCGACGAGGTCGAGATCCTTGAGGACCTGATCCTTGCGGCGCATCAGGATGCCAAGGCCAAGGCCGAGGCACTGCTGCAGCAGAAGACCCAGGAACTGATGGGTGGCCTTGGCCTGCCCGCCGGCTTCAAGCTGCCGTTCTGACCCCATGGCCAACCGGGCGGTCGCCGGACCCGAGGTCGAACGGCTGATCCAGTTGCTTGCCAAGCTGCCGGGGCTGGGTCCCCGGTCGGCCCGGCGCGCGGCGCTGCACCTCATCAAGAAGAAGGACCAGTTGCTGGTCCCGCTGGCGCAGGCGATGGGCGTCGCCGTGGACCGGGTGACGGTGTGCTCGACCTGCGGCACCGTCGACACCTGCGACCCCTGCACCATCTGCGCCGATCCGCGCCGCGACACGACCACCATCGTCGTCGTGGAAGACGTCTCCGACCTTTGGGCGCTGGAGCGCGCCGGGGCGCTGAACTGCCGCTATCACGTTCTCGGCGGCACCCTGTCGCCGCTCGACGGCATCGGTCCGGACGACCTGACCATCGACAAGCTGATCGAGCGCGTCGTGGCCGGCGGCGTGACGGAAATCGTCCTTGCGGTCAACGCGACGGTCGAGGGCCAGACGACCGCGCATTACATCACCGACCGCCTGCGCGGCATGGACGTCAAGGTGACGCGCCTTGCCCACGGCGTTCCTGTCGGCGGCGAGCTCGACTATCTCGACGAGGGAACACTGGTACAGGCGCTGAAGGCCCGCACGTCCTTCTGACCCCGCATGTCGTCCCGCACGGTGCGTCATGCTAGGCTTGACGCGCCACAGCCATTGCACCGGATCGTCATGCCTCGCACCTTGCCCGCTTTTTTCGTTCCCATGGCCCTGTTTCTCGCGGCCCTGTGCAGCCCGCCGGCCCAGGCGCAACAAGGGCTGCAGACGAAATTCGACCGGTTTCTGGAAACCCGCATCGCACCGGCGGCCCGCGCGGCCGGCGTACCGCAACGGGTGATCGACCGCGAACTCGCCGACCTTTCGCCCGACACCTCGCTGCCCGGCCTTGGCGATCCCGACGGGCCAGAGCGGCCGCCCTCGGTCAACTACCAGTCCGAGTTCCGCGCCCCGGCCGGCTACTTCCGCGACAATCAGTTCAACGCGCTGGCCGCACAGGGACAGCGACTGGCGCAGACCCACGCGGCCACGCTTGCGCGCATCGAGGCCAAATACGGCGTCCCGTCGCGGATCATCCTGGCGATCTGGGGCCGCGAATCCGGCTATGGCGCGGCCCGTATTCCTAACGACGCTCTGAGGACGCTGGCCACCCGCGCCTTCATGGGGACCCGGCGGGAGTTCTTTGCCGGCGAGACCGTCGCCGCCCTGCAGATCCTCGCCGAGGGACACATCACGCGGGCCGACCTGCGGAGCTCGTGGGGCGGCGCGCTCGGCCAGCCGCAATTCCTGCCCTCCAGCTTCCTGCGGTTTGCGGTGGATTTCGACGGCGACGGCAAGCGCGACATCTGGCGGTCGGTGCCGGACACCCTCGCCTCGATCGCCAACTATCTCGCCTGGCACGGCTGGGTGAAAGGGCGTGACTGGGGCTACGAGGCACTTGTGCCGGCTTCCGTCTCCTGCTCGCGCGAGGGGCCCGATCGCGGCCAGCCGATCTCCGCCTGGGTCGCGGAAGGCGTCAGCCGCGTCAGGGATCGTCCCTTCCCCTCCCATGAATTGCCGCAGCCGGGCTTCCTGCTGATGCCCGCCGGCCGCAACGGCCCCGCCTTCATCGTCACGGACAATTTCTATGTGCTGAAGGCCTATAACGAGTCCGATGTCTACGCGCTGTTCGTCGGCCATCTCGCCGACCGCTACAACAGCAGTGCCGGTTTCGTCCAGGGCTGGAAAGAGGTGAAGACCCGCTCGCGCGGCGCCGTCCGCGACCTGCAGCTCCAGTTGGAAGGCAAGGGCCACGATGTCGGCGGGGCCGACGGGCTGATCGGCTTCAAGACCCGCCGCACCCTCGGGCTCGAACAGGAAAAGGCCGGACGGCGGGCAACCTGCTGGCTGGAGTAACCTACTCGCTGACGATGCCGGCGTCCGCCGTCTCCATCCGGAAGGCGGCGGCCATCAGCGCCTTGGTGTAGTCGGTCTTCGGAGTATCGAAGACCTCCACCGCCGCGCCCGCCTCCACCACCTTGCCGGCGCGCATGACGATGACCTCGTTGGCGAGCGCGCGCACCACCTTGAGATCGTGCGAGATGAAGAGATAGGCGAGGCCATGGCGCGTCTGCAGGTCGCGCAGGAGATCGACCACCTGGGCCTGCACGCTCATGTCCAGCGCCGAGGTCGGCTCGTCGAGCATGACGAATTTCGGCTGCAGCACCATGGCGCGGGCGATGGAGATGCGCTGGCGCTGGCCGCCGGAAAACTCATGCGGATAGCGGAAGCGGGTGTCGGCATCGAGGCCGACCTCGACAAGGGCGGCCGCCACCCGGTCATCCCGCTCGTCCGCGGTGATGCCGGGGAAGTGGACGGCAAGGCCTTCGCCGACGATATCGGCCACCGACATGCGTGGACTGAGCGAGCCGAACGGGTCCTGAAAGACGATCTGCATGTCACGGCGCAGCGGACGCATGTCCTTCCATGACAGGGTGTCGATCTCGCGGGCACCGAAGCGGATCTTGCCGGTGGAGGCAATCATCCGCAGCAGAGCCAGCCCCAGCGTCGTCTTGCCGGAACCGCTCTCGCCGACGATGCCGAGCGTCTGCCCCTCGCGCACCGTGACATCGATACCGTCGACCGCCTTGATGTGATCCACGGTGCGGCGCAGCAACCCGCGCCGGATCGGGAACCACACCTTCACGTCGCGCGCTTCCACCACCACCGGGCGGCTTTCGTCCGTCACCGGCGGCTTGCCCTTGGGTTCGGCCGCGATCAGATGCTGGGTGTAGCTGTGCTGCGGGTTCTCGAAGACCTCGCGCACCGGGCCGCTTTCGACGATCTTGCCTTTCGTCATCACGCAGACCCGGTCGGCGACCTTGCGGACGATGCCGAGATCGTGGGTGATGAACAGCATCGCCATGCCGACGTCGCGCTGCAGTTCCTTCAAGAGCTTGAGGATCTGCGCCTGCACGGTGACGTCGAGCGCGGTGGTCGGCTCATCGGCGATCAGCAGGTCAGGCTCGTTGGCCAGCGCCATGGCGATCATCACGCGCTGGCGCTGGCCGCCGGAGAGCTGGTGCGGATAGCTCTGCAGGCGGCTCTCGGGATCACGAATGCCGACCTGGTCGAGCAGTTGCACCACCCGAGCCCGTGCGGCCGCATCGCCCATGCCGCGATGGACCTTCAGCACCTCGGCGATCTGCTTCTCCACCGTGTGCAGCGGGTTGAGCGAGGTCATCGGCTCCTGAAAGATCATCGAGATCTCGTTGCCGCGAATGCGGCGCAGGGCCGCCTCGCCGGCCTTGAGCACGTCCTCGCCCTTGAACAGGATCTCGCCGCTCGGATGGGAGGCTGCCGGATAGGGCAGCAGCTTGACGGTCGAGAGCGCCGACACCGACTTGCCGGAGCCGGATTCGCCGACCAGAGCCACGGTCTCGCCGGGGCCGATGTCGAAGGAGATCCTGTCCACCGCCGTATGGGTCACCCCGTTCTGGGTGAAGGCCACCGACAACTCGCGGACCGAAAGCAGCGGCGGTTTGTTCTGTGCGCTCGTCATGGGGTCCTCACGCGAAGCTCTTGCGCGGATCGAAGGCATCGCGCACCGCCTCGCCAATGAAAATCAGCAGGCTCAACATCGCCGAGATGACGATGAAGCCGGTGATCCCGAGCCAGGGCGCCTGCAGGTTGTTCTTGCCCTGCGCCAGCAGTTCGCCCAGCGAGGCGGAGCCCGGCGGCAGGCCGAAGCCGAGGAAATCGAGCGCCGTCAGCGTCGAGATCGAGCCGTTCAGGATGAAGGGCATGAAGGTCAGCGTCGCCACCATCGCGTTGGGCAGAAGATGGCGCCACATGATCGTGGGATTGCCGACGCCGAGTGCTCGCGCCGCCGTCACATATTCGAAGTTCCGGGCTCGCAGGAATTCCGCCCGCACCACGCCGACCAGCGCCACCCAGGAGAAGGCGAGCAGGATGGTGAAGAGCGTCCAGAAACCGGGAATGAGGACCGAGGACACGATCAGGATGAGGTAGAGCGTGGGGATCGCCGTCCAGACCTCGATGAAGCGCTGGAACAGAAGGTCGACCCAGCCGCCGTAATAGCCCTGCACAGCGCCGGCCGCGATGCCGACGACAGAGGAAGCCAGCGTCAGGGCGAGGCCGAACAGGACGGAGATACGGAAGCCGTAGACAAGCCGAGCGACCACGTCGCGCCCCTGGTCATCGGTGCCGAGCCAGTTCCAGTTGCCGAGGGCGCAGTTGGGGTCCTCCGCTCCCAGTGGATAGCGGACGCAGCGCTCCTGCTTGTCGAGCCGCCAGGACGGCGGGGCGGGTGCGGGCACCGGAATCTCGTTGTTGACGGTGCGATAGGAATATCGGATCGGCGGCCACAGCATCCAGCCGTTGGCGCTGATCTCTTCCTGGATATAGGGGTCCCGATAGTCGGTGACCGCAAGGAAACCGCCGAATTTCTCTTCTGGATAATCGACGAAGATCGGCGCCAGAACCTCATCCTTGTAAACGACGACGATCGGCCGGTCGTTGACGAGAAATTCGGCCAGAAGCGACAGGCCGAACAGGACAAGGAAGATCCAGAAAGACCAGTAGCCGCGCCGGTTGGCCTTGAAGTTGGTCAGCCGGCGCTGGTTGATCGGCGACAGCCAGCCCTTCGGCCGGCCGATCGGTGCAGTGGCAGTGGCCGCGGCCTCCACCTTGCCCGGGGTTTCCGTCTTCAGATCCATCGCTCAGACCTCCCTGCTCTCGAAATCGATCCGGGGATCGATCCAGGTGTAGGTCAGGTCGGAAATGAGATTCACCAGAAGGCCCATAAGCGAGAAGATGTAGAGCGTCGCGAAGACCACGGCATAGTCGCGGTTGATCACCGCCTCGAAGCCGAGCAGGCCAAGGCCATCGAGCGAGAAGATCGTCTCGATCAGCAGCGACCCGGCGAAGAAGGACGAGATGAAGGCGCCCGGAAAGCCGGCGATCACGATCAGCATGGCATTGCGGAACACATGGCCGTAAAGCACCTGGCGCTCGTTCAGGCCCTTGGCGCGGGCGGTCTGGACATACTGCTTGCGGATCTCGTCGAGGAAAGAGTTCTTCGTCAGAAGCGTCACCGTGGCGAAGGCCGACAGAACCATGGCGGTCAGCGGCAAGGCGAGGTGCCAGAAATAGTCGAGAATGCGCTCGGGCCAGGAGAGCTGGTGCCAATTCTCCGAGGTGAGGCCGCGCAAGGGGAACCAGTCGAGAAACGAGCCGCCGGCAAACAGCACGATCAGCAGCACCGCGAAGAGGAAGCCTGGAATCGCATAGCCCACGACGATCACAGCGGAGGTCCAGACATCGAAGCGCGAGCCGTCCCTCACCGCCTTGCGGATGCCCAGCGGGATCGAGATCGCATAGGAAATGAACGTCATCCATAGCCCCAGCGAAATCGAGACGGGCATCTTCTCGATCACCAGGTCAATCACCGAGATGTCGCGGAAGTAGCTCTGCCCGAAGTCGAAGCGGGCGTAGTTCCACAGCATCACGGCGAAACGCTCCAGCGGCGGCTTGTCGAAGCCGAACTGGCGCTCCAGTTCCTTGATGAACGCCGGATCGAGGCCCTGTGCGCCGCGATATCTCGACCCGACGGCTCCCGCGTCCCCGGCCGTGTCCGCGCCGCTGCCGGCGAAATCGCCGCCGCCGCCGGAGATGCGGGCCGTGGCGGACACGTCCGTGCCCTGAAGCTGGGCGATGACGCGCTCGACCGGTCCGCCGGGAGCGAACTGGATGATGATGAAATTGATGGCCATGATGCCGACCAGTGTCGGCACGATCAGCAGCAGCCGGCGCAGGATATAGGCGCCCATCGTATCAGAGATCCCTTTCTTGCCGGCCGACAACAGGCAAACCTGCCGGTTGGCCTCCGCAATGCCTGATGCGTTGGAGTGTCTCGCGCATGTCAGCGTATGCCGATTCGCTCTGCGCGCTCACGGTCGTACCACCAGTGGAGTTCCGGCGTGAAGCCATGCGTCGGTGGCGCCTCAGGATGCCCGAACACGTCCCACATGGCGACCGTATGGATCGGCTTGTACCACTGCGGCACCCAATAATGGCCGGCCCGCAGGACCCGGTCCAGGGCACGGGCAGCGACGGTCATCTCTTCCCTGGTGGACGCTGCGACGACAGCATTGATCAGCGCATCGACCGCCGGGTCCGCGATGCCAGACAGGTTGCTCGATCCCGGCTGGCTTGCCGCCTCCGAACCCCACATCTGGCGGATCTCCTCTCCAAGGGTCGCGGACAGGGAATACCGGCGCGAGGCGATGTCGAAGTCGTAGTCGTTCAGGCGGGACTGATACTGCGCCGGATCGACGACACGGAAATTCGCCCGGATGCCGAGCCGCTCCAGATTGCCGATATAGGGCAGGACGACACGCTCGAAGCTGTTCGTGTTCGACAGGAATTCGAAGGCCAGCGGTTCTCCGCTCGGCAGAAGCAGCCGGGCTCCATCGCGCCGGCATCCCGCCTCCCGCAGCAGCCGGTCCGCCTCGCGCAGCATCGCACGATCCTGTCCCGTTCCATCCGAAACCGGCGGCGCGACGGCCGGACCGAACACCGCGTCGGGCACCTGTCCGCGCCAGGGCTCCAGCAGCGCCAGTTCCGCTGCGTCCGGTTCGCCTTCGGCCGACATCGCGGAATTCTGGAAATAGGAACTCGTCCGCTTGTAGGCTCCGAAAAACAGCGAGGTGTTGGTCCAATCGAAGTCGAACGCCAGACCCAGCGCCTGGCGAACACGCGGGTCCGAAAACTTTGAGCGGCGCAGGTTCAGGTACCAGCCCTGCGCACCCGAGGGCCGACCGTCGGGGATTTCTTCCCGGATCACACGACCGTCCTGAACGGCGGGAAAGTTGTATTCCGTCGCCCATGTGCGGGCGGTGAACTCCTCGCGGAAGGTGAGAACGCCCTTCTTGAAGGCCTCGAAGTCCACCTGGCGATCGCGGAAGAATTCCAACCGGATGCGGTCGAAATTGTAGTGCCCGCGGCTGACGGGCAGGTCCGCCGCCCACCACGATTTCACCCGCTCATACTCCACGAAACGGCCCACCTCGTGGCGCCCGACCTTGTAAGGTCCGGACGAGAGCGGCGGGGGCAGCGTCGTCTGGGCAAAGTCGTAGCGCGAGTAATAGGCCTTGGAGAAGATCGGCATGCCGGTCGCGATGAGCGGCACCTTGCGCGACTGCTTGCCGGAAAACACCAGCGATACCTTGTGAGGATCCTCGACGCGCGCGTCATCAAGTTCGCGCAGCCCCTGGCGGATCGAAGGGTGCCCCTTCTCCTTCAAGGTCATCAGCGAGAAGGCGACATCCTCCGCCGTCAGCGGGCTCTCGTCGTGAAACCGGGCTTCCGGTCTCAGCGTGAACGTATAGACATTTCCATCTTCGGAAATCTCGACAGTCTCGGCGATCAAGCCATAGACGGCATCCGGCTCGTCCAGCGCCCTCACCATCAGCGTGTCGAAGCACAGCTCCATCCGGGGCGGCGCATCCCCCTTGAGAATGAACGTATTGAAGGTATTGAAGGTCTGCGGGTTCTGATTGAAGGTCCAGAAGGGTGCCGTGAAGACGATGCGCCCGTCTTTCGGAGCGTCCGGGACCACATAGTCGAAATGGCTGAATCCGGCCGGATACTTGAGGTCGCCGAACACCGACAGTCCATGCCGGGCTGCAGCGCCGGCGTTCTGTTCCACATCGGCACGCGCAAGCCTGCCGGGGAGCGGCAGAAGCGTTGCAGCGGAAAAGGCCACCGCTCCGGCCAGCACGGTCCTGCGATCCAGATCAAACCGGGCGCCACCGGCAGCCCTCGGTGCCTTCGGCCTGTCTTCCACCATCACCGCCCTCCCCGCACGCGCGCCGCGCGCGCCTCATCCCACCACCAGATGGTCGGGAAGCCGTGGGTGTATTCGGGGATGTTGTCAGGATGACCGAACCGGTTCCAGCGGGCCGTGCGGTCGACATCGATATACCATTGCGGCACGACGAATTGATGCGCCATCAGAACCCGATCGAGCGCGCGTGTCGCCGCCACCAGTTCCTCTCGGTCCTTCGCAAAAATAACCTTCTCGATGAGTGCGTCGATGCCGGGGTCCTTGATGCCGCCATAGTTGCGCGACTGCGGCCGATCCGCCGCCTCGCTGCCCCAGTAATCCCGCTGCTCGTTGCCCGGAGACAGGGACTGTGCCCAGCCCAGCGTCGTCATGTCGAAGTCGCGTTCGCGGATGCGGTTGATGTATTGCGGCGTGTCGACGGTGCGAAGCGTGAGCTTGATGCCGATGCGCTCGAGATTACGCGCATAGGGAAGCACGTAGCGCTCGGAATTCGGATCATTGTTGATGTACTCGATGACCAGCGGTTCGCCCGTCTGGCGATCGACCATCTGGCGACCGCGAAGCTCATAGTCGGCCTCGCCCAGCAATTCGACAGCCCTGCGCATGTTGTCGCGCAGGTTGGCGGGATCGCCGTTCACCGGGTTCTCATAGGGCGTCGTGAAGACGCGCTCTGGAATGAGGTCGCGCACACTCTCCAGAATGGCCAGTTCCTGACCCTCCGGCAGTCCGCTCGCGGCAAGCTCGGTGCCCGCGAAATAGGATGGGATGCGCTTGTACTGGTCGAAGAACACCGTCTTGTTGGCGGTCTCGAAGTCGAAAACCAGGTTGAGCGCCTGTCGCACCCGGACATCGGCGAAGGGTTTCCGCCGCAGATTGATGACAAAGCCCTGCATGATGCCGCGCGCCTTGTCGGGGAATGTCTCAAGCACCACGCGCCCGTCCCTCACGGCCGGGAAGTCGTAACCGGTCGCCCAGTTCTTGGCGCTGTTCTCGGCACGGAAATCATATTGGTCCGCCTTGAACGCCTCCAGCATCACCGTCTGGTCGCGATAGCTGTCATAGCGAACCTTGTCGAAGTTGTTGGTGCCGACCCGTGTGGGGTGGTCCTTGGCCCAGTAATCCTCGACCCGCTCGTACTCGATGTACCGCCCGGCCTCGAAGGCGCCGATCCGATAGGGGCCGGATCCGACCGGTCGCTCCAGCGTTCCGCTGCCGATATCGCGCGGTCGGCCGCCCGGTCCGGTCCCCTCCCACCAGTGCTTCGGCAGGACAATCATCTGGCCGACGATCTTCGGCAACTCGCGATTGCCGGGAGAATCGAAGGTGAAGCGGATGACGCCGTCGGCCACCTGCTCGGCCGTCTCGACATGACGATAGTAGAAGGCCTGGCTGGGATTGACCTCCTTGAGCTTGCCGAAACTCCAGATGACGTCGTCGACGCTGATCTGGGTTCCGTCATGCCAGCGGGCCTGCGGATTGAGCCTATACTCCACCCAGGAATAGTCGGAGGGGTAGCGCATGGCTTCCGCGATCAACCCGTATTCCGAATTGATGTTGATCTCGTCGAGCGCCGGCTCCAGCAGAGAATCGTACATCAGACCCAAGCCCGGCGCCGGATTGCCCCTTGGCAGGATGGGGTTGAACGTGTCGAAGCCACTGCTGTCGCCGAGGCGGACGATGCCCGCTTTCGGAGCATCGGGATTGACATAGTCGAAATGCCGGAAGTCAGGCGGATACTTCGGCTCGCCGCTCAGCGAGGAGGCATGCCGCCATTCCGGTTCCTCCTGCGACGATGCCGTCGACAGCCCGGCAAGCAGCAGGCACAGCGCCGCCAAGGGCAGGGCGATGATCCACCGCGGAACCGGCCAACCCTGTACAGCGACTGTTGCACGGGATCTTGAACGGGAGGGCATCGTCTGGCGATCTGACTGCATCATGGCGCTTCAACGGATCCATCTGTCTTGCCGCGGCGCACGACCCACGGCCGCGCACGGTTGCTGCTGCATTGTCTTGCCGACACATATTAGGGAGTTGCGCCCCCCGCCGACAGACGTGAAACGCTTCATGACGAAAGTTTAATCGTGGCAGGATGGTTCGGTGCGTGCCCGGCGCTCACGCTGCGGCGAGCTTCTCGCGATACATCCGCTGGTCGGCGAGTTCGAGGATCTCGGGAATCGTCGTGGCATCGTCCGGGTAGACCGCCCAGCCGACACTGGCGCGAATGGCGATGATGTTATCGCCCGCGCGCACCGGCTCGCTGACAGCCTCCCGCAGTCGCGCAGCAATATTGGCGGTGGTCTGATGATGGGTCATCCCAGGCACTACGACGACAAACTCGTCGCCACCGATACGGGCGATCGTGTCGGAGTCCCTTGTTTCGGCCCGCAACCGCTT
Source organism: Stappia sp. TSB10GB4 (assembly GCF_900185745.1). Taxonomy (NCBI): domain Bacteria; kingdom Pseudomonadati; phylum Pseudomonadota; class Alphaproteobacteria; order Hyphomicrobiales; family Stappiaceae; genus Stappia; species Stappia sp. TSB10GB4. The sequence goes on along the minus strand of NZ_FYAV01000069.1, from coordinate 8,370 downwards.
GCCGACCTCTTGCAACACCAGATCTCCCACCGCATGGCCGAACGTATCATTGATCGGCTTGAACGCATTGAGATCCACAAAGAACACCTGGAAGCCCAGTCCCGTCCGCTCGCCCAGCGCGGCGAGTTGCTCGAGCCGATCCTCCAGCAATCGCCGATTGGGCAGGCCGGTGAGTGCGTCATGCAGCGCCATCGACCGCGCCCGTTGCTGTGCGATCACCACCATGACGGACAAGAGCGCGATCGCAAAGGTGACGCCGAGACCAACCAGTTGGACGATTTGAACTTCCGGCGAGGTGGCAACCCAGCCGCCGACCGGACGGCTGGCCATCTGCCACATGCCGTTCGGCAGGCTGACCGGCAGAATCACCCCTCCACCACTGGACAGGGGCGTTTCGAACAGCGCCGGGTCGCCGAGGATCATTCCGCCGGCAGGGCCCAGCCCGTCGGCCCCGCGAAGGGCAAACTGGTATCCGCTCATCTCCGGGCGAATGCCTGCATCCTCGAACAGGGCATCCATGTCGATCACCACCGAGGCCACGCCCCAGTAGCGGCGCTCGGACCTGCCGTCATCCTCGTTCATCGGAATGAGAACCGGCGAACGAGCAATCAGGGCGCGTCCACCCTGAACAAGGTCGACGGGGCCGGCGACGACGGTGCGCCGCTCATCCATCACTCGCTTCACCACCGGCCATTGCGCCGGGGTCTTGCTGTAATCCAGACCAAGAACTCTCAGGTTTCCAAGCAACGGATGGACGTAGCGGACGACATTGCCGGGAGCCAGGGCAATCAGCTTCACATGGCGGTTTGCCGAGGAAAGTTCCTCCGCAAAGCGTCGGAACTGCCTTTGCGTGAGTTCGCCGTTGATTGCCGTGAAGCTCACCAGGCCTTGCGAAATATACAACGTCGCGCTGATCGTTCCTTCGAGCCGCGCCCGCGCCTCCGACAGTCGCGCCAGCGTCTCGTTCTGCAGACGCTTGTGGGCATTCTCGGTGAGCAATGCAGAAATATACGCCGTGAGAGTGATCCCGAGGACGCAGACGAATGCCACCACGGCCCCAGCCATCATCCGGTGTTTCCACCGGATGAGCGTCAATTCCTTGACACCGGATGCCTGCGTCATGCCCCCCCACCTGGAAATGATGCGGCTATGGCGAGCCGCCTGGTTCAGGTCGGCTTGCACGTCGATCAGACCGCGCTTCCACACCTGATAAAACTACGTAACACGGCACAGTTAAAGATGTATTTTCAACTCGATGAAGAAATTCGGGACGAACAACAACATCCCTCCAGCGCGGGCCGAAAGCGTTATATCCGAAAGCCCTTCCCCGTTACAGGGGAAACTCAACGGCATTCGGCGGCGCCGAACGGTCTTCCGAATGAGCGCTGCTCCCCCGGCCAAGATCCATCACGCCTATGCAATTAGCGAAAAGGCCGGCGCTTTCGCGCCGGCCTTCAGCACCTGAAATGGATGGCAACCAAGCCACAGGGGCGTGGTTGCCGCGGTCACTGGGCCTGTGTGCCTTCGACAGGCGCCGCGTCAGCCGGAGCCTCCTCGGCCTGGGCCTCGGGCAGCGGCTGCGGGTTGTCCGACAGCGTGCGCAGATAAGCAACGAGGTTCGCGCGGTCCTCGGGCCTGCGCATGCCGGCATAGCCCATCGATGTTCCAGAGACCTCCTGCCGCGGCGCGGCAAGGAAGTGGTCAAGGTTCTCGTAGGTCCAGGTCTCATGCTCCTGCGCATAGGCCTGCATGCCACTCGAGTAGCGGAACCCTTCATGGCTCGCCGGAGCACGGCCAACCACTTCCCACAGGCCCGGGCCAACCTTGTTGGTGTTGGCGCTGGAGAAATCGTGACAGGCCACGCAAGCGCGGATCAGGCGTTCACCGTCCGCGGCCGACGCGCTGGCGAGGCGCACGGCGATGGGTTCCACCTGCGGAGCGTCCTGAGCCGGAGCCGGTTCCGAATCCGCTTCAGCCACGATGATCTCATAGCCTGGCTTTTCCGGCGCCCCCTGATGGAAGATGATTTCCGACACGATGCCGAGCCCCATCGTCAGGAGGAGGACGGACAGGATCGCACCAGCGATCATATTTAGCTTGGCAGAATTCATTCCCGCTGGCTCCAACTCCCTCGGTTGCCGCAAGGCCAATGCAAGCAGGCCCCGCGCAACGCGGCGCGTGGTGAAAAAGTCGCCGGAAACTACAAAGTTTTTGACGCTCGTGTCCATAGGTTTAAAAGAGCAATCCATGATACAAATGATCGCACGCCGTAGCCGGGCCCGCCGCACGCCCGTCCGCCCTCTGAAAGGACGCCCGTGACAACGGCTGCCGACCCGTCCGCACTCGTGGTCATCCCCGCGCGCATGGCATCCACGCGCCTGCCAGACAAGCCCCTCGCCGACATCGCCGGCAAGCCGATGATCGTTCATGTCATCGAGCGCGGCCTGTCCGCCGGCATCGGGCCGGTGATCGTGGCGTGCGACCATCCGGACATAAAGGCCGCCGTCGAGGCGGCGGGCGGCACGGCCATCATGACCGACCCGAACCTGCCTAGCGGCTCCGACCGGGTTCGCGCCGCCGCACAGGCCGTCGACCCGGAACGACGGCACGGCATCGTCTTGAACCTGCAGGGCGACGTGCCCTTGATCGATCCGCAAGCCATCCGCGCCGCTTTCGACCCTCTCGCCGATCCGCTGGTGGATATTGGCACCATCGCCACGGAAATTCGCAGCGAGGCGGGCAAGACAGACCCCAGTTTCGTCAAGACCATCGGCACACCGGTGACGGATCGGCGGCTGCGGGCGCTCTACTTCACCCGCGCGACGGCCCCGACAGGGCCAGGACCGCTCTACCAGCATATCGGCCTTTACGCCTATCGGCGCGATGCCCTCGACCGCTTTGTCGCCCTGCCGCCCTCTCCCCTCGAGATGCGCGAAAGCCTGGAGCAGTTGCGGGCGCTCGAAGCGGGAATGCGCATCGATGTCGGGCTCATCGACAGCGTGCCGATGGACGTGAACACCCCGCGCGACCTCGAAGCCGTAAGGGCGGTCTTCGCCTCGCGCCCTTCAAACCCAAGCTGACACCGGTCCATCATGTCCAACAAGAAACGCATCGTCTTCCAGGGCGAATACGGCGCCAACTCGCACACGGCCTGCCACAACGTCTATCCCGAGTATGAAGCCGTGCCGTGCCCGACATTCGAGGACTGCTTTACCGCCATCGAGAGCGGAGAGGCCGATCTCGGCATGATCCCGGTGGAGAATTCCGTCGCCGGGCGTGTCGCGGACATCCACCATCTGCTGCCGCGCTCCTCGCTCCAGATCATCGGCGAGTATTTTCTTCCGATCCGTTTCCAACTGATGGCCCTGCCGGGCACCCGGATCGAGGATCTGAAGAGCGTGCAGAGCCATGTCATGGCGCTCGGCCAGTGCCGCAAGATTATCCGCACGCTCGGATTGCGGCCGATCGTGGGCGCCGACACGGCCGGGTCGGCCCGCCAGATCGCCGAGGCGGGCGACCGCACCGCCGCGGCGCTGGCGCCGGAGATGGCCGCGCAGGCCTATGGGCTGGAGATCCTGCGCCGGGACGTGGAGGACGAGGCCCACAACACCACCCGGTTCCTGATCCTGTCGCGCGAAGCCCTGCGCGCGGAAAATTCCGGGCAGCCCATCATTACCACCTTCATCTTCCGCGTCCGCAACGTGCCGGCCGCGCTCTACAAGGCGCTCGGAGGCTTCGCCACCAACGGCGTCAACATGACCAAGCTGGAATCGTATCAGCTCGAAGGCCAGTTTTTCGCGTCGATGTTCTATGCCGATGTGGAGGGCCATCCGGACGATCGCAGCGTCTCGCTGGCGCTTGAGGAACTGGAGTTCTTTTCCGCCGAGTTCAAGCTCCTTGGCATCTATCCAGCCAGTCCGTTCCGCGACAAGATCCGCGAGCCGGAAGCAAATCGCGCCTTGCGGCCGACGCCCGGAATCTGATCGGTCGCTCCGTCTGCCGACACCAAAAGGGACACTTTCGCCATCATGACCAGTCTGCGCTTCGACACCTTGTGCATCGGCAATGCCATTTGCGACGTTTTTGCCCATGTGGAGGAAGATTTTCTCCTGCGCGAAAAACTCGTTAAGGGAGCAATGCGGCTGATCGACACCGAAGAGGCGGTCCGTCTCTACGAAAAAATGGGACAGACGACGCGGATTTCAGGCGGCAGCGCCGGCAACACAGCGGCCGGAGTTGCAGCACTCGGCGGCGCCACAGCCTATTTCGGCAAGGTGGCCGAGGACGAGCTGGGCGCTGCCTATCGGCATGACATGCGCGGCACCGGCGTGCATTTCGAAACGCCGGTCCTCGTCGATGGCCCGCCCACCGCACGGTCGATGATCCTCATCACGCCGGACGGCGAGCGGACGATGAACACCTATCTCGGTGCTTGCGTGGAACTTTCGGAGAAGGACATCGACGCGCAAACAGTGGCGGCGTCGGCGATCACCTATATGGAAGGCTACCTTTGGGATCCGCCGGCAGCCAAGGCGGCGTTTCTGAAGGCCGCGGAAATCGCCCACGCGCATGACCGCAAGGTCAGCCTGACACTCTCCGACAGTTTCTGCGTCGACCGCTACAGGTCCGAGTTCCTCGGCCTCATGCGGAACGGCACGATTGACCTGCTGTTTGCCAACGAACACGAGTTGAAGGCGCTGTACGAGACAGCCGACCTGGATACCGCCATTGCCGCGGTGCGCGAGGATTGCGCGGTCACGGCGCTCACCCTCGGTGCACAGGGCGCGATGGCCATTTCCCGAAACGAGACGATCCGCGTGCCTGCCGCGGAAGTGACCGATGTGGTCGATCTCACCGGCGCCGGGGACCTGTTCGCTTCCGGCTTCCTGCTCGGCCAGGCGCGCAGCTACGACTTCACCACTTCTGCGGAGCTCGGATGCCTTTGCGCGGCCGAAGTGATCGGGCATGTCGGCGCCCGTCCCGAGCGCTCGCTCAAGCGGCTGGCCGAACAGCAGGGCTTCGGCCTCTGATCTCCAACGGGGCATCCCCGAACGCAAAGCGGCCGCGCCTGAGGCGCGGCCGCCGTTGTTTCAAGCCGCTACGGAAGAGCGCAGTCAGTCGGCCAGATCCTGAACGGAGGCCACCGTGCCCTCGTCGGTCAGCCGGTAGACGATCGGCGCTCCGGTTGCCAGTTCACGCTTGAGGATCTCCTCCGGCGACAGACCCTCCAGTTCCATGATCAGCGCCCGCAGCGAATTGCCGTGGGCAGCGACAATCACCCGCTTGCCCGAAATCACCTGGGGCAGGATTTCCGAGTGGTAGTAGGGAAGAACGCGCTCCGCCGTCATCTTCAGGCTTTCACCGCCCGGCGGCGGGACGTCGAAGGAGCGGCGCCAGACATGCACCTGCTCCTCGCCGAACTTCTCGCGCGCCTCGTCCTTGTTCATTCCCGTCAGATCGCCATAGTCCCGCTCGTTGAGCGCCGCATCGCGAACCGTCTCGAGATCCTGCTGGCCCAGTTCCTCGAGGATCAGCGTCAGCGTGTGCTGAGCCCGTGTGAGGTCGGATGTGTAGGCGACGTCGAAGGCCAGCTTCAGATCGCGCAGCTTGCTGCCTGCGGTCCGAGCCTCGGCAACCCCGAGTTCCGTCAGGTCCGGGTCCTTCCAGCCGGTAAAGAGGTTCTTGAGGTTCCAGTCGCTCTGCCCGTGGCGCACGAGCACAAGAAGATGTTCCATTGCCAGACTGTCTCCAGGTCGGATGGGGGACGAGGCACTCAGTCGACGAGACCGAGAACGTCGTCCATCGTATAGAAACCGGGTTTCCTGTCGCGCGCCCACAGGGCCGCCTTCACCGCGCCACGAGCGAAGATCTGACGGTCCTGAGCATGGTGGGACAGCGTAATCGTCTCCAGTGGTCCCGCAAAGACCACACTGTGATCGCCGATAACCGTGCCACCGCGCAAGGTCGCAAAACCGATGTCACCGCGCGGCCTTTCACCGGTAATGCCATCGCGGCTGCGCACGCTGTGCTGCGACAGGGTCAATCCTCGGCCTTCGGCCGCAGCCTCGCCCAGCAGCAGCGCGGTCCCGGACGGGGCATCGACCTTGTTCCGGTGGTGCATCTCAAGCACCTCGATGTCGAAGTCCTCGTCCAGCGCCGCCGCCGCCCGGCGGACCAGCGCGGCAAGCAGATTGACGCCAAGGCTCATGTTTCCGGACTTGACGATCCGGGCATGGCGGCCTGCCGGGCGGATCGCGGCGACGTCCTCCTCGCCGAGACCGGTCGTCCCGATGACATGGACGATGCGAGCCTGGGCGGCCAGTTCACTGAAGTGCCGCGTCGCGGCCGGGGTGGTGAAATCGAGGACTCCATCGGTCGCGGCAAACGCGGCCAGCGCATCATCGCAGACGGCGACACCATTCGGCTGCAGGCCCGCCAGGACGCCCGAATCCTGGCCGACAGCAGGCGAGCCGGGCCGTTCCACCGCCGCCGACAACCGCACACCATCGATCTGCGAAAGCGCGCGGATCAGCGCGCCGCCCATGCGTCCGGCAGCCCCCACCACTGTCAGGCGCATTTCCGTCATCGCGCAACTCCGTCCTCGTATCCCCGGCGCGGAACCGGGTTTTCCGGGCGGTATAGCAGGTTGATGGACGCACGCAACGCCGCAGGGCCGTCAATGCGGCACAAACACCGCCCGTTGCAGCCGCGAAGCCGTTGCACCCGCGCATCGACAGAGCCGGCGCGCAGCCGCCCGGCTTTGCTGGCGCCCGCGTGGCGGGCGGATTTTCTATGCTCTATCAATCGTATGATGATAGCTTGCATGTGCCGGGGCAATCGGACAGACTTCCGCAAACGGACGCCGCATCGGAAAGCTACCGTGAGAAGAACCCGACTGATCATTCCGGTTCTTTGCATCCTGATCTTGGCGATGCTCCCGCCCGGCATCGCCAGATCGCAGTTTGGCCGTGAGGCCTCCGGCGAGTTCTGGACCCTGCCCGAACTTTTCGCCAGATTTCCCCAACAGCGCGAACTGAGCGAGGCCTTCACCCAGAAGGTGGTCGGCGCGGCCATGCCGGCCGGGCCCGCCTCGCAAGGTCCGGTGCGCATTGCGGTCCTCTACCCTGGCTTTCAGTCCTCGGATTATTGGCGCCGCAGCATCGTCGCACTCGAGCGGCGCCTCGACGAGATCGGGATCCGCTACGAGATCACCACGCAGTTTTCCCTGCCAGGGGCCGAGATCCGCGAACAGACCCAGCAGATCGCCGATGTGTTGAAATCGGACCCCGACTATCTTGTTTTCACTCTCGATGCCCTGCGCCACAGGGTGATCGTGGAACGCCTGATCGCCCGCGGCCGGCCGAAGGTCATTCTGCAGAACATCACCACCCCCTTGCGCGGCTGGGGGACCGACCAACCCTTTCTCTACGCGGGGTTCGACCACGCAACCGGGGCCATGATGCTGGCCGACCGGATTCTCGAGACCCGGCCGCAGCCGGAAAAGTTTGCCATCTTTTACGGACTGAAGGGACATGTCAGCCACGCCCGGGCGGAGCCTTTCCGTTGGGGTGGACGGCCCCCATCCGGCGTCGTTTTGCGCCAAGATGATGGTCCCAACACATCGAAGGAGCCGCCCAATGAACGAGATTACGCGCATCGGCATGGACACGTCCAAGCATCTCTTCCAACTCCACGGGGTTGATGCCGCCGGAGAGACGGTGCTGCGCAGGCAACTGCGCCGCGGGCAGCTTGAAGCGTTCTTCACGAGCTTGCCGCCGGCGCGGGTGGTGATCGAGGCCTGCACCGGCGCCCACCACCTGGCGCGCCGGCTGCGAAGCTGGGGCCACGAGCCCCGGCTGATCGCGCCGCACCGCGCCAAGCCCTATGTCGGGCGCAACAAGAACGACGCGGCCGACGCGGCCGGACTGTGCGAGGCGGGCGGGCGTCCTGGCATGCGCTTCGTGCCGGAGAAGAGCCCCGAGCAACAGGCCCGGCTGATGCTGATGGGCGTGCGCGCCAGCCTGATCCGGGCGCGCACCCAGGTTGCCAACGCGATCCGCGGCTATGCGGCCGAGTTCGGGCTGATCGCGCCCAAGGGGCTGTGCCGCATCGAGACGCTGCTGGAGCAGGTGGCGAGCGACCCCGCCCTGCCGCCGCTCGCCCGCAAGCTGTTCGCGCTGCAGGGCGAGCAATATGCCGCGCTGGCGCCGGCGCTTGCAAAGGTCGAGGCGGAGCTCGAAGCGTTCGTGCGCGACGACGACCTCGCCCGGCGGCTTAAGGCGATCCCTTCGGTGGGACCGGTGGGCGCGGCCTTGTTGACGATCAAGACGCCGGATCCGCGCGTGTTCGCCTCGGCCCGCGGGTTTGCGG